>NZ_CP046523.1:521768-876036 GCF_021497885.1 Streptococcus oralis
ACTGCTTCAAGCAAGTGGCAAAAGGTCTTTAACCGTATTGTGATTGTCTCTGATAGTGCCCATGCTTTGGGATCAACTTATAAAGGACACCCCGCTGGCTCTATCGCTGACTTTACTTCCTTCTCATTCCATGCTGTTAAAAACTTTACAACGGCTGAGGGAGGAAGTGCGACTTGGAAGGCCAATCCAGCGATTGATGACGAAGAGATGTACAAGGAATTCCAAATCCTTTCCCTTCATGGTCAGACTAAGGATGCTCTTGCTAAGATGCAATTGGGTTCATGGGAGTACGATATCGTAACACCGGCCTACAAGTGCAACATGACGGATATCATGGCTTCGATAGGTTTGGTACAATTGGATCGTTACCCTGGTTTGTTGCAACGTCGTAAGGACATCGTGGACCGCTATGATCGTGGTTTTGCGGGTACTCGTATTCACCCATTGGCACACAAGACTGATACTGTCGAATCTTGTCGTCACCTCTACATCACCCATGTAGAAGGAGCAAGCTTAGAAGAACGCAACCTCATCATCCAAGAATTGGCTAAAGCAGGAATTGCAAGTAACGTACATTACAAACCACTTCCTCTCTTGACAGCCTATAAGAATCTTGGCTTCGATATGGCAGATTATCCAAGAGCCTATGCCTTCTTTGAAAATGAAATTACGCTCCCTCTTCATACAAAATTAAGCGATGATGAAGTCGACTATATCGTTAAGACTTTGGTGAGAATTTCCGAAGAAATCCTCGGTTCTGGAAAAAAATCATAAAAAAATCTTGACAAAGATAGAACAATAACATATAATATTCTCAATAAATCAGAAAAGTAACTATGTTTGATCTTCAGGGAGCCTGTGGTGATTGTGAACAGGTGGTTGGAAGTAGTGAAAGTGGGCTGATTTTAAAAATGAATTTGAAACAATGAAAATTCGGTGCGCACACCTTACAGTGCAACTTGTTGTTAGACAAGGCAGAGATGTAAGGGGGGATAGTCCCTTTATAATTGAGGTGGCACCGCGTTACCAACGCCCTCACACGGAAGTAGATTCTGTGTGTGGGCTTTTTTCATATCTTTAAATTAATACTGAAAGAGGAAAATTTTATGACAACTAAAGGATATTTTGGACAATTTGGTGGTAGTTTTGTACCGGAGCCGATTCAGGCTTTGTTGGATGAGTTGGAAGTGACATTTGACAAATACAAGGATGATCCAGAATTTTTGGCAGAATTTCGCCATTACTTGAAGGATTATTCAGGTCGTGAGACACCTCTATATTATGCAGAGAGCTTAACAGAACACCTAGGTGGAGCTAAGATTTATCTCAAACGTGAAGATCTTAACCACCTTGGTTCTCACAAACTCAACAACGTTTTAGGGCAAATTCTTCTTGCCAAACGTATGGGCAAAAAACGAGTGATCGCGGAAACAGGAGCTGGTCAACACGGTGTTGCGACAGCAGCGGCTGCAGCCAAGTTTGGTATGGCCTGTGATGTCTACATGGGGGCAGAAGATGTGGAACGTCAACGCCTCAATGTTTTCCGCATGGAGATGATGGGAGCAACTGTTCACGCGGTTGAAACGGGAACTCGAACTCTCAAGGACGCGGTTGATGCAGCCTTTGGAGCATGGATGAATGATCTTGAAGCCTTCTACGTTTTGGGATCTGCTGTAGGTCCTCATCCTTATCCTACAATTGTTCATGAATTCCAAAAGGTCATCAGTGAAGAATCTCGTCGTCAAATCTTAGAAAAAGAAGGCCGTTTACCAGACTACGTCATTGCCTGTGTAGGTGGTGGTTCCAATGCCATCGGTGCTTTTTCACAGTATGTAGCTGATGAAGAAGTCAAATTGATTGGGGTAGAAGCCGCTGGTCACGGACTTGACACAGACAAGCACGCAGCCACTATGACAAAAGGTAGTGTCGGAATTGTCGACGGTATGAAGACTTATGCAGTCTTTAAGGAAGATGGAGAGCTGGCGCCAGTTTACTCTATCTCAGCTGGTTTGGACTATCCAGGGGTTGGTCCAGAACACGCCTACTTTAAAGATTCTGGCCGCGTAGAATATGTGGCAGCGACAGATGAAGAAGCGGTTCAAGCCTTGCTCCTTCTTAGTAAGACAGAAGGGATTATCCCAGCGATTGAAAGTTCGCACGCGATCGCAGAAGCAGTTAAACGTGCACCGAAACTAAGTAAAGATGAGATTATCATCATCAATGTCTCTGGGCGTGGAGACAAGGACGTAGCTGCGATTGCAGACTACCTAGAAGCTAAAAAATAAGAGATGGAAAAATTACAGTCTTTTCTCTCCCAGAGAGCTTGTGGTTGCTGGAAACAAGCAGAGAAAACTGTAAGGTTGGGTCCATCTGAAACGAGAGAAGAAAACATAATTCTCAAGGGAGTGCCCTTTATCGCACAGCCTGTTACAGAATCTTTCTAAGACAGGAATGAGAGATAGGAGAAATCCTATAATTGAGGTGGCACCGCGAATTTCGTCCTCACGCAAGTTATTTTGCGTGGGGATTTTTCATACAGTCGCCACGGACTAGAATTAGAACTGAAAGGGAAATTACAATGGAACGAATCATTCATGGAGATGTCTTATCACCAATATTGGCTTATATGCGTCTAAAGGGGCAACACAAGGTTATCTTAGAGAGTATTCCGAGAGACAAGGAAACCGCTCGTTTTTCTATCCTAGCCTATAATCCAGTTTTTGAGATTCAGTTTGAAAATGGAGTCCTTTATCAAAATGGTCAAGTGATTGATCGGGATCCTTTGGATTTCCTTTATGAAGTGACTCATAAGAGCCAGCACCATTCAGACCTACCTTTTGGTGGGGGAGCTATTGGCTTTGTGGGGTACGATATGATTTCTCTTTATGAAGAAATTGGACAAATCCCTGAGGATACCATTGGGACGCCAGACATGCATTTCTTTGTCTATGAGAGCTATATGGTCTTTGACCACAAGAAGGAAAAAATTCATGTCATAGAGGATGCTCTCTATAGCGAGCGCAGTCAAGAAGACTTGAAAGAATCCTTGAACCAAGTGCTTGTGGAATTACGCATCCCTGCTCCAAATGAATTTGAAGATTTGGATTTATCTCCGCTCGACTTCAAACCGCATATCGCTCCTCAGAAGTTTGAGCAAATGGTCGAAACAGCTCGTGACTTGATTCGTAACGGGGATATGTTCCAATGTGTGCTCAGTCAGCGTTTCTCAGCAGAAGTTACTGGAAATCCATTTGATTTCTATAGGAATCTTCGAGTGACCAATCCATCTAATTACCTCTATTTCTATGATTTTGGGGATTATCAAATCATCGGTGCCAGTCCTGAAAGTTTGGTTTCTGTCAAAAACGGTATCGTGACAACCAATCCGATTGCAGGTACGCGACCAAGAGGCACAGCGGATGAAGAGGACAAGGCCTTGGCGACAGACCTGCTTTCTGATGAGAAGGAAACAGCAGAGCATCGGATGTTGGTAGACTTGGGGCGTAACGATATTGGTCGCATCTCTGAAACAGCCAGTGTCCAAGTCACCAAGTATATGGAAGTGGAGCTCTTCCGCTATGTCATGCATTTGACCAGCGTGGTGAAAGGGCGTTTGCTTCCCGAACTCACTGCCATGGATGCTTTGAAAGCTACACTTCCAGCTGGGACAGTTTCAGGAGCACCAAAGATTCGGGCCATGAGACGCATCTATGAACTGGAAACGGAAAAACGGGGCGTATATGCAGGAGCAATCGGCTACTTGTCTGCGACGGGTGATATGGACTTCGCCATCGCCATCCGAACTATGATTCTCAAAAATCAAAAAGCCTATGTTCAGGCTGGGGCAGGGATTGTCTATGACTCTATTGCTCAAAACGAATATCAAGAAACCATTAACAAGGCTAAATCTATGACTAGAATTGGAGAACTAAGACCATGATTTTATTGATTGACAACTATGATTCTTTTACCTATAACTTGGCCCAGTACATTGGGAGTTTTGCAGAAGTGCAGGTCTTGAGAAATGATGATCCCAAGCTGTATGAAGAAGCTGAAAAAGCAGATGGTCTGGTCTTTTCTCCTGGTCCCGGTTGGCCAGTTGATGCTGGAAAGATGGAAGACATGATTCGTGACTTTGCCGGCAAGAAGCCGATTCTAGGGATTTGTTTGGGTCACCAAGCCATCGCAGAAGTCTTTGGTGGGAAGCTAGGTTTGGCTCCAAAAGTCATGCATGGGAAACAGAGCCATATCAGCTTTGAAGCGCCATCTGTTCTCTATCAAGGCATTGAGGATGGTCGTCCAGTCATGCGCTATCACAGCATTTTGATTGAAGAAATGCCAGAAGGCTTTGAAGTGACAGCTCGTTCGACTGATGACCAGGCCATTATGGGAATTCAACACAAAACCCTGCCGATTTATGGCTTCCAGTACCATCCAGAAAGTATCGGAACGCCAGATGGCTTGTCTTCTATTCGAAATTTTATCGAGAAGGTTGTAAAGTGAGGAAACTAGGATGAAAGAAATTATTGAAAAACTAGCGAAATTTGAAAATTTATCAGGTGTGGAAATGACGGATGTCATTGAGCGTATCGTAACTGGGCGTGTAACCGAAGCTCAGATTGCTTCTCTTCTCTTGGCCCTTAAGATGAAGGGGGAAACACCTGAAGAACGCACAGCCATTGCACAAGTCATGAGAGGCCATGCCCAACACATTCCAACTGAGATACATGATGCCATGGACAACTGTGGTACAGGTGGGGACAAGTCTTTCAGCTTTAACATTTCCACAACTGCAGCCTTTGTCTTGGCTGGTGGCGGCATTCATATGGCTAAGCACGGTAACCGTTCGATTTCTTCTAAATCGGGTTCTGCAGATGTCCTTCAAGCATTGGGCATCAATCTTGACCTCAAACCAGCTGAACTAGGTAAGGTTTTTGATAAAACTGGCATCGTCTTTCTCTTTGCTAAAAATATGCACCCAGCTATGAAATACATCATGCCAGCACGTTTGGAATTGGGAATTCCAACAATCATGAACTTGACTGGTCCACTGATTCACCCAATGGCCTTGGAAACACAGCTTCTTGGGATTAGTCGTCCAGAACTGCTAGAAAGTACCGCTCAGGTTTTGAAAAATATGGGCCGCAAGCGTGCCATCGTGGTTGCTGGACCAGAAGGGCTGGATGAAGCTGGCTTGAACGGAACAACCAATATTGCTCTTCTTGAAAATGGCGAAATCACCTTGTCAAGCTTCACTCCAGAGGATTTGGGGATGGAACGCTACGCTATCGAAGATATCCGTGGTGGCAATGCTCAGGAAAATGCAGAAATTTTGCTCAGCGTTCTTCAAAACGAACCAAGTCCATTCTTGGAAACGACAGTCTTGAATGCTGGTCTTGGTTTCTATGCTAATGGTAAGGTAGCTAGTATCAAGGAAGGAGTTGCCTTGGCTCGTCAAGTGATTGCTAGTGGCAAGGCCCTTGAAAAACTCAGACTGTTACAGGAGTACCAAAAATGAGTCAGGAATTTTTATCACGAATCTTAGAACAGAAGGCGCGTGAAGTCGAGCAAATGGAGCTGGAGGAAATCCAGCCCTTGCGCCAGACCTATCGCTTGGCTGACTATTTAAAACAACATCAAGACCGTTTGCAGGTAATCGCTGAGGTCAAGAAGGCTAGCCCTAGTCTGGGAGATATCAATCTCGATGTGGATATTGTGCAACAGGCCCAGACTTATGAAGCGAACGGAGCAGTGATGATTTCGGTTTTGACAGATGAAGTTTTCTTTAAAGGGCATTTGGATTATTTGCGTGAGATTTCCAGTCAGGTAAACATTCCGACGCTTAATAAGGACTTTATCATCGATGAAAAGCAAATCATCCGTGCTCGCAATGCGGGTGCGACAGTCATCTTGCTCATTGTGGCAGCCTTGTCAGAAGAACGCCTTAAGGAACTTTACGACTATGCGACAGAGCTTGGTCTAGAAGTTTTGGTGGAGACTCACAATCTTGCTGAACTAGAGGTGGCCCACAGACTGGGTGCTGAGATTATTGGGGTTAACAACCGTAACTTGACCACCTTTGAAGTCGACTTGCAGACCAGTGTAGACTTGGCTCAGCACTTTAAGAAAGGTCACTATTACATTTCTGAATCTGCCATTTTCACAGGACAGGATGCGGAACGAGTAGCATCATCCTTTAACGGAATTTTGGTGGGAACAGCTCTCATGCAGGCAGAGGATGTGGCTCAAAGAATCAAGGAGTTGCAGATTGACAAAGGTTAAGATTTGTGGATTATCGACCAAAGAAGCGGTAGAGACAGCCGTATCAGCAGGGGCAGACTACATTGGTTTTGTCTTTGCGCTTAGTAAAAGACAGGTGAGCTTGGAAGAGGCTGCTGAGCTCGCAAAGCACATTCCTTCCGATGTAAAAAAGGTTGGCGTATTTGTTTCACCAAGTAGGACAGAACTACTAGAAGCAATTAAAAAAGTTGGCTTGGACTTGGTTCAAGTTCATGGTCAGGTAGCAGATGATTTGTTTGAGGATTCACCTTGTGCCAGCATTCAGGCTGTGCAGGTGGATGGAGAGGGGCATGTGCCCAATTCTCGGGCAGATTATCTACTCTTTGATGCCCCTGTGGCAGGGAGTGGCCAGATCTTTGACTGGGGCCAACTGGATACGGCAGAACTAGCTCAGCCTTTCTTTATCGCAGGTGGGCTTAAGGAAGACAATGTAGTAAAAGCAATTCGACACTTTACTCCCTATGCAGTCGATGTATCAAGTGGAGTGGAGACAGATGGACAAAAAGATCATGAAAAGATTAGAAGATTTATAGAGAGGGCAAAGAATGGCATATCAAGAACCAAATAAAGATGGATTTTACGGAAAATTCGGCGGACGTTTTGTCCCAGAAACATTGATGACAGCAGTTTTGGAGTTGGAAAAAGCTTATCGTGAAAGTCAGGCGGACCCAAGTTTCCAAGAGGAATTAAACCAGCTCTTACGCCAGTATGTAGGACGTGAAACTCCCCTTTACTACGCAAAAAACTTGACCCAGCATATCGGTGGAGCTAAGATTTATCTCAAACGGGAAGACCTCAATCACACAGGGGCCCACAAGATTAACAATGCCTTGGGCCAAGTTCTTCTGGCTAAGCGCATGGGCAAAAAGAAAATTATCGCTGAAACAGGTGCTGGTCAGCACGGTGTAGCAACTGCAACAGCTGCAGCCCTCTTTAACATGGAATGTACCATTTACATGGGTGAGGAAGATGTCAAACGACAAGCCCTCAATGTCTTCCGTATGGAGCTTTTGGGAGCCAAGGTTGAGGCAGTAACAGATGGTTCGCGCGTGCTCAAGGATGCGGTCAATGCAGCCCTCCGTTCATGGGTGGCAAATATCGACGATACCCACTATATCCTTGGTTCTGCCTTAGGACCTCATCCATTCCCAGAAATCGTTCGTGACTTCCAAAGTGTCATCGGTCGAGAAGCCAAACAACAGTACCGTGACTTGACAGGTCAAGATTTGCCAGATGCCCTAGTAGCCTGTGTTGGTGGTGGTTCTAATGCTATCGGTCTCTTCCATCCATTTGTAGAAGATGAGTCTGTAGCTATGTATGGGGCTGAAGCAGCAGGACTAGGTGTGGATACGGAGCACCACGCAGCTACCTTGATCAAGGGTCGTCCAGGTGTTCTCCACGGTTCGCTTATGGATGTGCTCCAAGATGCACATGGACAAATCTTAGAAGCCTTTTCTATCTCAGCCGGTTTGGACTATCCTGGTATTGGCCCAGAACATTCTCACTACCACGATATCAAACGTGCCAGCTATGTTCCTGTGACGGACGAGGAAGCCTTGGAAGGATTCCAACTCTTGTCTCGCGTGGAAGGGATTATTCCAGCCTTGGAATCTAGCCATGCCATTGCTTTCGCAGTGAAATTGGCCAAAGAACTTGGTCCAGACAAGTCAATGATTGTCTGCCTATCCGGTCGTGGGGACAAGGATGTAGTTCAAGTCAAAGACCGCTTGGAAGCAGATGCAGCAAAGAAGGGAGAAGCCCATGCCTAAGACTTTAACAGAAAAATTGAATGCTATCAAAGCAGCAGGAAAAGGAATTTTTGTTCCCTATATCATGGCTGGAGACCATGAGAAAGGTTTGGATGGTCTCGATGAAACAATCCACTTTTTAGAAGATTTGGGTGTTTCAGCCATTGAAGTGGGTATTCCCTTTTCAGACCCTGTTGCAGATGGACCTGTGATCGAAGAAGCAGGATTGCGCAGTCTAGCTCACGGGACTTCTACTCAGGCTTTGGTTGAAACCTTGAAAACCATTCAGACAGAAGTTCCGCTTGTCATCATGACCTACTTCAACCCCCTCTTTCAGTACGGTGTGGAGAAATTTGTCAAAGATCTGGCAGATACAGCAGTTAAGGGCTTGATTATCCCAGACCTGCCTCATGAGCATGCCAACTTTGTAGAGCCCTTTTTGGCAGACACAGATATCGCCTTGATTCCCCTAGTTAGTTTGACCACAGGACTCGAGCGCCAAAAAGAGTTAATCCAGGGAGCTGAGGGCTTCGTCTATGCCGTTGCTATCAATGGGGTAACAGGAAAATCAGGAAATTACCGTGCAGACTTGGACAAGCACCTGGCGCAATTGCATCAAGTAGCTGACATCCCAGTCTTGACAGGTTTTGGCGTATCTAGTCAAGCAGATGTAGAACGCTTCAATGCGGTGTCAGATGGTGTTATCGTTGGTTCGAAAATTGTAAAAGCTCTCCACCAAGGAGAGCCGATTCAGGACTTTATCAAACAAGCAGTAGCTTACCAAAAATAATCAAACAAGCAGCAAGTAAGAGGAAAGGCACAAAAGGAAGTCTTTCCTTTTTCTTTTGAGGGTATAAGTTCATGAATGACAGTTGAATATTAGTTTGGGTATTGCTTATGAATGGTATCTATATAGTTGGTGAAATGTTTCAGGAAATGCTTAGGAGATATAACAGTGATGTATTTTCCAAAAGCAAGCAAGGTATTGTATCCCCAATCATTGTCGTTTAACGGATAAATAATCTCGTAAATATCGCTATTAATAGGTTTTATGGCATTATAGCCTAAGAGTTCCACAAATCGATCAAGAACAATTTTCTGGACATGCAGGATGACAGGTACTTTGTTTTCATTCATCCATGTACCACCATCATAGGGAAGTGGTGTAAAATGTCTTTTTGAAAAAGTATCAGAGAGAGTAAGTTCACTAATTCTAGCAACTTTAAAAACAGAAAAACGCGCTTTATCAGTATCGTAGGCATCCATATACCAACTTCGGTCCTTATAGACAATACGGTAAGGCTCACAATTTTTTTGACTCACCAGTCCTTGTGAATTAATATAGGAAAATTTTATTTTTACTCTACCTCTGATAGCTTCCAATAACTTAAAAATCAAAGTTCGTATTTCCAAGTTCCCTTGAGATAGAGACAAATCAATTTCGAAATCAGAGTATGTATTGGTAGCATTTAATTTCAATATAGCATTGAAAGTAGAGGTATCTTCCAATACTTGATAGCGACTTTTTAAACCGGATTCGATCGAAAGCCGTTCGGATTGGGTCAGGGGAGGTTTGTCAGTTTGGAAGTCTTCCATAAGAAAAATGCCTCCATTTTTTCCTTTCATTACATAGAGAGGAATGCCTGCAAGAGATAAATCATCAATATCTCTCATAATAGTTCGTGTGCTGACTTTAAAAAGTTCTGATAATTCTTTAGCTGTTGTTTTTCGTTTATTTACTAAATGAGAAATAATCCCCATTTGACGGTCGATTTTCATAATTTTCTCCTTAAATATGACAGATAGTTGTCATATTACCTTTGTTATGATTATACCATAAAGAAAGGAGTTCATATAATGAAACATCAAACTAAACCATCGTTTACCTTAGTTGGCAAGAGTATTTTGATAGAAGGAACTACAGTTCATGAACATCACTATTCTAAAGAGAAAACGGCATTCTATACTCAGTTATTTAAAGAAGGAATGCTAGGAAAATTGATGCCCCATTCCATAGATAAAAGAGGCTATGCTTTGATAGTTCCTCATGAAGATGGTATACAATACTACGCAGGAGTTGCGGCAAATAATGCTGTGGCAGGTTACGAAAGCATTCTTGTCCCAGAGAAAGATTATTTAGTAAGCTCAGCCAGTGGTGATAAATCAAGACTCTTGTTTGATAAATTGGAGGATAACTTTTTTGAGGGAGAATATAGCTCGCTTTACAATGATGGAATTATCTTAGAAATACTTTTAAACGGTAATCCCATGGATGCAGAAGTTGAGCTTTGGGTTCCCAATTCAACAAACTAATAAGAACTGATAGAAAATTATTATAGTCGCAGCAAGTAAGAGGAAAGGCACAAAAGGAAGTCTTTCCTTTTTCTTTTGCAGGAGAAAGGCCAGGATGCCCGCCGCAGAAGCAAACTGGATCAAGATGAGTAATTCTGTCGTGCTAAAGACGAGGGCACAAGAAGCTAGAAAGAGGAAATCTCCTGCGCCCATGCGGATATCAATAAAATGAGCTATGATTCCAAGGGCAAGAAAGAAGACCATAACCAGATTCCAACCAGAGCAGGCCATGAGGATTAGGTGGAAAGTCAGCCAGACTAGTAAGGGATATTCCTGATGGCGAAAGTCATAGATTCCCAAGGTCAAGCCAGCAGTTATGAGGATGACTTGTCCTATGGAAATCCAGCCCCAAGACCAAGCTAGAAAGAGGAATCCTAACCCAAATTCAAAGAGAGCATACCAGACAGGATAGCGAGTCTTGCAGTAGCGACAGCGAAAGCGATTAAAGACCTGCGAGAGGATAGGAATCAAATCCAACGGACGCAAGCGAGTCTGACAGGAATCGCAGTGACTAGCTGGACTGATAATGGATTGCTCAGGAAAACGGTCAATAACCAAACCAAGAAAGGAAGCGAGAATGGTCCCGACAAGAAAAAAATAAAGATCAATCATACTTATCTATTCGTAAAAAATAGGAGAAGTGGTATAATGGAGAAACATAGATAAGGTGGTGAGGTCAAGATGATGATTCGTTTTGAAGAAAATGTGAGCATAGAAAACGCTCAGCTCTTATGCCAATGGTCCAACTCCCTTGGCAAATCCTTTCAGGAACAATGGATGGGAACAATGATTCCTTTTCCCTTAACAATTCAAATCTTGCAAGATTTGGAAGGAATCTTTTCAATCTTTGATGGACAAGAGTTTGTGGGGCTTATCCAGAAAATCAGGCTAGAAGACAGGAATCTTCATATCGGGAGATTTTTTATCAACCCTCAGAAGCAGGGGCAAGGCTTAGGTAGCCAGGCTTTAAGGAAATTTATTAGTTTGGCCTTTGAAAATGAAGACATAGATACTATTTCTCTAAATGTCTACGAGGCAAATCAAACAGCTTACAATCTTTACCAAAAAGCAGGATTTGAAATCGTTCAAATGGTTGAAGTACCTATACGAAAATACATCATGAAAAAGGGGAGATAGAAGATAAAGAGGATAGGGAAAACTCAGCTTGAGTACAAAATCTAGTAAATCTTTCCATAATAAAAACGCATAATATTAAATTTTTTGAACATCTGACATTATGCGTTTTTATGATTTTAAGATTTTTATCTGCCCTAATAGATTAATTATTTTTTCTATATTCCCCATCTAGTTCGTTTAATTGTTTACCAGTTAATCGAAGGATTTTATCCTGCTTACATCTTGTTATAATATCAACAATTTTCTTTGATATTTCTTTAAACATTTTCTTTGATTCATTATTTTGAAGTCTAGGAGATGTTTCTTTGGCGACATAGTAAGCCTGATTGTCTTCAACAGTTATTAAACTCAGAATTTTATTAGCAATATTCTCATCGAAATAGTACGGTTTGAAAGAATCGCCTTTTTCTTTCATAATTTTCGATAGATAGAGTTTTCTTTT
Organism: Streptococcus oralis; assembly: GCF_021497885.1. Lineage (NCBI taxonomy): Bacteria > Bacillati > Bacillota > Bacilli > Lactobacillales > Streptococcaceae > Streptococcus > Streptococcus oralis. The sequence continues at coordinate 533,748 of NZ_CP046523.1, forward strand.
CTCGTTTAGGGTGCCCAATGATAATAATATGTTTCATATTTCTAACTCCTTTATTGGAAATAAATTAGATTTTAAGATGTTCCATTTTTTAAACTTATTTATAAAGATAGAACTATCAAAAAAGCCTTGAAACCAAGGCTTTTTCCTGTTGTTTAGATGCCCCCTGCAGGGCTCGAACCTGCGACCCATAGATTAAGAGTCTACTGCTCTACCAACTGAGCTAAGGAGGCAAAGAAAAAGCTGTATTGGTGCCGAAACTTCACGGTTTGTATTGAACCCGCGCAATTAAGCAGGTGGGCAACTCGCTCTAACTGAAGCTGTTTCCGTGTGAGACGGCCTACATGCTGTTAGAAGACTTTTGTTTCCCTAATAATACAAAAAATAGTCGGTCAACACTTAAGTGTGAAGTCGTACACCACAGCGTTTCTATGTTTATATGATACCACTTTTTCAAAAAAAATCAAGAGGAAAATGCAATTATTTGAAAAGGATTTCACAAGTTTCGTAATTTATCAATGGTTTCCTTGCGTTGCGCCAAGGCCCGTTCGTATTTGCCAGTATCCTCTGGAGTGAAATAGTGCTGGCTTTTAATTTTTTCTGGCAGATAGTCTTGCTTGACCCAATTTCCAGGATAGTTGTGCGGATAGAGATAATCTTGGGCGTTGCCTAGTTCCTTGCTTCCGCTGTAGTGGCCATCGCGCAGGTGTCGAGGGATAGGCAAATGCCCTGATGTTTTGAGATCAGCAAGGGCCTTGTCCATAGCGACGTAGGCTGAGTTGGATTTTGGAGAGAGGGCCAAATCAATCACGACATTGGCAATGAGGATGCGAGCTTCTGGGAAACCAATCTTTTGAGCAGCATCTAGAGCAGTTACGGTATGGATCTGGGCCTCAGGATTGGCCAAACCGATATCTTCATAGGCGATAACAGTCAAGCGACGAGCGAGACTAGGAAGATCTCCAGCCTCAATCAAGCGGGCAGCATAGTGGAGACTGGCATCGACATCCGAGCCACGGATGGACTTTTGCAGGGCTGAGAGGACATCGTAGTGACCGTCCCCATCCTTATCCATGGTAATGTAACTTCTCTGCAGGCTGTTTTCCATGATATCCAGTGTGATATGGCGGATGCCCTTGTCATTTTCGGGAGTAGAGAGAACAGCCAGATCCAGCGAGTTAAAGGCAGAACGCAGGTCTCCATTTGTAGAGGTCGCGATAAAATTCAGCGCATCCTCATCTAGCTCAACTGGGAAATCAAAACCACGCTCAGGGTCAGTTAGAGCTATCAGAATCGCCTCTTTGACGTCTTGATTGGACAAGGGTTCTAACTCAAAAATCTGAACACGACTGCGAATGGCTGGAGTGACAGAAAAGAAAGGATTTTCAGTCGTAGCCCCAATCATGATGATGAGTCCACTTTCCAAGAGGGGAAGTAGAAAGTCTTGCTTGGTTTTGTCTAGTCGGTGAATCTCGTCCAGTAGCAGAACCAGTCCTCCAGAAAATTTAGCTTCTTCAGCGATTTCTTGCAGTCGCTTCTTACTATCAACTGTCGCATTAAAGGTCCGGAAGGCATACTTGGTCGTTCCAGCGATGGCTGAGGCGATACTGGTCTTTCCGATTCCTGGAGGTCCGTAGAGAATCATGGAGGACAGACGATTGGCTTCCACCATGCGACGGATAATTTTTCCTTGTCCGACCAGATGCTTCTGACCGATGACCTGGTCGATGGTTTTTGGGCGCATGCGAAGCGCGAGATTGTCTGGCATAGCAGTCCTTTCTAACATGGATTTTCTGATGTATATGTGGTAAGATGGTAGTATCTATTTTAGCATATTTCCGAGCAATCGGGGCGATTAAAGAGTCGCATAGAAAGAGGACAAAATGGCAACATACGGATTTTTAGATGTTTTAGAGGAAGAGTTGGAGAAGAACTTTCCCTTTGACTTTGAGATTAGTTGGGACAAGCGCAACCATGCGGTAGAAGTGAGTTTTCTACTAGAGGCACAAAATGCTGCAGGTGTGGAGATGGTGGATGAAGACGGAGAGGTTTCGTCAGACGATATCCTATTTGAGGAAGCGGTACTCTTTTACAATCCTGCCAAGTCAACCGTCAATGAAGAAGACTATTTAACGGTCATTCCTTATCTGCCTAAAAAAGGATTTTCTCGCGAGTTTTTAGCTTATTTTGCGCTTTTCCTTAAAGATACTGCCGAGGTTGGACTAGATGCCCTTATGGACTTTTTAGAAGATCCAGAAGCAGAGGAATTCGTCATGGAATGGAACCAAGAAGTCTTTGAAGAAGGGAAAGTTGGCTTGGAAGAGGGAGAGTTTTACCCTTATCCGAGATACTAGGAGTCTAATATGGGAATAGAAATTTCTGATTTTACAGGTTGCAAGATTGCCCTCTTTTGTGGTGATAAGCTCTTAACTATCTTACGTGATGACAAATCAAACATTCCATACCCTAATACCTGGGAATTGCCAGGTGGCGGACGAGAGGGTGATGAAAGTCCTTTTGAGTGCGTGGCGCGTGAAGTTTATGAAGAACTGGGGATTCATCTGACTGAAGATTGCCTGCTTTGTAGCAAGGTGTACCCAAGTATGCTTTTTGAGGGGAAGGAATCCGTCTTTCTAGTTGGAAAATTGGCTCAGGAACAGTTTGACAAGATTGTCTTTGGTGATGAAGGGCAGGGCTACAAACTGATGAGCGTTGAGGAGTTTCTTGGCTCAGATAAGGTTGTACCCCAGTTGCAGGATAGGGTGAGGGAATATGTGGAGAGAGACTATGATTAGACTTGAACGAGCAGGAGCAGAAGATTTAGAAACCATTATTGCCATTCAAAGAGCTAGCTTTAAGGCTGTCTATGAAAAATATCAAGATGAGTATGATCCCTATCTCGAGGATCGTGAACGAATCAAGTGGAAATTGGTTGAGCGTCCCAATAGCTATTACTACTTTGTGAAAGAAAAGGAAGAAAATATCGGATTTTCACGAGTTCAGACCAATGAAGAGTTGACGGAGGCTTGGTTGGGAACGGCAGCGATTTTACCCCAGTATCAAGGAAAAGGTTATGGTTCTGAGGGACTGAGATTGCTGGAAAAGGAATTTCCGACGATTAAACAGTGGGATTTGTGTACGGTATTACAGGATGCGGGTATGGTCGCTTTTTATGAGAAAAATGGCTACCGTCAAACTCATATCGAGCCTGAAAAAGAAGGTATGGATATGGTTTACATGAAAAAATTGATTGACAAATAGAAAGGATGGTTCAGTTAAATTTCTAAACTGAACCCGCCCTAAACACTGTGCCAAAAAGATAAACTTCTCTTAGACACAAGCGTCTTCAGAGAGTTTCCTATTTTGGCTTTGTGTTTTACGGGCTTGGTATCTTAATTATGGAAACATGGCAAGAGTTAAAAGTTACAGTGAAGCGTGAGGGAGAGGAGCTGGTCTCCAATCTCTTGATTGAGTTGGGCGCCCAAGGTGTTGCGATCGAAGATAGTATGGACTATGTGGGGAATGTCGACCGTTTTGGCGAGATTTTCCCAGAGGTCGAGCAACAAGAAGAAATCATAGTGACAGCCTACTACCCTGATACAGTTGATGTAGCTTTAGTTGAGGCGGACTTGCAGGCTCGTCTGGCAGAATTGACAGACTTTATGGATCTTGGAGAGGTCAAGATGGGGACGACTGCCTTGGCTGAGGAAGACTGGGCAGACAACTGGAAGAAATACTATGAGCCAGCTCGCATCACTCATGACTTGACCATCGTGCCGTCTTGGACGGACTATGAGGCGACTGCGGGAGAAAAGATTATCAAGCTGGACCCTGGCATGGCCTTTGGGACTGGGACGCATCCAACCACTAAGATGAGCCTCTTTGCCTTGGAGCAGGTTCTTCGTGGTGGCGAAACGGTGCTAGATGTGGGGACTGGTTCAGGTGTCCTTTCTATTGCCAGCTCACTTCTTGGCGCTAAGGAAATTTTCGCCTATGACCTGGATGATGTGGCGGTTCGGGTGGCTCAGGAAAATATCGAGCTCAACCCTGGCATGGAAAATATCCATGTAGCGGCAGGAGATTTGCTTAAGGGGGTTGAGATTAAGGCAGATGTGATTGTGGCTAATATCTTGGCGGATATCCTCATTCATCTGACAGAGGATGCTTATCGTTTGGTTAAGGACGAAGGCTACCTGATCATGAGTGGCATTATCAAGGACAAGTGGGACATGGTGCGCGAGTCAGCTGAGTCAGCTGGATTTTTCCTTGAAACCCACATGATTCAAGGAGAATGGAATGCCTGTGTCTTTAAGAAAACCAAGGATATTTCAGGTGTGATTGGAGGCTAGCATGCAGCAGTATTTTGTCAAAGGTAGTGCTATCTCTCCTGTCACCATTGAGGACAAGGAAACCAGCAAGCATATGTTTCAGGTCATGCGCCTGAAGGAAGATGATGAGGTGACCTTAGTCTTTGATGATGGAATCAAGCATTTGGCGCGTGTGCTGGATGTGGAAAATCGTCAGTTTGAGTTGGTCCAAGAGTTAGCTGACAATGTGGAACTGCCAGTCCAAGTGACCATAGCATCAGGCTTTCCCAAGGGAGACAAGCTGGAGTTTATCACTCAAAAAGTAACCGAACTCGGTGCTAGTCAGATTTGGGCCTTCCCTGCAGACTGGTCGGTTGCTAAGTGGGATGGCAAGAAATTGGGTAAAAAGGTTGAAAAACTAGAAAAAATCGCCCTTGGAGCGGCAGAACAAAGCAAGCGTAATCTGGTCCCAAGTATCCAGCTTTTCGAGAAAAAAGCAGATTTTCTAGAGCAACTAGACCAGTTTGACTCTATCATCGTAGCCTACGAAGAGTCGGCTAAAGAAGGAGAAGCCGCTGCTCTCCTACAAGCGGTCGCAGGTCTTGAAAAAGGAGGTAAATTGCTCTTTATCTTTGGTCCAGAAGGGGGTCTCTCACCTGCAGAAATCGAAAGTTTTGAAGCTAAAGGAGCTGTCTTGGCAGGTCTTGGCCCTCGCATTTTGCGAGCGGAAACAGCCCCACTTTACGCCTTATCAGCCCTTAGTGTTTTAGTAGAATTAGAGAAATAAGAGGAAGAAAATGGAACAAAAACACCGTTCAGAATTTCCAGAAAAGGAACTTTGGGACCTAACTGCCCTATACCAAGACCGTGAGGATTTCTTGCGTGCAATCGAGAAAGCTCGCGAAGACATCAACCAATTTAGCCGGGACTACAAGGGCAATCTTCATACTTTTGAGGATTTTGAGAAGGCCTTTGCGGTATTGGAACAAATTTATATTCAGATGAGCCATATCGGCAATTACGCCTTTATGCCTCAGACGACAGACTATAGCAATGAAGAGTTCGCCAATATCGCCCAAGCTGGGATGGAATTTGAGACAGATGCTAGTGTAGCCTTGACCTTCTTTGACGACGCTTTGGTGGCGGCAGATGAAGAAGTTTTGAATCGTTTGGGTGAATTGCCTCACTTGACGGCAGCCATTCGTCAGGCTAAAATCAAAAAAGCCCACTATCTTGGGGCTGATGTGGAGAAGGCATTGACCAATCTTGGTGAAGTTTTCTATAGTCCACAGGACATTTATACTAAGATGCGTGCTGGGGATTTTGAAATGGCTGACTTTGAAGCCCATGGCAAAACCTACAAAAACAGCTTTGTAACCTATGAAAATTTCTACCAAAACCACGAGGATGCGGAGGTTCGTGAGAAATCTTTCCGCTCCTTCTCAGAGGGACTTCGTAAGCACCAAAATACAGCTGCGGCAGTCTACTTAGCCCAAGTCAAGTCTGAAAAACTATTGGCAGATATGAAGGGCTACGACTCAGTTTTTGATTATCTTCTGGCTGAGCAAGAAGTGGACCGTGCTATGTTTGACCGCCAGATTGACCTCATCATGAAGGACTTTGCACCAGTTGCCCAGAGATACCTCAAGCATGTTGCCAAGGTCAATGGTCTTGAAAAGATGACATTTGCAGACTGGAAATTGGACTTGGATAGCGCCCTGAATCCTGAAGTGACTATTGACGATGCCTATGATTTGGTTATGAAGTCAGTCGCACCATTGGGTCAAGAATACACTCAAGAAATTGCCCGTTACCAAGAAGAGCGCTGGGTAGACTTTGCTGCTAATAGTGGCAAGGATTCTGGCGGTTATGCGGCGGATCCATATCGCGTGCACCCTTATGTCCTCATGAGCTGGACAGGTCGTTTGAGCGATGTCTATACCTTGATTCATGAAATTGGTCATTCTGGTCAATTCATCTTTTCAGATAATCACCAAAGTCACTTTAACGCTCATATGTCGACCTACTATGTCGAAGCGCCATCAACCTTCAATGAATTGCTTCTTAGTGACTACTTGGAGCACCAATCTGATGATCCGCGTCAAAAACGCTTTGCCCTTGCTCACCGCTTGACAGATACCTACTTCCATAATTTCATTACCCATCTCTTGGAAGCAGCCTTCCAGCGCAAGGTTTATACATTGATTGAAGAAGGGGAGACCTTTGGAGCAAGCAAACTAAACAGCATTATGAAGGAAGTCTTGACAGATTTCTGGGGAGATGCTATTGAGATTGATGACGATGCGGCTCTGACTTGGATGCGCCAAGCTCACTACTACATGGGTTTGTATAGCTACACCTACTCAGCTGGACTTGTTATCTCGACAGCTGGCTATCTCCATCTAAAAAACTCTGAGACTGGAGCTAGAGACTGGCTCAATCTCCTCAAATCAGGTGGCAGCAAGACACCGCTTGAGTCAGCCATGATTATCGGAGCCGATATCTCAACAGACAAACCACTCCGTGATACCATCCAGTTCTTGTCTGATACAGTTGACCAGATTATCGCCTACAGTGCTGAGTTGGGGGAGTAGGGCTTAGACAGATTTCTAGGAGAATGATATGAATAGAATCAAAAAATGGCTGGAACAAAATCCCCAAAGAATGCTCTTTATCAAAATAGGCCTAGTCTTTTTGGGCATCATTTTATTGATTGCTTTGCCTACTCTCTATCTTGTTTTGAGTGGGTTTGGTATTTGGTATTTGGTATTTTGTAAAGAAAGCGCCAGATATTCGAAAAAGAAATCTAATGATTGGACTTTTCGTTGTCAGTATTGCTGTAGTCTCTCTCCAAACTCCGACAGTCACAAAGAAAATTTCATCTTCTCAATCAGAAACTAAGAAGACTGCGGCATCTACTGCTAAAGCAGATTCAACAACCGATACTTCATCTAGCATAGAGGAGGCAAAACGAATCGAAGAAGAGAAAAAAGCAAAAGAAAAAGCAGAAGAAGAGAGAATTGCTAAAGAAAAAGCTGCAAAGGAGTTGCAAGAAAAAGGTGAAACCTTAGTCAAACAATTGGAAGAAAACCAAGATGCGAATCAAGTGAAGTCTGCTAAAGAAATAGTTAATCAGATTGAAAATAATGATAAAAAGACAGAGTTGCTTGATAGAATAGGTGCAGTTGAGTCGTTAATTTCTCAAAAAGAAGAAGAGAAAAGAATTGCACGGGAAGCTGAAACCAAAGCTCAACACCAAGATAGAATTGTCTATGTTGCAAACCATGGAAAATCAGAAGTTTATTGGTATAGTAAGGATAGAATGCCTCCAAAAACTAATAAAGCTAACGTTGTTGAGATGACAGAAGCAGATGCGATTGCATCAGGAAAACGTCCATCGAAAACAGAATAAGACAGAAAGTTATCTTGGGCTGGTTTTTTGAACAGTTGCTAGAAATATATAGGTACTTGAGATGCGTAAAAAATTACAAAGAAAAGTGATAGAAGAAAAACCAAGCTATAGCCAAGAAGAAATCCAGTGGTTGCTTGAGCACTTGGGAGATCCCTCTCCAGAAATTCGAGACGAACTTGTTTTTACGAGTTTAGCTAGAGGTATTCAAGAAGAGTTGTTTACCCTTGAGCAGTTTCATTTTATCGCAGAAGAAGTCTCCTCTGATGAAGGTCTATACAAAGAGATTGATGGTAGAGGAGTTTCAGCTCTTAAACGTTCTTTTAGGGCACTTATTTATGCCAATCTACTGTCCTGTGATGGTGCTAAGGAATCACTTTATTACCAGCAGTTGCCTTCTCCTATCAGGGCTACCATGCTAAATCAAGGCTTACACTATCTTACAAAGGAAAAAGAGACGACGGGCTACTCTCATCAGTTTGGGTGGATCCACGCATTTGCGCATGGGGGTGATCTCTTGACGGAAGTTATATGTCATCCTAGCTTTCCAAAGTCAAATATAGCCGAAGCATTTGAAATCATTGGGAAAATCTTTAAACGTGTTGAGATTCGTTTTACAAATGATGAAGATTGGCGGTTAGCCAGAGCATTTTATGAACCAATCTTACGAGGGAAAATCGAACCGTCTCTCCTCACTGCTTGGTTGCAAACAGTCGAATTTCCCCTGAAAGAAGCAAATGATTTCCATAAATTTTCCAATTTCAGATCTTGTTTGCTGGAAATTTACCTTCAACTAGACTGTCATAAACTTTTACAAGATGAGTTGAAAGAAGCTATTCAATCTTTTCAATACTAGAGATTAGCTGGTCATTTTATGATTTTCAAAAAACTTTCCAGTCAATTTTCTTGAAACCCTTTCCTTCTTTTGATAGACTGGTACATAGTTTTGAAAAAAGGAGACTTATCATGAAAAAATTTGTTGCTGAATTAATCGGTACATTTATGCTTGTGTTCATTGGAACAGGAGCTGTTGTTTTTGGAAATGGTGTTGAAGGTCTTGGACACCTTGGAATTGCTTTTGCCTTTGGTTTGGCAATTGTAGTTGCAGCTTACTCAATCGGAACTGTTTCAGGGGCTCACTTGAATCCAGCTGTTTCTATCGCTATGTTTGTAAACAAACGCTTGTCATCAAAGGATCTTGTTAACTACATCCTTGGACAAGTGGTTGGAGCTTTCCTTGCGTCAGCTGCGGTATTCTTCCTCTTGTCTAACTCAGGCATGTCAACTGCTAGTCTTGGTGAGAATGCCTTGGCAAACGGTGTCACTGTCTTTGGTGGTTTCTTGTTTGAAGTCATCGCAACTTTCTTGTTTGTCTTGGTTATCATGACCGTGACTTCAGCAAGCAAGGGAAATGGCGCGATTGCTGGTTTGGTCATTGGTTTGTCATTGACAGCCTTGATCCTTGTAGGCTTGAACATCACTGGACTTTCAGTAAACCCAGCTCGTAGCTTGGCACCAGCCGTCTTGGTAGGTGGCGCAGCCCTTCAACAAGTATGGATTTTCATCCTTGCGCCAATCGTTGGTGGCGTTCTTGCAGCTCTTGTTGCTAAAAACTTCCTTGGAACAGAAGAATAATTGAAACTCAAAAAGCCTTGCTCCTCAGTTTGAGGAACAGGGCTTTTTCGTATCTGTTTAGCGGTTGTCAATTTTCTCTGGGTAGAGGTCATGTTGGAAGAGGCGTTGTTCTGCCAAACCTTCATACTTGGTTCCAGGCCTACCGTAGTTGTAATAGGGGTCGATTGAAATACCACCGCGCGGAGTGAATTTTCCCCAGACTTCTAAATAGCGAGGGTCTAGCAAGTTGACCAAGTCTTTCCCGATGGTGTTGATACAGTTTTCGTGGAAATCCCCATGATTTCGGTAGCTAAAGAGGTAGAGTTTGAGGGATTTCGACTCGACGCAGAGCTTGTCAGGAATGTAGGAAATATAAATCGTCGCAAAGTCTGGCTGAGCAGTGATTGGGCAAAGCGAGGTAAATTCAGGACAGTTGAATTTGATGAAGTAGTCATTTTCCACATGACGATTGTCAAAGGATTCGAGGACTTCTGGTTGATACTTGAAAATGTAGTTGGTTTCTTTATTGCCTAGTAGGCTTAGGTTTTTCATTTCTTCCTGTTGTGACATGATTTTTTCTTTCTAATTTTAAACACCACGTTGGTTGTCGTAGAGGAGGGTATGAAGTTGAGGAAGGACGCGGACATTGCCCCAGCTATCGTCAGCAGCGACGCGTTCCCAGAGTTCTTTGAGGCGGTCTAGTTGGTCTTGGACAATATTGCCTGTAGCCTTGGGCTCGGGATTTCCTGCTGATAAGAAGAGAACATCTGGTTGGTAGCGTTCTTGAATCCCTTTAGCAAAGGCCAAATCGGCATCATCAAAGACAGGGATTTTAAAGGTGACCTTGTCTGGGTCCAGTTGGGAAACGATAAAGTCCAAGGTCTCAAAGTTGACTTCCATCTTGGAGGAAGGAGGTTTGGGGCTCAGGGTGACCTGGTCGATGTCTTTTAACCAATTTTGCCAGCGAGAACCTTGAGTCTCAACAGCCAGAGTGACACCGCGTTCCTTGAGCTTGGTGACGAGTTGAGCCATGTTGGCTGCTAGGATAGCAGGATTTCCCCCAGACAGGGTGACGTAGTCGTAGCTTCCTAGCTTATCTAAGGCAGCAATGACTTCATCAGCGGTCATGCGAGTTGGTTTTTCAGAACCATCCCAAGTAAAGGCAGAGTCGCACCAGTCGCAGTGATAGTCACAACCAGCAGTGCGGACAAACATGGTTTTCTGCCCGATAGCACGACCTTCACCTTGAAAGGTAGGGCCAAAAATTTCCAGAATAGGTAGTTTGAGGACACGTTCCTTAGTCATCTAACCACTCCCGTCTAAACTCTGCAAAGGCAGTCGGAGTTTCATAGAGGCGAACGTATTCCAAACGGAGACCGCGCTCATCTGGTAACTCTTGGCTCATGGTTTGAAAAATCCAGTAAACCATATTTTCAGCAGTCGTGTTCATATAAGGCAGGGTTTCATTGAGATAGCGATGATCCAAGTGGGGCTCTAAGTAGTCCTTGTAGATAGCTTTGATGTCTCCAAAATCGTAGGTCATGCCACGTTCATCTAAAAATCCACTAACAGCAATCTGCAGATGATAAGTGTGGCCGTGCAGGGATTTGCATTTTCCCTCATAGTGAAAGAGGTGGTGGGCAGCATCGAAAGTAAACTCTTTTGATACCAAGGTTCTGTGAGGATTGTAGACAAGAGACTCCCCAGTTTCCTGTTTGATTTCTTTAGGTGCATAAAACATCAGGCCTCTCCTTTCTGTGAGAGATAAACATCTAGTCCATGCTGGCGTAGGTGGCAGGATGGGCAATCTCCACAGCCACTTCCGATAATCCCATTGTAGCAGGTCAAGGTCTTCTCACGAACATAGTCAAAGGCACCGAGTTGGTCGGCTAATTCCCAAGTTTCAGCCTTGTCTAGCCACATGAGAGGCGTTTGGATAACAAAGTCGTAATCCATGGCAAGATTGAGAGTAACATTGAGAGATTTGACAAAAACATCTCGGCAGTCAGGGTAGCCTGAGAAATCTGTCTCGCAGACACCTGTCACGATATCTTGAATGCCTCGTTGCTTGGCAAGAACTGCTGCAAAGGATAGAAAGAGGTGGTTGCGACCGTCAACAAGGGTATTGGGAACCTCTCCCTCTTTTTGATCGATTTCCAGATCAGAAGTCAAGGCATTTTCAGTGATTTGTCCTAGCAGAGACATATCGAGTATGTGATGATGAATGCCTTGTTCCTTAGCGATTTCTTCAGCAACTTGAATTTCGAGATGATGGCGTTGGCCGTAGGCAAAGGTGACGGCTTCGACTGTTTCATAGTGTTCTTTAGCCCAAAAGAGGCAGGTTGTGGAATCTTGACCGCCACTAAAGACGACCAAGGCTGATTGACGTTTCATAGTACTCCTTCCAAAGTGGGAAATGTTCAGAGCACGCAAAAAGCTCCCTTGAGGGGAGCTAAAAAATACCAAGTAGAGGTTTTTTTTAGCGATGGCATGTCCCAAACATCGTAATATTCTACCTACAGTCTAGCATATTTTTTGAAAAATGGCAAAGGGCAAGAAAAAAGAGACCAAATAAAGCACTTGGTCTCTAGTGTGATTAACTCAATTCAGCAACGATGGCCTTGATTTGTTCTGCTGTGTGCACACCAGCAACTTGTTTCACCACTTGGCCGTCTTTTTTGAAGAGAAGAGTTGGGATAGACATGATTCCAAATGCACGAGCTGTGTTTGGATTTTCATCTACGTCCATTTTAACGATTTTCAAGACATCTTCTGAAAGTTCTTCGGACAATTTGTCCAAGATAGGACCTTGCATACGACATGGACCACACCAAGTTGCCCAGAAGTCTACCAAGACCAAACCGTCTTTTGTTTCTTGTTCAAATGTTGCATCTGTAATTGCTTTTGCCATTGTATTTCTCCTTTTTAATTATATTGGCTTAAATCTTGTTTCATGAGATAGAAGAAGACATCTCCGTAAGTCCCATGGTAGTCCAAGTCATGACCATTGTAAGTTAATTTTTGGACAGGGTAGTAGTCTGCGATACCGATAAGGCAAGCTTGTTGTGAACGTTCAAAGTCTTGGTAAGACTCGAAAGTCATGGTTCTCTCTTGCTTGCTGGCGTCTAGGTAGGTAATTTCGATCATATAAAACTCCTTTGTTCGATCTTGACTTTATTTTACTCCTTGAAAAGAGGAATGTCAAGAAAAATGATTGCGCACGCAACTTTTTAAAAAATCTGATTAAGAAATGAAATCAAGACTAATTTCCAGTCTTTCTTCGACGGCTTTTTGCAGGTAAGCTAGGGTTGTTTGTCCCTCGTCAGTCAGACAGATAAAACTAGCCCGTCTATCCTGATCGCAACATCTGCGACTAAGCAAACCGCAGTTTTTCTCTTCTAGTCGAGCCACCATTCGAGAAACAGCACTTGGGCTGAGATGGAGTTTATCTGGCAGGTCAATCTGCCGTAAGGACTTTTCACCAGCTAGATTCAGATAGTAGAGCAGATAAAACTCTTTCAAGTTCAGCCTTTGTTCACTCTGCTGGGCGATGGTTTCTTCTAACATGGCTTCCATTTCCTTTTGACGGCGGTTGTAGTCAAACCACTTTTCCAAATAGGTCATTGCTTTCTCCTTTCCTTTAAAAGTTAAAATCACAAAGTCATAACTAACTGTCTTTGCAACACAAGATGATTGCGCATGCAATGATTATACTACTTTTAATCAATCCTTGCAAGAAAGAAAAAATTCGATATTTCCTTGAAATTTTCTGAAAAAAGAGTAAACTGGTATGCAAGAATTCTATTTCAAGGAGTTTAGGATGAAGTTATATGTTCAATTAATGATTCTCTTTGTGATTTCATTGATCGGTGAGGGAATCTCTAGTTTCTTTCATCTGCCCATCCCAGGCAGTATTATCGGTTTGATTATTCTATTTCTAGCTTTACAGTTCAAGTGGCTAAGGACCAGGCATGTCAATATGGTGGGGAATTTTCTGCTGGCTAATATGACCATTCTCTTTTTGCCACCAGCAGTGGGAATCATGGAAAAGTTTGATGTGATTGCCCCCTATCTCTTGCCCATCGTCTTGATTGTCTTTTTTGCGGCCGTCATCAACATTATCCTTATTGCCCTAGTGGTTCAGTTTATCAAGAGACGATTTGAGGGAGATTATGAGAAAGGAGATGCCAAATGAGCGAATTTGTTTCCAATCCCCTGTTTGGGCTTGCCCTGTCTATCCTTGCTTATCTAGTAGGAATGCTGATTTACAGACGTTTTCCCCATCCATTGACAACGCCTTTGCTTTTGTCGGCAATTTTCATTATCATCCTTCTTAAGGTGACGGGTATTTCTTACCAAGATTATTACCAAGGTGGGGTTTATCTGAACAACTTGATTGTCCCTTCAACCGTGGCTCTAGGGATTCCGCTTTATAAGAGTTTTCACTTGATGAAGCACCATGCTCGGAGTATTCTCTTTGGTAGTCTGTTAGCAGTAGTTGTCAATACTAGCTTCACTGCCATAGTAGCGAAAATCTTTGGTATGGACTTTTTCCTAGCCATTTCTCTCTTTCCCAAGTCAGTAACAACCGCCATGGCAGTGGGAATCACAGAAAAATTGCAAGGTTTGACGACTGTAACCTTGGTTGTCGTAGTGGCGACTGGGATCTTGACTAGTGTTATCGGACCAACACTTTTGAAGTGGTTGAAAATTGACGATCCAGTTGCAGTGGGACTTTCTCTTGGAGGAACAGGGCATGCTGTCGGAACGGGAACGGCCTTTCGATACGGCTCTGTAGCAGGCGCCATGGGTGGCTTGGCGATCGGTGTCACTGGTATTCTCTACGTCTTTGTTAGTCCCATTGTAGCCAGTTTGATATTGAGTTAAAGCAAAACCCAGCTCTTGTAAGCTGGGCGTTTTTTATTGCAAGTTAACCTTATTTTTCAAAATATAGTAGGTACCGAGGTAGTAGATAATTGCTAGAATGAAATCTTTGAGGATATCAACGCTAATTAGGAGGTTAAAATCATAATCCATTCGGAAGAAGATAGAAATATAGCCAATCACGATGTTAATCACGATATAGGCTAAAATTCCCATAGCGGTACGATACTCGTTAAATAGTTGACCAATTGAGATGCAAAGGTAAATAGATAAAATCCAAGTAATTGAACCCACCAGAAGAGAGAGGGCATAGAGCCAACCGTAGCCGAGATAAGGAGAGATAAATCGATAGAGGAGTGGCAAATCTTTCACTACAGGGGTGAGTGAGAAGATAATAATGATACTCAAGATAAATACAATATAGCTTATGATTGACCAAATGAGAGCACCCAGTAATTTGGCGGTGATGATCTGGTGTTCAGAGACGGGCAGAGTCAATGTCAGATAGCCCTGACGATCGTAAACACTTCCCTTGAAGCGTCGAACGATTAGAAAGATCGTCGCGATCCAGAGAGTAACGCTGAGCCCACCAAAAACTAAGATCAGAAAGCCTAACAGATAGTAGGGATCATTACCATAGCTAGTGTAGGTCTGACTAATACCAGAAATGGATGCACCAATCAAAACCGAAATTGCAAGCACAGCACCGTAGAGAGCTAGATACCATTTGTTAACATTTTTAAATTCATAACGAACTAAATTCCAAAACATAATAATCTCCTTTGTCTAAGCCTTGAACTCTTGGCGGAAGAGCTGGTCAATCGACTCACCTGACTCGTAACGAATATCATCTACATTTCCTTGCCGAACAACTTTTCCGTTATTTAGGAAGATGATTTCGTCCAAGATCGGCTCAATATCTGAAATCAAGTGGGTAGAAATCAAGACAGTTGAAGTTGGTGAGTAGTTGTTGATGATGGTATTGAGGATATAATCACGGGCAGCCGGATCCACACCACCAATCGGTTCGTCGAGAACGTAGAGACGAGCTTCACGGCTCATAACGAGGATGAGCTGAACCTTTTCCTTGTTCCCTTTTGACAATTTCTTGAGGCGACTGTTTTCATCAATGCCAAGATCTGCTAAAAGGTGCTGAGCCCGCTCAAGATTGAAATCTTGGTAGAAAGTTTTAAAGTAGGTCAGTGCTTCTTTGATTTTCATCTGTTCATTCAGATAAGTCGTGTCTGGTAGATAAGAGACAATGGCTTTGGTAGCAGGACTTGGGTCCATGTTGTTAATGAGGACACGGCCTTGATCTGGTTGGAGAAGTCCGTTGATCAGCTTGATCAGGGTTGTTTTTCCAGATCCGTTTGGACCGAGAAGCCCGACGATTTTTCCAGCGGGAATCTCAAGGGAAACATTGTTAAGGGCTGCCGTAGCCCCATAGGATTTGGATACATTTTCAAATGCTAGTAATGTCATAATTTTACACTCCTTTGATGTATTCGCTAAGCACACTTGGCAGTTCTTCTTTTTGATAGCCGAATTGAAGCATGCCCGTTACAAAGTTTTTCAGTTGCTCCTCAGAAAGCTGTTTGCGGGACTGAACGATGAGATCTAAGTCCTCAGTGACAAAACGACCAGTAGTCCGCTTGCTATAAACGAAGCCCTCGCGCTCAAGATCAGACAAGGCACGCTGAATTGTGTTGGGATTGACCCCAGCCTCGCTCGCTAGTTCCCTTACGGTTGGGAGCTGTTGGTTGGGTTCCAGTTCATGGGAAACAATCTGTAATTTGATTTTTTCCATAATCTGCAAATAAATGGGTTTTGTATTATCAAATGACCAGGACATCATAGTCTCCTTTCTTTTTCTTTATTGTTCTAATTAAATAATACAATAAAACAAAAAACTTGTCAAGTAAAAATAAGAATTGTTTTGGGAATTGCTCAAAAAATGGTATAATGAAAAGAAAACGACAAGGAGGGAAATGCATGCGTTGTCCAAAATGTGGGGCTACCAAGTCTAGTGTTGTTGATAGTCGACAAGCCGAAGAAGGAAATACCATCCGCCGAAGACGTGAGTGCGACGAGTGTCAGCATCGTTTTACAACCTATGAACGAGTAGAAGAGCGAACGCTGGTTGTCGTCAAAAAAGACGGTACGCGAGAGCAGTTTTCAAGAGATAAAATCTTTAATGGGATTATCCGCTCAGCCCAGAAACGCCCTGTTTCAAGTGATGAAATCAACATGGTGGTCAATCGTATCGAGCAAAAACTCCGTAGTCGCAGTGAGAATGAGATTCAAAGTGAATACATTGGAGCCTTAGTCATGGAGGAATTGGCAGAACTGGATGAGATTACCTATGTTCGTTTTGCCAGTGTTTATCGTAGCTTTAAGGATGTGAGTGAGTTGGAGAGTCTGCTCCAGCAGATCACTCAGTCCTCTAAGAAGAAAAAGGAAAAGTAAATGAAGCCAAATGACCGTTTTTCTTTTCTAAAGAATAATCGGGTGTCGCAAGATACCTCTTCTCTGGTGCAGTGCTACCTCCCGATTATCGGTCAGGAGGCACTGAGCCTCTATCTATATGCTATTACTTTTTGGGATGGTGGGCAAAAGGAGCACCTCTTTGCTAATATTCTTAATCATTTGAACTTCGGGATGAATACGCTCCTCCAGTCTTTTAAAATCTTATCTGCTGTGGACTTGCTGACTCTTTACCAGAAGGGGGAAGTCTATGAATTGCAGCTTCATTCTCCCCTTTCCAGTCAGGAATTCCTAAGTCATTCTGTCTATAGTAGACTTTTGGAGAAAAAGATAGGTGATACAGCTGTTTCTGCCATGAAGCAGGCTCCAAGTGAGGGAGAAGTACTCTCGGTTTCTTTGAGTCAAGTCTTTCCAACCCTGACCGAAGAAGTGACACCAATCGAGTCAAAAATCAAGATGAAAAATGATTTTGATTTAGAGCATTTTCAGCGGCTGATGGCTCGAGATGGTTTGCGTTTTGAAAACGAGCAGGCAGATGTTTTGGAATTGTTTGCCATCGCAGATGAAAAAAAATGGACCTGGTTTGAAACCTATCAATTAGCCAAGGCGACAGCTGTGGCTCAGGTTATTTCAGTCAAACGCATGCGTGAAAAGATAGCACAAAAGCAGGTATCTTCGGACTTTAGCCCCAAAGAAATGACCATTATCAGGGAAGCCAAAAATAAAACTCCCCTACAATTTTTAGCGGAAATCAAGCAAACGCGTAAGGGGAACATCACCCAAAGTGAAAGAGAACTTCTTCACCAGATGGCGTCTTTAGGCTTGTTGGACGAAGTCATCAATATCGTCTTACTTCTAACTTTTAACAAGGTTGATTCGGCAAATGTCAATGAAAAATATGCCATGAAGGTCGCAAATGACTATGCTTATCAAAAAATTCGGACAGCAGAAGAGGCTGTGCTTCGGATTCGAGAACGTCAGCAAAAAGGCCAAGAAGACCAAAAATCAAAAACTAGCTCAACTAAGACCAATGTTCCCAAGTGGAGCAATCCAGAATATAAAAATCAAACCAGTGAGGAAACTCGTCTGGAACTAGAACGCAAAAAACAAGAAATGTTAGCCCGATTAGAAGAAGGAGGAGACTAGATGGAAAGTGTGGGTGACGTTATCAAACGTCAGACAAGTCGTTTTCAGTATCAGGACCTAGTCCAGCAGATTATGAAAGACCCAGATGTAGCTGCTTTTATCCAGAAAGAATCCCTCAGTCAAGAGGAGTTAAATCGTAGCATCTCCAAGTTTAACCAATATATTACAGAACGGGATAAGTTTCTTCGTGGGGATGCGGACTATATAGCACGTGGTTACAGGCCTATCTTGGTCATGAATCACGGTTATGCGGATGTGTCTTATGAAGAAACACCAGAACTAATCGCGGCTGAAAAAGAGGCAGCTATAAAGAATCGTCTCAAGTTGATCAATCTACCAGCAAGTCTCAAGAAAGCGAAGTTGGCTCAGATTGATCTGGATGATCTAGGACGGTTGCCAATTTTTGAGAGACTCTATTCCTTTGTTGACCTTTACCCAAGCATCCGAAAAGGCCTCTATCTTTACGGAGATTTTGGTGTTGGTAAGAGTTTCATGATGGCCGCATTAGCTCATGACCTATCTGAAAAACGTGGAGCATCAACGACGATTCTCCATTATCCAAGTTTTGTCATTGATGTGAAAAATGCTATCGGTGAAGGAACTGTGAAGACCTTGGTGGATGAGATCAAATTAGCAGAGGTCTTGGTCTTGGATGATATTGGTGCAGAGCAGTCGACTCCTTGGGTACGTGATGAGATTCTCCAAGTTATTCTCCAGTACCGCATGCAGGAAGATTTGCCGACCTTCTTTACTTCCAACTTTAATTTCCAAGATTTGGAAAAACATTTTGCCAAAGGAAAGAATGGAAATGACGAGACTTGGGAAGCTAGACGGGTCATGGAACGAATCCGTTATTTAGCAGAGGAAACGAGACTAGAAGGAGAAAATCGCCGATGACAGAAACCATTAAACTGATGAAAGCTCATACTTCAGTTCGTCGTTTTAAGGAGCAAGAAATTCCTCAAGCAGACTTGGACGAGATTTTGACTGCTGGACAAATGGCGTCATCTTGGAAAAATTTCCAATCCTACTCTGTGATCCTTGTGCGCAGTCAGGAGAAGAAAGATGCTCTTTATGAATTGGTTCCCCAGGAAGCCATTCGCCAGTCAGCAGCCTTTTTGATCTTTGTCGGTGACTTGAACCGAGCTGAAAAGGGAGCAAGCCTTCATACGGACACTTTCCAACCTCAAGGAGTGGAAGGTCTCCTTATCACGTCTGTGGACGCTGCGCTTGCAGGGCAAAATACCTTGCTTGCAGCGGAGAGTCTGGGATATGGTGGTGTTATCATCGGTTTGGTCCGTTACAAGTCAGAAGAAGTGGCAGCGCTTTTTAACTTGCCTGACTATACCTACCCTGTTTTTGGGATTGCCCTTGGTGTGCCAAACCAACAACATGAGGTCAAACCAAGACTGCCTTTGAAACAAGTGGTTTTTGAGGAAGAATACCAAGAACAGCCAGTTGAAGCGATTTTGGACTATGACCAAGTACAGGCGGACTATGCTGGTGCGCGTGCGACGACCTCTTGGAGTCAGCGTTTGGCAGAGCAGTTTGGCCAAGCCGAACCTAGTTCAACTCGGAAGAATATAGAACAGAAAAAATTATTGTAGAAAGTGAGAAAACATGGCCTTACCAACTATTGCCATTGTGGGACGTCCCAATGTTGGGAAATCAACCCTATTTAATCGGATCGCTGGTGAGCGGATCTCAATCGTAGAAGATGTCGAGGGTGTGACACGTGACCGTATCTATGCAACGGGTGAGTGGCTCAATCGTTCCTTTAGTATGATTGATACAGGAGGAATTGACGATGTCGATGCTCCCTTCATGGAACAAATCAAGCACCAAGCAGAAATTGCCATGGAAGAAGCAGATGTTATCGTTTTTGTGGTGTCTGGGAAAGAAGGAATCACGGATGCGGACGAGTACGTAGCTCGCAAACTCTATAAAACCCATAAACCTGTTATCCTTGCCGTTAACAAGGTTGACAATCCTGAGATGCGAAATGACATCTATGATTTCTATGCGCTAGGATTGGGGGAACCACTACCAATTTCGTCTGTCCACGGTATTGGTACCGGTGATGTGCTGGATGCCATTGTGGAAAATCTACCACACGAAGTTGAAGAAGAAAATCCAGACGTGATTAAATTTAGCTTGATTGGTCGTCCAAACGTTGGAAAATCAAGTTTGATCAATGCTATCTTGGGAGAAGATCGTGTGATTGCTAGTCCAGTAGCTGGAACAACGCGTGATGCTATTGATACCCATTTTACAGATGCGGATGGCCAAGAGTTTACCATGATTGATACAGCTGGTATGCGTAAGTCTGGTAAAGTCTATGAAAATACGGAGAAATACTCTGTCATGCGTGCCATGCGTGCCATTGACCGTTCTGACGTGGTCTTGATGGTCCTCAATGCGGAAGAAGGCATCCGTGAGTATGACAAGCGTATCGCAGGTTTCGCCCACGAAGCAGGTAAAGGAATGATTATCGTGGTCAACAAGTGGGATACCCTTGAAAAAGATAATCACACCATGAAAAAATGGGAAGAGGATATCCGTGAGCAGTTCCAATATCTGCCTTATGCACCGATTGTCTTTGTATCCGCTCTTACCAAGCAACGTCTTCACAAACTGCCTGAGATGATCAAGCAAATCAGTGAAAGCCAAAATACCCGTATCCCATCAGCTGTCTTGAACGATGTTATCATGGATGCCATTGCTATCAACCCAACACCGACAGACAAAGGAAAACGCCTCAAGATTTTCTACGCTACCCAAGTGGCAACCAAGCCACCAACCTTTGTCATTTTTGTCAACGAAGAAGAACTCATGCATTTCTCTTACTTGCGTTTCTTGGAAAATCAAATCCGCAAGGCCTTTGTCTTTGAGGGAACACCGATTCACTTGATTGCGAGAAAACGGAAATAAAATGATAAAAAGGATTAAGTCCTAGTAATCAGTGATGAAAGAGTAATTGTATATGATTGCTCTTTTTTACTAAACAATATTGAGTATTTAAACAATTTTTAAATTTTTATAGAGGTGGTGACTTTATTGAAAATCATTCTAAAAGAGGACATTGAACTATATCGTTATTTGATTGCAAAGGTAACATTCTTACAGACGCATAAAGAATACCAATTGGTGGAGTCCTATCTCGATAGTAATTGTTTTTTAATTGCCAACCGGGCAACAGAAGAGAAAGTGTTTGTGGCGCTCTTTAAACAACCGACTAGGAAAACGGTAGAGGTAGAGTGTAAGAAGGTTATGTTTATTCAAACCAGGAATACTAGGATTCCTGAAGGCTTTGAAATAGAGAAGGCGGAGAAAGATTTTAATGACCGGCTGGCAGAGAATATCAGACTGGGATTTTTAGAGCCAGATAGGTTAGTCAAGCAGTTTCAAGGGATGTTTAAAGAAGATCTTGAGACGTATTTTAAAAAGGCAGAAGCAACGATTCAAGCTGAGCGACAATTTTTTGTGAAGTACTATGCCAAGGAAACGATTGAGAAGAATCCTTATCAGGTAGTGGAAGGGAATGTGTCGTTTAGTCATCCGAAGCATTTCAACGACCCGTTTGACTGTAATTGCTACTATGCGAACGGCCATTCAATGATGGATTTCTTTCGAGTCTTCTGCCTTACACACGCTACAGATAATATTTTAATGTGGTCTTATTACGCCAATAGTCACACAGGCTACGCGCTCAAGTATTCGTATGCGAGTCTGTTAGATAAAATTCATTCCTTAAAGGTAGATGGACTTTGTGTATACGGAGCGGTGGAGTATATTGATAAACGACCTAATACGAGAAGCAATAGCAATCAATTTTCTTATTCGAATCTAAACTTCTATATTAAAGCGACCTTTGCAAAATTTAAAGAGTGGCAACACGAGAGAGAATACCGCTTCGTGTGCATTTTGGATGAAAACAAAGAAGGCGCGCACGAAGTTCTTGGAGACTGGGTGGTCATTCCGCAAGTGGATATCGTGCAAGGATACGCTGGATGTAACAATGAAATAATTAAAGTAAGTGGGTATTACCCAATCAAAAAATTAGAAAAAGATATTTTAAATTACCAGTTAAAATCTTAATAGAAAAGTAAGTTCAATAAGAAAAAGAAAACACAAGGTCTTCTTTTTCTTATTGGGGTCGAGTTTTGGAAGACTTGTCACCAAATTAACATCAATTTCAGGGTTGCCGTCACAGTTTTGTAATGAAAATGTACTTTCTTTGTAAAAATCAAAATGCTATAATTCCTTAAATCAATTTTCCTTTATCAGGGAGGTTATTATGAAAAGAAGCAGATTATTTAAACATAGTTTGTTGGTTCGCTTGCTTGGATTGCTGATGGTCTTTCTCTTCTTGTCAGCATTCACAGCACCTGAAAAATCTGAGTACGGGATCTATGACCCGAATCATTATTTAACGGATGAGACTATTCGTCTGATTCGGGGATTGAACAAGGTAAATAGTCAAAAAGCAGAAAAATTCCAAATGGGCGTTTACGTTGTGAAAAGCCTAGATGGAGAAACAATTGAAACAGTCGCCAACGAAACAGCTAGAGCTTGGAAGATTGGCTACTCGGGAGACAATAACGGAGCCTTGATTGTTCTTGCAGTCCAGGATAGAAAATCACGGATTGAAACAAGCAATAATGTGGCCAGTAAGATCACAGACTATCAGACCAATAGATTTTTAAAAACAGCACGACCTTACTTTCAAAAGGGAGACTACAGCAATGGAGTTCTCTCTATAGTAAACAATCTCAACTATATGTTCTATAGTGGATCTAGTACACCTTCTTCAAGTTCTAAAAGTAGTTACGACTATGCGACCAATTCTAGTCGCTTAAGAGAAATTGAAAAGTATGCTGGTGAGAGGAGTTCTTCGAGACGGAATCGAAAAAGTAGCTTCGATGACGGAGTCCTCGGATTTGGAGTTCTCATTTACTTCATCGTGATGATTATTAGATTTATATTTGGGGGCCGTGGTGGCGGTTCACGTGGCGATGATTTTGGCGGTGGCTGGTGGGGCGGTGACTCATCAGATTCAGGATCCTCTTTGTCTGATTCAGGCTCCGACTCATCTGGTGGCTGGGACGGCGGTGGCTTCGATGGTGGCGGTTCGTCTGATGACTGGTGAGTGATTGTTTATAGAATACAAACTGATTTTTCCATACAGTAAGGTGACCCCCTTTGCAACAGTTCACTCCTTAATTAAAAATAAAAACAAAATTTGGGAAATTGATTTAAAATCTGAGTATTTTCTCAGAAAAGTTGATAAAAGAAAGTGTTAAGGTTTTAATATGAAACAAAATAAAGTAATTCTCTCAATAGTGGCGATCTTCTTTGGACTACTAGTTCTGGGAAGTTGTTCCGCAGTGACGACCTATAATGGTCTGGTTGGTGAACAGACTAAGGTGGAGCAGGCTCAGGCCGATGTATCGACAGCCCTCCAACGTCGTTCGGACTTGATTGGTAACTTGGTGGAGTCTGTTAAAGGACAAATGAATCATGAAACCGAAGTCTTTACCAAGATTGCTGATGCTAGAGCTAAAATCGGTAGTAGCTCAGTAACTTCGGAAGAAAACCAAAAGGCTCAGGGAGAATTGAGCTCTGCTCTTTCCCGCTTGATTTCCTTGACGGAGAATTATCCAGAACTCAAGAGCAATCAAAATGTTGAGCAACTAATGGTGGAACTTGAGGGAAGTGAAAATCGTATCTTTGTAGCACGCAAGGATTATAATAAAGTCGCAGCCGAGTACAATCAAAAGTTGAGAAGTTTTCCAACCGTGCTTTTTGCGAATATGATGAACTTTAAAGAAGCTGAAACCTTCAAAGAAACAGAAGAAGCCAAGATAGTTCCTAAGGTCGATTTTGGAACATCTTCATCAAGTCAATAAAGTGAGTCAGACTATGAATAGAGGGATTTCTCTAGTATGACTAGTGATTTCAAACTCAAGCCTGGAAAGTCTTTTTCAGGTTTTTTTGGTATAATAAAATAAAAATAAATCTTGGAGAAAGCTATGCTAGAAAGGCTTCTGCAACTAGTGGTTTTATCACCCTACTTTTACTTTTTTCATTGGATTGAGAAGGCGGACAAAGATAGTAAATATTTCGCGTTTTTCTATTACTCTTACTGGATTTATCTTCCCTTGTGGGCTTTGTTCAGTATAGCTTTTACAATTTTTTCATTCTTAATTTTCAATATTGTCTTGAAAAATCCTGCTGATTTAATAATTTGGGGGATATGGTTTCTTTTAGTTTTTTTGTCTCTTGTGAATGACTGGAAAATATATGCCTGTCTAAAGAGAATGTTCAAGCTGAAACAGGAGAAAAAACGAGGACATCCATCAATAGCTAAAGTTTAGAGGAGGTTCCGATGTTCAAAATAAAGCAGTTCATTGATCGACACTACAAAACCTACATTCTTACGATTTGTTTGCTATGGCTGCTGGTCTTTTGTCTTCCATGGGATTGGCAAATAGGAGGAGTTTCGGTTTATTTCTTCATTATGAAAAAACTCTTCGTGGTCTTTGGTGTTTTATCCATTCTATACTCCATACTGATTAAAAAGATCAGTCTCTTCCTCTTTGGAGTGATCTTTTGTATGGCCTTCTGGATCAATCTCTTTCTGATTTTTGGAATTTTGCCAGCTCTGCTTGGCAATTAAATATTTGTATGAAATGTAGTCCATAAAAAGCTAAGAGGCTGACCTAGAAGTCAGCCTCTTTTCCCTGTTGAAACGCGGATTCTTTCTTGAAAATTAAGAGCAAATGTGCTAGAATTAAAAGAACATTCTAAAATATTCAGAATCTAAAGTAAGGAAAATAATGGCTAATATTTTAAAAACGATTATCGAAAATGATAAAGGAGAACTTCGTCGTCTGGAAAAGATGGCAGACAAGGTTCTCAAATATGAAGATCAGATGGCAGCCTTGACGGATGACCAGCTAAAAGCAAAAACAGATGAATTTAAGGAACGTTACAATAAGGGTGAATCACTGGATTCATTGCTCTATGAGGCTTTTGCGGTAGTACGTGAAGCTGCCAAGCGTGTTCTTGGACTTTTCCCATATAAAGTTCAGGTCATGGGTGGGATTGTCCTCCACCATGGAGATGTGCCAGAAATGCGTACTGGTGAAGGGAAAACCTTGACTGCGACCATGCCTGTATACCTCAATGCCCTTGCAGGTGAAGGGGTTCACGTAGTAACGGTCAACGAGTATCTAACGGAACGTGATGCGACTGAGATGGGTGAATTGTACTCATGGCTTGGTTTGTCAGTAGGAATTAATTTGGCTGCTAAGTCACCAATGGAGAAGAAAGAAGCCTATCTCTGTGATATTACCTACTCAACCAACTCAGAAATTGGTTTCGACTACCTTCGTGACAACATGGTTGTTCGGGCAGAGAACATGGTACAGCGTCCGCTCAACTATGCTTTGGTCGATGAGGTTGACTCTATTTTGATCGACGAAGCTCGTACTCCTTTGATCGTTTCAGGAGCCAATGCTGTAGAAACTAGTCAGCTGTATCATATGGCGGATCACTTTGTCAAATCTTTGGACAAAGATGACTATATCATTGACATCCAGTCTAAGACTATTGGTTTGTCTGATTCAGGGATTGACAAGGCTGAAAGCTACTTCAAACTAGAAAATCTCTACGATATTGAAAATGTGGCTCTTACTCACTTTATCGACAATGCCCTCCGTGCCAACTATATCATGATTCTCGATATCGACTATGTGGTTAGTGAAGAACAGGAAATCTTGATTGTCGACCAATTTACAGGTCGTACTATGGAAGGTCGTCGTTACTCTGATGGTTTACACCAAGCGATTGAAGCAAAAGAAGGTGTGCCAATCCAAGACGAGACTAAGACTTCAGCTTCTATTACCTACCAAAACCTCTTCCGTATGTATAAGAAATTGGCAGGTATGACAGGTACTGGTAAAACAGAAGAAGAAGAATTCCGCGAAATCTACAACATTCGTGTTATCCCAATCCCAACTAACCGTCCAATCCAACGTATCGACCACTCAGACCTTCTCTATGCTAGTCTTGATGCAAAATTCAAGGCCGTGGTTGAAGATGTGAAGGCACGTTATCAAAAGGGTCAGCCAGTCTTGGTAGGTACTGTTGCCGTTGAAACGAGTGACTTCCTTTCTAAGAAATTGGTCGAAGCAGGTGTTCCTCACGAAGTCTTGAATGCGAAAAACCACTACAGAGAAGCTCAAATCATCATGAATGCTGGTCAGCGTGGTGCGATTACCATCGCAACCAATATGGCCGGTCGTGGTACCGACATTAAGCTTGGTGAAGGCGTTCGTGAGCTTGGTGGACTTTGCGTCATTGGTACAGAACGTCACGAAAGTCGCCGTATTGATAATCAGCTTCGTGGACGTTCAGGACGTCAAGGAGACCCAGGTGAGTCGCAGTTCTACTTGTCTCTTGAAGATGATTTGATGAAACGTTTCGGTTCAGAACGTTTGAAAGGTGTTTTTGAACGTCTCAATATGTCTGACGAAGCCATCGAATCTCGCATGTTAACGCGTCAAGTTGAAGCAGCTCAAAAACGTGTCGAAGGAAACAACTACGACACTCGTAAACAAGTCCTTCAATACGATGATGTTATGCGTGAACAACGTGAAATCATCTATGCACAACGTTATGATGTCATTACTGCCGACCGTGATTTGGCACCTGAGATTCATGCTATGATCCGTCGTACCATTGGACGTATCGTGGATGCACATGCTCGTTCGAAAGAAGATGAAAAATTGGAAGCAATCTTGAACTTTGCTAAGTACAACTTACTTCCAGAAGATTCAATCAGCCGTTCAGATCTTGCCGATCTGTCAGATCAGGCCATCAAAGATGAGCTGTATCAACGTGCATTGAAGGTTTACGATAGCCAAGTTGCTAAACTTCGTGATGAAGATGCAGTGAAAGAATTCCAGAAGGTCTTGATCCTACGTGTTGTAGACAACAAGTGGACAGACCATATCGATGCTCTTGACCAGTTGCGAAATGCTGTCGGTCTTCGTGGCTATGCTCAAAACAACCCGGTTGTAGAATATCAAGCAGAAGGTTTCCGCATGTTTAACGACATGATCGGATCGATTGAGTTCGATGTAACCCGATTGATGATGAAAGCACAAATCCACGAACAAGAACGTCCGCAAACGGAACACAATATCAGTACAACTGCGACTCGTAATATTGCAGCACAGCAGACTCATCTTCCGGAAGGTGTGGACTTGAGCCAAATCGGACGAAATGACCAATGTCCATGTGGATCTGGTAAGAAATTCAAGAACTGTCATGGTAAGAGACAATAATATGAGATAAGATACAGGCGGATACCTGGTAAAAATCATTTTTTGCTTGGTGTCCGTTTGCTTTATAAGGAGATGAATCATGGTATTTACAGCTAAAAGTCCTAAAATTAACATTGAAGAAGTTCGTGCCTTGTCTAAATTAGAAGGAGCGGCTCTTGCGAGAAAAAACCGACGTGATCAGGAATTGGAAGCCATCATTCGTGGGGAAGACCAGCGTATTCTCTTGGTGATTGGACCATGTTCATCTGATAATGAAGAGGCGGTTCTCGAGTATGCCAAGCGTCTATCTGCTTTGCAAGAAGAGGTCAAAGACCGTATTTTTATGGTCATGCGTGTCTATACAGCTAAACCTCGTACCAATGGGGATGGCTATAAGGGCTTGATTCATCAACCAAATGCGACAGAAGCTCCTAGCTTGATCAATGGGATCAAGGCTGTTCGTCAGCTCCACTACCGTGTGATTACCGAGACTGGTATGACAACAGCTGATGAGATGCTTTATCCTGAAAATCTTCCGCTGGTGGATGATTTGATTTCTTATATGGCTGTTGGAGCTCGTTCTGTAGAGGATCAACAGCACCGTTTTGTAGCGAGCGGAGCAGACTTTTCAACAGGATTTAAAAATCCAACATCTGGAAATCTCAATGTCATGTTTAACGGGATTTACGCAGCGCAAAATAAACAGAGTTTCCTCTTCCTCGGCAAAGAGGTGGAAACGACTGGGAATCCATTGTCCCACGCCATTCTTCGTGGTGCCTTGAATGAATATGGGAAAAATATTCCCAACTACTACTATGACAATTTGATGGATACCATTGCCCAGTATGAAAAGATGGGCTTGGAAAATCCCTTTATCATCATCGATACCAATCATGACAATTCTGGCAAACAGTACATGGAGCAAATCCGTATCGTTCGCCAGACCTTGATCAACCGTGACTGGAATGAGAAAATCAAGAAATATGTTCGTGGTTTTATGATTGAGTCCTATCTAGAAGATGGACGTCAAAATGAGCCAGAAGTTTTTGGTAAGTCCATTACAGATCCATGTCTAGGATGGGATAACACAGAAGCACTTGTTCGCGAAATCTACCAAACACTAGGAGAATAAGATGGCATTTATCGAAAAAGGTCAAGAAATAGATATTGAAGCAATCAAGGCTGCGACTCAGTTGTCAGGTGAAGCCTTGCGAAAAAAAGAAGCCCGTGATCGAGAGTTGGCAGCCATTATCTCAGGTGAGGACGACCGAATTCTTTTGGTGATGGGGCCGTGCTCTTCAGACAATGAAGAAGCTGTGTTGGAATATGCTCATCGCTTAGCAGACTTGCAGAAAAAAGTTGCGGATAAAATCTTTATAGTGATGCGTGTCTATACGGCTAAACCTCGTACTAATGGAGATGGCTATAAGGGCATGATTCATCAACCAAATACCAGCGAAGCGCCTAGTCTCATCAATGGTTTACAGGCTGTTCGTCAGCTTCACTACCGTGTGATTACTGAAACGGGCTTGACGACGGCTGATGAGATGCTCTATCCGTCAAATCTCGTTTTGGTCGATGATCTAGTCAGCTACCACGCTGTAGGAGCTCGTTCAGTGGAAGACCAGGAACACCGCTTTGTAGCCTCTGGGATTGATGCTCCGGTTGGGATGAAAAATCCGACATCTGGGAATCTTGGAGTTATGTTTAATGCTATCTATGCGGCTCAAAACAAGCAAACCTTCCTTTATCATGGCCAAGAAGTAGAAACTTCAGGAAATCCCTTGGCCCACGTTATCCTTCGTGGTGCCATGAATGAATATGGAAAAAATGAACCCAACTTCTACTATGAAACCCTCTTAAATGCCATCAATCGCTATGAGACTATGGGACTTGAAAATCCCTTCATTATCATCGATACCAATCATGACAATTCAGGCAAGCAGTATATGGAACAAATCCGCATTGTTCGCCAAGCCTTGCTGAATCGTGATTGGAATGAAAAGATTAAAAAGACGGTTCGAGGCTTTATGATTGAATCTTACCTAGCAGATGGCCGCCAAAATCAACCAGAGATCTTTGGTTGCTCCATAACTGACCCTTGTCTAGGTTGGGAAAATACAGTAGCTTTGGTAGAAGAAATTTATACTACCTTAACAAAATAAGTGAAAAGGATGGAGTTGGGGGAATCTCAACTCCTTTTGTGAGTATGATAGTTGGACACGGAATTGACATCGAAGAATTGGCTTCGATAGAAAACGCAGTTACACGACGTGAGGGCTTTGCCAAGCGCGTGCTGACCCCTAAAGAAATGGAGCGTTTTGCCAGTCTCAAAGGGCGCAGACAAATCGAATACTTGGCTGGTCGCTGGTCGGCTAAGGAGGCCTTTTCCAAGGCTATGGGAACTGGTATTGGAAAACTGACCTTTCAGGATTTGGAAATTTTGAACAATGAACGCGGGGCTCCCTATTTTAGTCAGGCGCCATTTTTAGGAAAGATTTGGCTATCGATCAGCCACACAGATCAGTTTGTGACAGCAAGTGTCATTTTGGAGGAAAATCATGAAAGCTAGTCCACATAGACCAACCAAGGCTCTGATATATCTGGGAGCCATTCGACAAAACATTCAGCAAATGGGGGCTCATATCCCTGAAGGAACGCTCAAGTGGGCAGTGGTCAAGGCCAATGCCTACGGGCATGGGGCAGTAGCTGTTGCCACAGCTATCCAAGATGATGTCGATGGATTTTGCGTTTCCAATATCGATGAAGCTATCGAGTTGCGTCAAGCAGGTATAAACAAGAAAATTCTCATCTTAGGAGTTTCTGAGCTAGAAGCTGTTGCTCTTGCTAAAGAATACGATATCACCTTGACAGTGTCAGGATTGGAGTGGATTCAAGCGCTGTTAGACAAGGAAGCAGATTTAACTGGCTTGACTGTCCAACTCAAGATTGACTCAGGAATGGGACGGATTGGTTTTAGAGATGCCAGTGAAGCTGATCTGGCTCAAGACTTGCTCAAGCAACATGGCGCTCGCGTTGAAGGAATTTTTACCCACTTTGCGACTGCAGATGAGGAATCAGATACCTACTTTAATCAGCAGTTAGAACGATTTAAAGCTATTTTGGCAAGTATGAAGGAAGTCCCAGAGCTGGTTCATGCCAGCAACTCGGCAACGACCCTCTGGCACGCAGAGACTATTTTCAATGCAGTCCGTATGGGAGATGCCATGTATGGTCTCAATCCTAGCGGAGATGTCTTAGACTTACCTTATGCCTTGACACCAGCCTTGAGTTTGGAGTCTGCTCTAGTTCATGTCAAGACAGTTCCAGCTGGAGCTCGTATGGGCTATGGAGCCACCTATCAGGCGGATAACGAGCAAGTCATTGCGACGGTGCCAATCGGCTATGCGGATGGTTGGACACGAGACATGCAGAATTTCTCCGTCTTGGTAGATGGCCAAGCTTGCCCAATCGTCGGACGAGTATCTATGGACCAAATTACCATTCGTCTGCCTAAGGTTTACCCGCTAGGAACAAAAGTAACCCTGATCGGCACAAACGGTGACAAGGAAATCACAGCAACTCAGGTAGCGACCTACCGTGGAACCATTAACTATGAGGTGGTTTGCCTCCTCAGCGACCGCATTCCGAGAGAATATTATTAAAAAGAAAGGAGTGGAGCATGAACCTACATCAACCCTTGCATGTCTTGCCTGGTGTGGGACCAAAGTCAGCAGAGAAGTACGCCAAACTAGGAATTGAAAACTTGCAAGACCTCTTGCTCTACTTTCCTTTCCGTTATGAAGATTTCAAAACTAAGCAAGTGATGGAGCTGGAGGACGGTGAAAAGGCTGTTCTGTCTGGTCAAGTCGTGACCCCCGCTAGTGTCCAGTATTATGGTTTCAAGCGCAATCGTCTGCGCTTTAGCCTCAAGCAGGGAGAAGTCGTTTTTGCGGTGAATTTCTTTAACCAGCCCTATCTGGCTGATAAGATAGAGTTGGGTGCAACTCTTGCTGTCTTTGGAAAATGGGACCGTGCCAAGGCCAGTTTGACTGGGATGAAGGTTCTAGCTCAAGTGGAAGATGACCTCCAGCCGGTCTATCGTCTGGCTCAGGGAATCAGTCAGGCCAGTCTGGTCAAGGTCATTAAGACAGCCTTTGATCAGGGGTTGGACCTCTTGATTGAGGAAAATCTTCCCCAGTCTTTACTTGATAAATACAAACTCATGTCCCGTTGTCAGGCTGTCCGTGCCATGCATTTTCCCAAGGATTTAGCAGAATACAAGCAGACCCTTCGCCGTATCAAGTTTGAAGAACTTTTCTACTTTCAAATGCAGCTACAGACCCTCAAGTCTGAAAATAGAGTTCAGGGAAGTGGTCTGGTTCTGAATTGGTCTAAGGAAAAGGTGACAGCTGCTAAAGAAAATCTGCCTTTTTCTCTGACCCCAGCTCAGGAAAAGAGTTTGCGGGAAATTTTGGCTGACATGAAGTCCGACCACCACATGAATCGTCTCTTACAAGGGGATGTGGGGAGTGGAAAGACGGTGGTTGCGGGTTTGGCCATGTTTGCGGCGGTGACGGCTGGCTACCAGGCGGCCCTCATGGTGCCAACAGAGATTCTAGCAGAGCAGCATTTTGAGAGTTTGAAGAGTCTTTTTCCGGACTTGAAACTCGCTCTTTTGACGGGTTCCTTGAAAGCTACAGAAAAAAGAGAAGTCTTGGAGACCATTGCCAAGGGTGAGGCTGACTTTATTATCGGGACTCATGCTCTGATTCAGGATGGAGTGGATTATGCTCGTCTTGGCTTGATTATCATTGATGAGCAGCACCGTTTTGGTGTGGGGCAAAGGCGTATTCTGAGAGAAAAAGGCGACAATCCTGACGTTCTCATGATGACGGCGACACCCATTCCCCGGACGCTGGCTATCACGGCCTTTGGGGATATGGATGTTTCCATTATCGACCAGATGCCAGCAGGGCGGAAGCCTATTGTGACTCGTTGGATTAAGCATGAGCAGCTGCCTCAGGTCTTGACTTGGTTAGAGGGAGAAATTCAAAAAGGTTCGCAAGCCTACGTCATCTCTCCCTTGATTGAAGAATCAGAAGCTCTGGATCTGAAAAATGCCATTGCCTTATCTGAGGAATTGACGGCTCATTTTGCAGGCAAGGCAGAGGTGGCTCTTCTACATGGTAAGATGAAGAGTGACGAAAAAGACCAGATCATGCAGGATTTCAAAGAGAGAAAAACAGATATTCTAGTATCTACAACTGTTATCGAGGTTGGGGTTAATGTCCCCAATGCGACCGTCATGATTATCATGGATGCTGATCGCTTCGGTCTCAGCCAGCTTCACCAGCTCAGAGGTCGTGTTGGTCGGGGTGACAAGCAGTCCTATGCTGTTCTCGTTGCCAATCCCAAGACGGATTCTGGGAAAGACCGCATGCGCATCATGACAGAAACGACTAATGGTTTTATCCTTGCGGAGGAAGATTTGAAAATGCGTGGTTCTGGAGAGATTTTTGGAACCAGACAGTCAGGACTTCCAGAGTTTCAAGTGGCTGATATTATCGAAGATTTTCCGATTTTAGAAGAGGCCAGAAAGGTTGCCAGCTACATTAGTTCGATAGAAGGTTGGCAAGAGGATCCAGAATGGCGCATGATTGCTCTACACCTAGAGAAGAGAGAACATCTGGATTAATACTCTTCGAAAATCAAATTCAAACCACGTCAACGTCGCCTTGCCGTACTCAAGTACAGCCTGCGGCTAGTTTCCTAGTTTGCTCTTTGATTTTCATTGAGTATAAGCTTTCTCTAAGAAAAACTTAAGCTAGCTTTTAGGTTTGGGGTTTATACTAGAGTCATCAAAAAGAAACGAGGACTCTCACATGACTATTAAAGTAACCTACCAAAAGAAATTCCAAACCGTCAAACTAGAGAAAGGAGCTAGCACCTATTGATACACAGAGAGCGGAAACGCTCTCTTTATTTTTAAAACTACTTTCAGACGATAGGTTTGAGGAAAGAGAATCTAAAATCACTTTCTATTTAGCATTCTTTCTTGCATTGCTTTCCTAGATATGCTACAGTTGTGATAGCGATTACAAAACTAAAGGAGCATGCTATGAAAAATCCAGCTTTGTTAGAAGAAATTAAGACTTATAAAGGACGGGATGAGGTTCCAGAAGACTTTGATGCTTTCTGGGATGAGGAAATAAAAAAAGTTTCCCCTATTCCAGCCTACCAGTTGGAGGAAAGAGATTTCCATATTCCCCAAGTCAAGTGCTATGAGCTCACTTTTGAGGGAACTAATGAAGGCAAGGTCTATGCACGCATCGTCCTTCCAAAGAGTGATGAGAAAGTTCCCCTAATTTTCCATTTTCACGGCTATATGGGACGTGGTTGGGACTGGGCCGACATGCTGGCCTATACTGTGGCTGGTTACGGTGTTGTTTCCATGGACGTTCGAGGCCAGTCGGGCTATTCGCAAGACGGTTTGCGTTCTCCACTAGGAAATACGGTGAAGGGACATATCATCCGTGGTGCTGTGGAAGGTCGTGAGCATCTCTTTTATAAGGATGTTTATCTGGATATTTACCAGTTGGTTGAAATTGTTGCCAGTCTGCCTCAGGTAGATGAGGAAAGACTTTCTAGCTATGGTGCCTCACAAGGAGGGGCCTTAGCTCTGGTTGCAGCAGCGCTCAATCCTCGGATTCAGCAAACAGTTGCCATCTATCCCTTCTTGTCTGACTTTAGGCGAGTGCTTGAGATTGGCAATACCAGTGAAGCCTATGATGAACTTTTCCGATATTTCAAGTTTCACGATCCCTTCCATGAAACAGAGGAGGAAATCATGGCGACTCTTGCCTATATCGATGTGAAAAATCTTGCCCATCGTATTAAAGGTGAGGTCAAGATGATTACGGGCTTGGACGACGATGTTTGCTATCCCATTACCCAGTTTGCGATATACAACCGTCTGACCTGCGACAAGACCTATCGAATCATGCCTGAGTATGCCCACGAAGCCATGAATGTCTTTGTCAATGACCAAGTATACAACTGGCTCTGTGGTAGTGAGATTCCTTTCTCCTATGTAAAAAAATAAGTTTAAGAGAGCCTTGAGCTCCCTTTTTGTTTTCCAAAATCGAAAAGTACTTTCAGGAAACTTGAAACATTAAAATAGTTTTAAAAGTGGAATCTATTCTATATCATTTAGCTATAAAGTTCAGAGTTTATTGTATAATAAGGGAAAGACATTATGCGAAAGGAGGGAACTTTCCGCTGTTTGGTCAAAGAGTAAGAGCAGTGGACGTTTGAAGAATGGGAGGTCTCATTCAGTCGGTTACTTTCTTTTTACTTGTTTAGTTGGAGGAATTAAAAATTTTAAGAAAAAAAAGAAAGCGCTTTATTTTATAAAAAACGAAAGGACAAACATGAATTACAAATCTTTAGATCGGAAACAGCGATACGGAATTCGGAAATTTGCGGTTGGGGCGGCATCTGTAGTGATTGGTACAGTAGTATTTGGAGCAAATCCAGTATTAGCTCAAGAACAAGCCAATTCAGCAGGGGCCAATACAGAAACTGTCGAACCTGGTCAAGGTTTATCAGAATTGCCAAAAAAAGTGTCCTCGGGAGATCTTGCTCATTTGGATAAGGATTTGGCTGGTAAATTGGCAGCAGCTCAAGACAACGGCGTTGAGGTGGACCAAGATCATTTGAAAAAAAATGAGAGTGCAGAGTCAGAAACCCCATCCTCTACGGAAACCCCTGCAGAAGAAGCAAATAAGGAAGAGGAATCAGAGGATCAGGGGGCTATTCCTCGTGACTATTACTCAAGAGATTTAAAAAATGCTAATCCTGTCCTTGAAAAAGAAGATTTTGAAACCAATGCAGCAAATGGTCAGAGAGTTGATTTATCAAGTGAACTAGATAAACTAAAGAAACTTCAAAATGCTACAGTTCACATGGAGTTCAAACCAGATGCATCAGCTCCACGCTTTTACAATCTCTTCTCTGTATCCAGTGACACCAAGGAAAATGAGTACTTTACTATGTCCGTCCTTGATAATACAGCTCTTATTGAAGGGCGTGGCGCTAACGGGGAACAGTTCTATGATAAGTATACAGATGCTCCTTTGAAAGTTCGCCCAGGACAATGGAATTCCGTGACTTTTACTGTCGAACAACCGACAGCAGAGTTACCTCATGGTCGAGTTCGTCTCTATGTGAACGGTGTCTTATCTCGAACAAGTCTAAAATCTGGGAACTTCATCAAAGATATGCCAGATGTTAATCAAGCTCAACTTGGAGCAACCAAACGGGGCAATAAAACAGTTTGGTCATCAAACCTACAAGTACGAAACCTAACTGTTTATGATCGTGCTTTAAGCCCAGATGAAGTTCAAACACGAAGTCAATTATTTGAAAGAGGTGAATTAGAACAGAAACTTCCTGAGGGAGCAAAAGTCACTGAGAAAGAAGACGTCTTTGAAGGTGGTAGGAACAATCAACCAAATAAAGATGGTATCAAGAGTTATCGTATCCCAGCTCTTCTCAAGACAGATAAAGGAACGCTGATTGCTGGAACGGATGAAAGACGTTTGCACCATTCTGACTGGGGAGATATTGGGATGGTTGTTCGTCGTAGCTCAGATAATGGAAAAACATGGGGAGACCGAATCGTAATCTCAAATCCTCGTGACAATGAGCACGCTAAACATGCAGATTGGCCATCTCCAGTCAATATTGATATGGCCTTGGTACAAGACCCTGAAACAAAGAGAATTTTTGCAATTTATGACATGTTCCTTGAGAGTAAGGCAGTATTTTCATTGCCGGGGCAAGCTCCGAAAGCTTATGAACAAGTGGGAGATAAAGTTTATCAAGTTTTATATAAGCAAGGAGAATCAGGTCGCTATACGATTCGAGAAAACGGAGAGGTTTTCGACCCTCAAAATAGAAAGACAGATTATCGTGTTGTCGTTGACCCTAAAAAACCAGCCTACAGCGATAAGGGGGATTTGTATAAAGGGAATGAGCTAGTCGGAAATATTTATTTTGAGTATAGCGAGAAGAATATTTTTAGAGTTTCCAATACCAACTACCTATGGATGTCCTACAGTGATGACGATGGGAAGACTTGGTCTGCACCAAAAGATATTACTCATGGGATTCGGAAAGATTGGATGCACTTCCTAGGAACTGGACCTGGTACTGGGATTGCCTTGCGTACAGGACCTCATAAGGGAAGACTGGTGATTCCAGTTTATACAACAAACAACGTTTCCTACCTAAGTGGTTCTCAATCATCTCGTGTAATTTACTCAGATGATCATGGAGAAACATGGCAAGCAGGGGAAGCAGTTAATGATAACCGCCCAGTAGGCAACCAAACCATTCACTCTTCTACCATGAATAATCCAGGTGCCCAAAATACGGAGTCAACTGTTGTTCAGTTGAATAATGGGGACCTCAAGCTCTTTATGCGTGGGTTGACTGGCGATCTTCAGGTTGCGACCAGTCATGATGGGGGAGCAACGTGGGATAAGGAAATCAAACGTTATCCTCAAGTAAAAGACGTTTATGTTCAAATGTCCGCTATTCACACCATGCATGAAGGAAAGGAATACATTCTACTCAGCAATGCTGGTGGTCCTGGACGCAACAATGGTTTGGTTCACCTGGCTCGTGTTGAGGAGAATGGTGAGTTGACATGGTTGAAACACAATCCTATACAAAGTGGTAAGTTTGCTTACAACTCACTCCAAGAACTCGGAAATGGCGAATATGGTTTGCTTTATGAGCATGCGGATGGCAATCAAAACGATTATACTTTATCCTATAAGAAATTCAACTGGGATTTCTTGACCAAGGATTGGATTTCTCCTAAGGAAGCAAAAGTGAAATATGCGATTGAAAAATGGCCAGGCATCCTTGCTATGGAGTTTGATTCGGAAGTATTGGTCAACAAGGCACCAACCCTTCAATTGGCAAACGGTAAAACAGCACGCTTTATGACCCAGTATGACACAAAAACCCTCCTATTTACGGTGGATTCAGAGGATATGGGTCAAAAAGTTACAGGTCTGGCAGAAGGTGCTATTGAGAGTATGCATAATTTACCAGTCTCTGTAGCGGGCACTAAGCTTTCGAATGGAATGAACGGAAGTGAAGCTGCTGTTCATGAAGTGCCAGAATATACAGACCCACTAGGGACAGCGGGTGAAGAGGCAGCTCCGACAGTCGAGAAGCCAGAATATACAGGCCCACTAGGGACAGCGGGTGAGGAACCAGCACCAACAGTTGAAAAACCAGAATTTACAGGCGGTGTGAATGGTGAAGAGGCCGCAGTTCATGAAGTACCAGAGTACACAGGCCCACTAGGGACATCCGGCGAAGAACCAGCACCAACAGTTGAAAAGCCAGAATTTACAGGCGGGGTTAATGCTGTTGAAGCCGCAGCCCATGAAGTACCAGAGTACACAGGCCCACTAGGGACATCCGGCAAAGAGCCAGCCCCAACAGTCGAGAAGCCAGAATACACAGGCGGAGTTAATGCTGTTGAGGCCGCAGTTCATGAAGTCCCAGAGTACACAGGTCCTTTGGCAACAGTAGGCGAAGAAGCAGCACCAAAAGTAGATAAGCCAGAATTTACAGGCGGGGTTAATGCTGTTGAGGCTGCAGTACATGAACTCCCTGAGTACACAGGTGGCGTGAATGCAGCCGATGCAGCTGTACATGAAATTGCAGAATATAAGGGAGCTGATTCGCTTGTAACTCTTGCTGCAGAAGATTATACTTACAAAGCTCCTCTTGCTCAGCAGACACTTCCTGATACAGGTAACAAGGAGAGTAGCCTCCTTGCCTCACTAGGATTAACAGCTTTCTTCCTTGGCTTGTTTGCAATGGGGAAAAAGAGAGAAAAGTAAGAGAATAATTCTAATCATTTGACTTTGTAAAAATAGAAGGAGATAGCAGGTTTTTCAGTCTGTTATCTTTTTCTTTCGGCTCAAGGTGTGCTAATAAGAAATTCTAAGATGTCTGAAACTACTTTCAGGATAGTCTGTTCTATAAAATAGTTTTGAAACTGAAATCTATTCCACTACAAACTATTGAAAGCGCTTAACAAATGATATATAATAAGCCCATAAGAACAAGAAAGGGAGGAAAGAGGATGCCACAGATTAGCAAAGAAGCCTTGATTGAACAAATCAAAGATGGAATCATTGTCTCTTGCCAGGCACTTCCTCACGAACCGCTTTATACAGAAGCGGGAGGAGTCATTCCCTTGCTAGTCAAAGCGGCTGAGCAAGGTGGAGCAGTCGGTATCCGAGCAAACAGTGTTCGCGATATCAAGGAGATTAAGGAGGTTACGAAACTCCCGATTATCGGGATTATCAAACGTGACTATCCGCCGCAGGAGCCATTCATTACAGCTACTATGAAAGAAGTTGATGAGCTGGCTGAACTAGACATTGAGGTCATTGCTCTGGATTGTACCAAACGTGAACGTTACGACGGTTTAGAAATTCAGGACTTTATCCGACAAGTCAAAGAAAAATATCCGCATCAACTCTTGATGGCTGATACCAGTACTTTTGAAGAAGGAATTGCAGCAGTTGAAGCAGGGATTGATTTTGTTGGAACAACCCTATCAGGTTATACCTCTTATAGTCCTAAGGTAGATGGTCCAGACTTTGAACTGATCAAAAAACTCTGCGATGCCGGTGTGGATGTCATCGCTGAAGGAAAAATTCATACACCAGAACAAGCTAAGCAAATCCTTGAGTATGGGGTGCGAGGTATCGTTGTTGGTGGAGCTATTACTAGACCAAAAGAGATTACGGAACGCTTTGTTGCCGGTCTTAAATAATACAATCTCAAAACAGAGGAGAGTGGTCGATGCGTCGGATGAAATGAAAACGTATACAAACAGAAGCTTACTCACTATCCAATATGGACACGCTTATCAATTAGGAGAATACAAATGAAATTTAGAAAACTAGCTTGTACAGTACTTGCGAGTGCTGCGATTCTTGGCCTTGCTGCTTGTGGTAACTCTGGTGGAAGTAAAGATGCTGGAAAATCAGGAAGCGATAGCGGAAAAACAGAAATCACTTGGTGGGCATTCCCAGTCTTCACACAAGAAAAAACTGGTGACGGTGTTGGAACTTATGAAAAATCAATCATCGAAGCTTTTGAAAAAGCAAATCCAGATGTAAAAGTGAAATTGGAAACCATCGACTTCAAGTCAGGTCCAGAAAAGATCACAACAGCCATCGAAGCAGGAACAGCGCCAGACGTACTCTTTGACGCACCAGGGCGTATCATCCAATACGGTAAAAATGGTAAATTGGCTGAGTTGAACGACCTCTTCACAGACGAATTCGTCAAAGATGTCAACAACGAAAACATCGTACAAGCAAGTAAGGCTGGAGACAAAGCTTACATGTATCCAATCAGTTCAGCTCCATTCTACATGGCTATGAACAAGAAAATGTTGGAAGATGCTGGAGTTGCAAACCTTGTCAAAGAAGGTTGGACAACTGATGACTTTGAAAAAGTTTTGAAAGCGCTTAAAGATAAAGGATATACACCAGGTTCATTGTTCAGTTCTGGTCAAGGGGGAGACCAAGGAACACGTGCCTTCATTGCAAACCTTTATGGCGGTTCTGTAACAGATAAAGATGTAACAAAATATACAACTGACGATCCTAAATTCGTCAAAGGTCTTGAAAAAGCTGCTAGCTGGATCAAAGACGGTTTATTGAACAATGGTTCACAATTTGACGGTGGAGCAGACATCCAAAACTTTGCAAACGGTCAAACTTCATACACAATCCTTTGGGCTCCAGCTCAAAACGGTATCCAAGCTAAACTCTTGGAAGCAAGTAAGGTAGACGTGGTAGAAGTACCATTCCCATCAGACTCTGGTAAACCATCTCTTGAATACCTTGTAAACGGATTTGCAGTATTTAACAACAAAGACGACAAGAAAGTCGCAGCAGCTAAGAAATTCGTTCAATTCATCGCAGATGACAAAGAATGGGGTCCTAAAGACGTAGTTCGTACAGGTGCCTTCCCAGTTCGTACATCATTTGGCAAACTTTATGATGACAAACGTATGGAAACAATCAGTGGCTGGACTAAATACTACTCACCATACTACAACACTATCGATGGATTTGCTGAAATGAGAACACTTTGGTTCCCAATGTTGCAATCTGTATCAAATGGTGACGAAAAACCAGCGGATGCTTTGAAAGCCTTCACTGAAAAAGCTAACGAAACAATCAAAAAAGCTACAAAACAATAAGCACTAAGTCAGATTGATTCCCCCCTTTTCCCTGTGCACTATGGTGTAAGAAAAGGGGGACTTTTGTTTGAAATGTAAGGAACTGTCACGAAATTAAAATGAAGTTCTTACATAAGCGAATCTTAAAAAATTTCATTTTGGTTTTAAAACAGTTCAAGAAAATCAAAAAACTATTCTATTTGAAAGAGAGGTGCCGACTGTGAAAGTCAATAAAATTCGTATGCGGGAAACAGTGATTTCCTACGCTTTCCTAGCACCAGTATTGTTCTTCTTTGTAATCTTTGTCTTGGCTCCTATGATTATGGGATTCATTACAAGTTTCTTTAACTACTCCATGACCAGCTTTGAGTTTGTTGGCTTGGATAACTACATTCGCATGTTTAAAGACCCTGTCTTTACCAAGTCTTTGATTAATACCGTTATTCTGGTTATTGGATCAGTTCCGATTGTTGTACTTTTCTCTCTCTTTGTAGCATCTCAAACTTATCATCAAAATGCTATTGCTCGATCTTTCTATCGTTTTGTCTTCTTCCTTCCTGTAGTTACAGGTAGTGTTGCCGTAACGGTTGTATGGAAATGGATCTATGACCCTCTGTCAGGGATTCTAAACTTTGTCCTTAAGTCAAGCCACATCATCAGCCAAAACATTTCTTGGTTGGGTGATAAAAACTGGGCTTTGCTAGCGATTATGATCATCCTTTTGACAACATCTGTCGGTCAACCGATTATCCTTTATATCGCTGCCATGGGAAATATTGATAACTCACTAGTTGAAGCAGCGCGTGTTGACGGTGCGACTGAGTTCCAAGTCTTCTGGAAGATCAAATGGCCTAGCCTTCTTCCAACAACTCTTTACATCGCGATTATTACAACCATCAACTCATTCCAATGTTTCGCCTTGATTCAGCTCTTGACATCTGGTGGTCCAAACTACTCAACAAGTACACTTATGTACTACCTTTACGAAAAAGCCTTCCAATTGACAGAGTACGGCTATGCAAATACCATCGGTGTCTTCTTGGCAGTGATGATTGCCATTGTCAGCTTTGCTCAGTTCAAGATCCTCGGAAACGACGTAGAATACTAAAGAAAGGAGACAGCTATGCAACCTACACAAAAGAAACCTTTAACAGCTTTCACTGTTATTTCAACGATTATCTTGCTCTTGTTGACCGTGCTGTTCATCTTTCCATTCTACTGGATTTTGACAGGGGCCTTCAAATCACAACCAGATACCATTATGATTCCACCACAGTGGTTCCCTAAAATGCCAACCATGGAGAACTTCCAACAACTCATGGTGCAAAACCCTGCTATGCAGTGGATGTGGAACTCTGTATTTATCTCACTGGTAACCATGTTCCTAGTGTGTGCTACCTCTTCTCTAGCAGGTTATGTCTTGGCTAAAAAACGTTTCTATGGTCAACGCATCCTCTTTGCAGTCTTTATCGCTGCCATGGCACTTCCAAAACAAGTTGTCCTTGTACCACTCGTACGTATCGTCAACTTCATGGGAATTCACGATACTCTTTGGGCAGTTATCTTGCCTTTGATTGGATGGCCATTTGGGGTTTTCCTCATGAAACAGTTCAGCGAAAACATCCCAACAGAATTGCTTGAATCAGCTAAAATCGACGGTTGTGGTGAAATTCGTACTTTCTGGAGCGTAGCCTTCCCTATTGTGAAGCCAGGATTTGCAGCCCTTGCAATCTTT
The DNA here is from genome assembly GCF_021497885.1 of Streptococcus oralis. NCBI lineage: Bacteria > Bacillati > Bacillota > Bacilli > Lactobacillales > Streptococcaceae > Streptococcus > Streptococcus oralis. Next base: position 575,953 of record NZ_CP046523.1, read on the forward strand.
ACCTTCATCAATACTTGGAACGACTACTTCATGCAGTTGGTTATGTTGACTTCACGTCAAAACTTAACCATCTCACTCGGGGTTGCGACCATGCAGGCCGAAATGGCGACCAACTATGGTTTAATCATGGCGGGTGCAGCTTTAGCAGCCGTGCCAATCGTAACCGTCTTCCTTGTCTTCCAAAAATCCTTCACTCAGGGTATCACTATGGGAGCTGTTAAGGGATAAGAAAAATAAACTAGTGTATCAAGATTACGGAAATGGTCTTGACATGCTATGGAAATAGAGAGTTATAAGTGTCTACAAAATGGAGAGTATGCAGTTACTTCGTGAAGTTTTGTCAGACACTTATCAACTTAATTTATGATTTTAGTTAACTATCAGAAACGAAGGAAACAGTATGATTTTTGACGATTTGAAAAACATCGCCTTTTACAAGGGAATCCATCCCAATCTAGACAAGGCTATCGATTATCTATATCAGCACCGTAAGGATTCTTTCGAACTCGGTAAGTATGAGATTGACGGGGACAAGGTCTTTCTAGTTGTTCAGGAAAATGTCCTCAATCAAGCTGAAAATGATCAATTTGAGCATCATAAGAACTATGCAGACTTGCATTTGCTGGTAGAAGGTCATGAATATTCGAGCTACGGTTCACGTATCAAAGACGAGGCAGTAGCATTCGACAAAGCGAGCGACATTGGCTTTGTCCATTGTCATGAAAAATACCCACTCTTGTTGGGCTATCACAATTTTGCGATTTTCTTCCCAGGAGAACCACACCAGCCAAATGGCTACGCAGGTATGGAAGAAAAAGTTCACAAGTATCTCTTTAAAATTTTGATTGATTAAAAGAATCAGGAGGAGCAAACATGGCACAAAAAGGAGTAAGCCTTATCAAGGCAGCATTTGATACAGATAATTTTCTCATGCGTTTCAGTGAGAAGGTTTTGGATATCGTCACAGCCAATCTGCTTTTTGTCGTCTCTTGTTTGCCCATCGTGACGATTGGAGTGGCGAAAATCAGCCTCTATGAGACCATGTTTGAGATTAAGAGAAGCAGACGGGTACCAGTCTTTAGAACTTATCTGAGAGCTTTCAAGCAAAATCTGAAATTGGGGCTTCAGTTAGGTTTGCTGGAGTTAGGCATTGTTCTGCTGAGTCTTTTAGACCTTTATCTCTTCTGGGGCCAGGCAGCTTTGCCTTTCCAGATTGTGAAAGCTATTTGTTTGGGGATTCTCATCTTCCTCACTCTCGTGATGCTGGCTAGCTATCCCATCGCTGCGCGCTATGATTTGTCTTGGAAAGAAGTGCTACAAAAAGGGCTTATCTTAGCAAGTTTTAACTTTCCATGGTTCTTCCTCATGTTAGCCATTCTCTTTCTTATAGTGATGGTTCTTTATCTATCCGCTTTTACTCTCCTTTTGGGTGGGTCAGCCTTTATCCTCTTTGGTTTTGGTTTGCTAGTCTTTCTCCAAGCAGGTTTGATGGAGAAAATTTTTGCCAAATATCAGTAGGATGGCTTGTTTCTGAAACTACTTTCAATCGTTACAGTTTCTAAAATACAAGTAGAAACTAAAATCTAAGTGTATACAAGATATTGAAAGCGATTTTCACAAGGTGTATACTAAACTTGTAAAGAATAGAACTGCTCTCAGCAGAAAAAAGAAATCTTAGGAGAAAATCTATGTCAGATTTGAAAAAATACGAAGGTGTCATTCCAGCCTTCTACGCATGTTATGATGATCAAGGAGAAGTAAGTCCAGAGCGTACGCGTGCCTTGGTTCAATACTTCATTGATAAGGGAGTTCAAGGTCTCTATGTCAATGGTTCTTCTGGTGAATGTATCTATCAAAGTGTGGAAGACCGCAAGTTGATTTTGGAAGAAGTCATGGCAGTTGCCAAAGGAAAATTGACCATCATCGCTCACGTAGCTTGCAACAATACCAAAGATAGTATGGAGCTTGCTCGCCATGCGGAAAGCTTGGGTGTAGATGCCATTGCAACGATTCCACCGATTTACTTCCGCTTGCCAGAATACTCAGTTGCCAAATACTGGAACGATATCAGTGCTGCAGCTCCAAACACAGACTATGTTATTTACAACATTCCTCAGTTAGCAGGTGTTGCTTTGACTCCAAGTCTTTATACTGAAATGTTGAAGAATCCTCGTGTTATCGGTGTTAAGAACTCTTCTATGCCAGTTCAAGATATCCAAACCTTTGTCAGCCTTGGTGGAGAAGACCACATCGTATTCAATGGTCCAGATGAACAGTTCCTAGGTGGTCGCCTCATGGGTGCTAAAGCTGGTATCGGTGGTACTTATGGTGCGATGCCAGAACTCTTCTTGAAACTCAATCAGTTGATTGCTGAGAAAGATTTGGAAACAGCGCGTGAATTGCAATACGCTATCAACGTAATCATTGGCAAGCTCACTTCTGCACATGGAAATATGTACGGTGTTATCAAAGAAGTCTTGAAGATCAATGAAGGCTTGAATATTGGATCAGTTCGTTCACCATTGACGCCAGTGACAGAAGAAGATCGACCAGTTGTAGAAGCAGCTGCAGCCTTGATTCGTGAAACCAAGGAGCGCTTCCTCTAATCCATAAGGAGGTATTTATGACACACTACGTTGCAATTGATATCGGTGGAACCAATATCAAATATGGTTTGATTGACCAAGAAGGCCAACTTGTTGAATCGCATGAAATGCCAACTGAGGCGCATAAGGGTGGACCTCATATCTTACAAAAGACAAAAGATATCGTAGCCAGCTATTTAGAAAAGGGCCCAGTAGCAGGTGTTGCCATTTCTTCTGCTGGGATGGTGGATCCAGATAAGGGTGAGATTTTCTACGCTGGTCCTCAAATCCCTAACTATGCAGGAACCCAGTTCAAGAAGGAAATCGAGACGAACTTTTCGATTCCTTGTGAAATTGAAAATGACGTCAACTGTGCAGGTCTTGCTGAAGCAGTTTCTGGTTCAGGTAAGGGAGCGAGTGTCACTCTTTGCTTGACCATTGGAACAGGTATCGGTGGTTGCTTGATTATGGACGGGAAAGTCTTCCATGGATTTAGCAACTCAGCTTGCGAAGTCGGTTATATGCATATGCAGGATGGAGCTTTCCAAGATCTCGCTTCTACGACAGCCTTGGTAGAATATGTAGCAGCAGCTCACGGAGATCCAGTTGACCAGTGGAATGGCCGACGCATTTTCAAGGAAGCTACTGAAGGAAATAAAATCTGCATGGCTGGTATTGACCGCATGGTAGACTATCTAGGAAAAGGTCTGGCAAATATTTGCTACGTTGCCAATCCAGAAGTAGTCATTCTTGGTGGCGGCATCATGGGGCAAGAGGCTATTCTCAAACCGAAGATCCGCACAGCCTTGAAGGCGGCCTTGGTGCCAAGCTTAACCGAAAAAACACGATTAGAATTTGCCCATCACCAAAATACAGCAGGGATGCTCGGTGCATATTACCATTTCAAAACAAAACAATCCTAGTTTGGAATTATAGAATTAAGAAGAACTTTTAATCACTACTTGAGTGAAAACTGTTTTGCTTAATTCTTTTTTTGATGATAGAAAAACTGTCAAGGTATATGAAAAGTAGCGGAGATACCTATCAAGACCATTATGCGACCTTGCTTCATTGGTATGATAAAACCAATGAAGAATTAGAAAAACGAACGATAGGAGCAGAGTTCCTACCGTAGAAGAATATATGAGAGGAGATATCCTTTAAGATAATCTTAGAAGACGGCGCAAGCTCTCTAAATACTAAAGCTAAGCCAAGAAGAAAAAATGATATAATGAGATTGACGAAAAATTGACAAATTAGAATTTGTAGAGGTGAAAAAATGTATTGGCAACCTATTCACCCTGAAATCGAAATCAGATAAAATTACGAGGAGATGATAAGATGAACAATTATATAAAATTAAATGAAGATAGATGGAATAATGTAAAAAATGACTACACTGAGCCGTTGACACATGAAGAATTAGAAGAAGCTAGAAAACATCCAATTTCTGTTGCCTTAACTGTTGGGAAAAAAGTTCCGATAGAATGGTTTGAAAAAGCCAAGGGAAAAAAGATATTAGGTTTAGCTTGTGGTGGTGGTCAGCAGGGTCCCGTTTTTGCTGCAAAAGGTTATGATGTCACCATCATGGATTTTTCTACATCACAATTAGAAAGAGATGAGTTGGTTGCCAAAAGAGAAGGCTTAAAAATCAATACCGTTCAAGGCGATATGACAAAACCATTTCCATTTGAAAATGAAACTTTTGATATTATTTTTAATCCAGTTTCAAATGTATATATAGAAGATTTAGAAAACATGTATAAAGAAGCCTCTCGCGTATTGAAAAAGGGTGGTCTCTTAATGGTCGGATTTATGAATCCTTGGATCTACATGTATGATGCTGACACTGTATGGGACAAACCCGATGAGGAATTACTGTTAAAGTTTTCACTACCTTTTAATTCAAGAGAGCTTGAAGAGGAAGGCGAAATCACCATCAATCCAGAATATGGATATGAATTTAGCCATACCTTAGAAACTCAGATTAGAGGACAACTAAAAAACGGTCTCGCTATGATCGATTTTTATGAATCTTGTGACAAAAGACATCGATTATCACCTTATGGAAATGACTACATAGCTACACTTTGCATTAAACTATAATCTTATAGAACACATTTCAGGAGAATAGCCCGTTTTATTTTCTGTAAGGGTTAAAATCTAAATCCCAGTTTGTCGAAGCAAAACAATTAAATAAAATTAAAGAAAGGAAGTAAAAGCAAATAGTCGATACTTCCTTTTTTTGTTGTCAAACATTCAAAAACGATAAGGAGAATTTATGGAAGAACTGAAAATACAGATAAACAAGGCATTAGCACAAAGAGAAAGATTGGAAAGACCACCTATGAGCCAATTACCATTTCAAAACAAAACAATCCTAGTTTGGTCCAACCAAACTAGGATTTTCTAACGCGTTTTTGTCTACGATAGCCGTTGAGTTTTTTATTTTCCCAATAGCTGTTAAAGATTTTTTCCTTGCTATCTCGATTGATTTCCAAAAAGTAGGCATAAATCAAATCTATTAAAATGAGCATAGGGAGCTGAGCGGAAATACGCTGGATGTAAGAAGATTGGCTATGATTTGCGACGAGGACTGTTTCGGTATAAGCCTGACTATTTTTGTTTGGAGCGCTGGTAAAGAGAATGGTCTTAGCCCCCATTTCCTTGGCATCCAACAAACTATCGAGGACGGATTGGGTAGTGCCAGATAGGGAAAAGCCAAGCACCAAACAATTTTCATCCATGATACTGGTCGTCCATGCAAAGCCATCCTGATCGGTCAAAGCTTCACAGACCACACCTAATCGCATAAAACGGAGCTTCATCTCACGAGCAATCAGACCAGAACTTCCCGTCCCAAAAAAGTAAACTCGTTCAGCGTCATCGATTAATTGGGCAACTCGTTCCAGTTGTTCTTCGTCAATTAAATCCTGTGTTTGTTCCCGTAAGTTGCTGTAGCTTCGTAAAACACGTTTGGTCAAAGGACTGTGTTTGTGCGAATGAGTGTCCGGTTTACTAGCCTGGTGCTGGTATTGAAAAACAAATTCTCGATAGCCAGTAAAGCCACATTTTTTTGCAAAACGGGTAAGGGCAGCTTGGGAAACATGCAGTTTTTGAGTAACCTGTTGCGATGATAGATCATCCACAATCGTATCTACCTGCAAGAAATAACGAGCGATTTCCTGCTCTAACTCTGTTAATTCTTCAAAATGAAGATCAATAATAGTTGCGATATCCTGCTTTTTCATGGAGCTCCTTTTCATAAGTCAAACTCTTAAAAGTTGACGATTGCCAGCTTATTAACATCATTATATCATAGAAGTTAGGATAACCAAATAAAAAGGCATTTTCAGTTAAAAGTCAAAAAATGCTTCGACTTTTCCAAGAGTTTCTCCGTAAAATATGGTACAATGAAAAGTACCGAGCTTCACCCGTTTGCTCTATTATTTTAGCTGAAAATGAAGGTGAAAATCGGGAATTTTTCTAGAAAAGAGTCTTAGTTGTATGAGAAAATTCAATAGCCATTCGATTCCGATTCGGCTTAATTTACTGTTTGCCATTGTTATCCTACTGTTTATGACCATTATCGGTCGATTGTTATACATGCAGGTACTGAATAAAGATTTCTATGAAGCAAAGTTGGCATCAGCCAGCCAGACTAGGGTGACAACCAGTTCAGCTCGAGGGCAGATTTATGATGCAACAGGTAAACCCTTGGTAGAAAACACACTCAAGCAAGTTGTTTCTTTCACACGAAACAATAAGATGACGGCGGCAGAGTTGAAGGAGACGGCTAAAAAACTGCTGACTTATGTAAATGTAACCTCCCCTGATCTGACTGATCGACAGATTGCAGACTATTACCTGGCGGACCAGGATATTTACAAAAAAACAGTCGAATCCTTGCCAAGCGATAAACGTCTGGATTCAGATGGGAACCGTTTATCGGAAGCGACGCTCTACAATAATGCGATTGAAAGCATAGACGTGAGTCAACTCAATTATACAGATGACCAGAAAAAAGAAATCTATCTCTTTAGTCAACTCAATGCTGTTGAAAATTTTGCAACGGGCACCATTTCAACAGATGCTTTAGATGATACTCAGGTTGCTCTTGTGGCTTCTGCATCCAAGGAATTACCGGGCATTAGCATTTCAACCTCATGGGACCGAAAAGTACTGGACACTTCTCTATCGTCTATCGTCGGTAGCGTTTCAAGTGAAAAGTCAGGTCTTCCAGCTGAGGAAGTTGACGCTTATCTCAAGAAAGGCTACTCTCTCAATGACCGAGTGGGAACTTCTTATCTTGAAAAGCAATATGAAGATGTCCTCCAAGGCAAACGCTCTGTCAAAGAAGTGCATCTCGACAAACATGGAAACATGGAAAGTGTGGAAAATGTCGAGGAAGGAAGCAAAGGAAACAACATCAAATTAACGATTGACCTCGCTTTCCAGAATGGTGTGGATGATCTACTCAAGAGCTACTTTAACTCCGAGTTGGGTAACGGTGGAGCCAAATATTCTGAAGGAGTCTACGCTGTAGCTCTTAATCCTAAAACCGGAGCAGTTTTGGCGATGTCAGGTGTCAAGCATGATGTCGAATCTGGTAAATTAAGTTCAGATTCGCTTGGAACGATAACCAATGTCTTTGTGCCAGGATCTGTCGTTAAGGCAGCAACCATCAGCTCTGGCTGGGAAAATGGAGTTTTGTCAGGCAATCAAACCTTGACAGACCAGCCGATTGTTTTCCAAGGTTCGGCCCCTATCAATTCATGGTATACCTTATCCTATGGCTCCTTCCCTATTACAGCTGTTGAGGCTTTGGAATACTCATCCAATACTTACATGGTGCAAACAGCTTTGGGAATTATGGGACAGACCTATAAACCCAATATGATGGTAGCAACGAGCCAACTGGAGACAGCAATGGGCAAATTGCGATCAACCTTTGGAGAATACGGACTCGGGGCTTCAACGGGAATTGATCTTCCAGATGAATCAACAGGATTTATACCAAAAGAATTTGATTTGGCCAACTATCTAAATAATGCTTTTGGTCAGTTTGATAACTATACTCCGATGCAGTTAGCTCAGTATGTTGCAACCATTGCAAACAATGGTGTGCGTCTGGCTCCCCATATCGTTGAAGGGGTTTATGGAAACAATGACCAAGGTGGGTTGGGAAGTCTGGTTCAAGAAACAGCCACCAAGGAAATGAACAAGGTTAATATCTCAGAAGCAGATATGGCTATCTTGCAACAAGGTTTCTATCAAGTTTCTCATGGAACGAGCGCTCTGACAACTGGTCGTGCCTTTTCAAATGGCGCAGCCGTATCCATTAGTGGGAAGACAGGTACAGCCGAAAGTTACGTTAATGGCGGTCAAAACGCCGATAATACCAACGCAGTCGCCTATGCACCAACCGAAAATCCCCAAATCGCGGTTGCAGTTGTCTTTCCTCATAACACTAATCTTACAAATGGTGTCGGACCTTCGATTGCACGCGATATTATCAATCTTTATCACCAACACCATCCAATGAATTAGAAAGGAACTTATGCTGTATCCAACACCTATTGCCAAGCTGATCGATAGCTATTCAAAGCTTCCGGGTATCGGGATCAAAACGGCTACCCGCCTAGCCTTCTATACTATTGGAATGTCTGATGACGATGTCAATGAATTTGCCAAAAACCTCCTGTCTGCTAAGCGGGAATTGACCTATTGTTCCATTTGCGGTCGCTTGACTGACGATGATCCTTGCTCTATCTGTACAGATCCAACTCGTGACCAGACAACCATCTTAGTGCTAGAAGATAGTCGCGATGTGGCTGCCATGGAAAATATCCAAGAATATCACGGACTCTATCATGTCTTGCATGGCCTCATTTCTCCTATGAATGGCATCAGTCCAGACGATATCAATCTCAAGAGTCTTATGACCCGTCTCATGGATAGTGAGGTTTCAGAGGTGATTGTGGCAACCAATGCGACAGCGGATGGAGAAGCGACATCTATGTATATCTCTCGTCTTCTCAAGCCAGCTGGTATCAAGGTCACTCGCCTAGCACGAGGTCTAGCCGTGGGAGCAGATATCGAGTATGCGGACGAAGTCACACTCTTACGAGCCATTGAAAATCGGACAGAGTTGTAAGTGTAGACAATTAAGAAACTCAAATTCATTTATACAAAAATCAAGGAGACCGATAGTTGTTTTATCGGTCTCTTTTTAGATTTATTGAAGACCAGTATCATGTTCAAGTTTCAAAAAAGAAGCAAATATGATATACTAAAGAACGAGTATTCTATTAGAATTAGGACAAGCAATATGAAACAAACAATTATTCTTTTATACGGTGGGCGTAGTGCAGAGCGTGAAGTCTCTGTCCTTTCAGCTGAAAGTGTTATGCGTGCGGTCAACTACGATCGTTTCACAGTCAAGACTTTCTTCATCAGCCAGTCAGGTGACTTTATTAAAACACAGGAATTTAGCCAGACCCCAGGTCAAGAAGACCGTCTCATGACCAATGAAACTATTGATTGGGATAAGAAAATAGCGCCAAGTGCCATCTACGAAGAAGGCGCAGTGGTCTTTCCGGTTCTTCATGGTCCGATGGGAGAAGATGGCTCTGTTCAAGGATTCTTGGAAGTTTTGAAAATGCCTTACGTTGGTTGTAACATCTTGTCATCCAGCCTTGCCATGGATAAAATTACGACTAAGCGTGTCTTGGAGTCTGCCGGGATTGCCCAAGTACCTTATGTGGCTATCGTCGAAGGTGATGATGTGACTGCTAAAATAGCTGAAGTTGAAGAAAAACTGACTTATCCAGTCTTCACGAAGCCGTCAAATATGGGTTCAAGTGTCGGTATTTCTAAGTCTGAAAACCAAGAAGAACTCCGTCAAGCCTTGGAGCTTGCCTTCCAATATGACAGCCGTGTCTTGGTAGAGCAAGGGGTGAATGCCCGTGAAATCGAGGTTGGTCTCTTGGGCAACTACGATGTGAAGAGCACGCTTCCTGGTGAAGTGGTCAAGGATGTTGCCTTTTATGACTACGATGCCAAATATATCGATAACAAGATTACCATGGACATCCCAGCCAAGATTAGTGATGATGTAGTAGCTGTCATGCGTCAAAATGCTGAAACAGCCTTCCGTGCGATTGGTGGACTTGGTCTGTCTCGTTGTGATTTCTTCTATACAGATAAGGGCGAGATTTTCCTAAACGAGCTTAATACCATGCCAGGTTTCACCCAGTGGTCTATGTATCCACTGCTTTGGGACAATATGGGGATCAGCTACCCAGAACTAATCGAGCACTTGGTTGACCTTGCTAAGCAAAGTTTTGACAAGCGCGAAGCGCATTTGCTATAAAATGAAAGAGAGGGTAGAAGCCGGAACTATCACTGCATGGTGACTAGAGTTCTTGGACTTCAACCCTTTTTAAAGGAGTAGAAATGAAATTAACAATCCACGAAGTTGCCCAAGCTGTTGGAGCTAAAAATGATGTTAGTCTTTTTGCGGACGTTCAGTTAGAAAAAGCTGAGTTTGACAGTCGTTTGATTGGGACAGGTGATTTGTTTGTGCCACTTAAAGGAGCGCGTGACGGTCATGACTTTATCGAAACAGCTTTTGAAAATGGTGCAGTAGTAACCTTGTCTGAGAAAGAGGTTGCAAATCATCCCTACATTCTAGTAGACGACGTTTTGACTGCCTTTCAAACCCTCGCCGCCTACTATCTTGAAAAAACGGCAGTTGATGTCTTTGCCGTTACGGGTTCAAATGGTAAGACAACGACCAAGGATATGTTGGCGCATTTACTGTCAACAACCTACAAGACCTACAAAACTCAAGGCAATTACAATAACGAGATTGGTCTTCCTTACACAGTTCTTCATATGCCAGATGATACTGAAAAATTGGTCTTGGAAATGGGGCAGGATCACTTGGGGGATATCCATCTCTTGTCTGAATTGGCTCATCCTAAGACAGCCATTGTGACCTTGGTTGGAGAGGCTCATTTGGCCTTTTTCAAAGACCGTTCTGAGATTGCCAAAGGAAAAATGCAGATTGCAGATGGTATGGCTTCAGGTTCTTTGCTTCTGGCACCAGCTGACTCGATTGTAGAGGACTACTTGCCTACAGATAAAAAGGTGGTTCGTTTTGGGCCAGGAGCAGAGCTGGAAATCACAGACTTGGTTGAGCGCAAGAATAGTCTGACCTTTAAGGCCAATTTCTTGGAGCAAGCCCTCGATTTGCCAGTGACAGGTAAGTACAATGCCACCAATGCTATGATTGCTGCTTATGTGGCTCTTCAAGAAGGAGTGTCAGAGGAGCAAATTCATCAGGCCTTTCAGAACCTAGAATTGACCCGCAATCGTACTGAGTGGAAGAAAGCAGCCAATGGAGCAGATATTCTGTCTGACGTATACAATGCTAATCCAACAGCTATGAAGTTGATTTTGGAGACATTCTCTGCCATCCCAGCCAACGAAGGAGGCAAGAAAATCGCTGTCTTGGCAGACATGAAGGAACTCGGAGACCAGTCTGTCCAACTCCATAACCAGATGATTTTGAGCCTATCGCCAGATGTGCTGGATACCGTTATTTTCTACGGAGAAGATATTGCGGAATTAAGCCAGCTGGCTAGTCAAATGTTCCCAATCGGTCACGTTTTCTACTTCAAGAAAACAGCTGATGAGGACCAATTTGAAGACCTTGTCAAGCAAGTCAAGGAAAGCCTCGGTGCCAATGACCAAATTTTGCTTAAAGGCTCTAACTCCATGAATCTAGCCAAGTTGGTAGAAAGTTTAGAAAATGAATGCAAGTGATTTTACCAAGTATCTGCAAAGAATGCTAGCCATTACGGATACTGGATTAACCTTCACAAAAGATCCTTTTGACTGTGAGCGATACGAGGATTTGCGTGCGATCTTATCTGATATTTTGAGAGAAACTACAGAACTAAAGCAAGAGGAAGTAACAGAGCTCCTGAGACCAACTTCCGCTTACGCAACTCCTCTGATGGACGTCCGTGCTTGGATTGTTGAGAATGAAAAAGTATGTCTAGTCAGAGGACAAGGAGAGGAAAGTTGGGCTTTGCCAGGTGGATTTGGTGAAGTCGGCTACTCTCCAACCGAAAATATTCTCAAAGAAATTAAAGAAGAAACCGGTTTTACAGCTAAAGTTGAAAGGTTACTTGCAGTTTTTGACACCAATCGTTTCCAACTTCAGAGCAAACAATATGCAAAGTTTGTCTTTGAATGTAAGCTTCTTGACGGACGATTTCAAGAAAATCAAGAGATTGCTGACCTTCAATTTTTTGCCATTGACCAACTGCCAGCCTTGTCTGAAAAACGCATCACCAAGGAGCAGATGGAGATTCTTTGGCAGGTTTATCAGGGACAAAGAGAGCAATATATTGATTAGGTTATGCTAGAGAAATCTGCAAATCAAAAAAGGGTGTTTGTAAGATGCATTTCTGCGATACAAATGATATAATAGGTTGCGAATTTAAGCAGCAAGGATTCTATGCATGGTATAGAGTCAAGCTTTTTCAAAAAATTTTAAAAGCTAGAATAGTGAGCTTTCTACTACTCTGGCTAGATGAACGAGGAATAGAATATGAATTTGTGGGAACAATTATTTACCACACAGATATCAGAACCGCCCCAGTTTGAACTCCACTGGTATATTGGTTTGTTATGTTTACTGGCTCTTACTTTCTATATTTCTTATCGTTACCGCGACAAGGTGGCTTACCAGCGCTTCATTCAGATCCTTCAGTCACTTCAACTGATTGTTCTGTATAGCTGGTATTGGGGCAATCAAATGCCCCTATCAGAAAGTTTGCCCTTCTATCATTGCCGTATCGCCATGTTTGTTATGCTCTTGATTCCAGGGACTTCCAAGTACAAGCAATACTTTGCCCTTCTAGGAACTTTTGGAGCAACCGCTGCTCTGGCATACCCACTCTTTGACCCTTATCCGTTCCCGCACGTGACCATCCTGTCCTTTATCATCGGGCACGTGGCACTTTTGGGGAATGCGCTCCTATACTTGTTTAAGAATTATGAAGCTTCCCTGCTCAATTTGAAAAATGTGACAGTGATTACATTTTCTCTAAATGCCTTGATAGGAGTTGTCAATTTGGTTGTAGGTGGAGATTATGGGTTTTTAAATAAACCACCATTAGTGGGGAATCACGGACTATTGGCGAATTACATCATCGTGTCCAGTGTGTTGGTAGCAGCTATCAGCTTGACTGCAAAAGTACTAGAGGTCTTTTTGCAACAAAGAGCAGAAAAAATGATTCAAGAGAAAGCTTAAAAAGGCCTTCTCTTTTTTTTGATTAAATATGCAAAATATAGCTGTAAGGATATAAAAATAATGATTGCTCCTGAGAAAAATTGTTTAAAAGACTTTTACAAAAAACCTAGAGGAAATTTATGAAAAACTAAGCACGATTGGATTTTTTGTGTTATAATATTTTGTGAATAGCTGTGTCTCGTCACAGTTATTGAAAATAGAAGTGAGAAACTTGGAAGACAGAGAGGACGCAATGTAATGACTAGAGATGGTTTTTTTACAGGCTTAGATATCGGAACTAGCTCCATCAAAGTGCTGGTTGCCGAACATAGAGATGGTGAAGTAAATGTAATTGGCGTTAGCAATGCCAAGAGTAAAGGTGTCAAAGACGGGATTATCGTTGATATTGAGGCTGCTGCTTCAGCAATTAAATCCGCAATTTCCCAGGCAGAAGAGAAGGCAGGAATTTCAATCAAGTCTGTCAATGTTGGTTTACCAGCAAATCTCTTGCAGGTTGAACCAACTCAAGGAATGATTCCTGTAACATCAGATACAAAAGAAATTACAGATCAAGACGTAGAGAATGTTGTCAAATCAGCTTTGACTAAGAGCATGACGCCTGATCGTGAAGTGATTACTTTCATTCCAGAAGAATTTATCGTAGATGGCTTCCAAGGTATTCGTGACCCTCGTGGCATGATGGGGGTGCGTTTGGAAATGCGTGGCTTACTTTACACAGGACCTCGTACCATTCTTCATAACCTTCGTAAAACCGTGGAGCGTGTGGGAATTCATGTTGACAACGTCATCATCTCACCATTAGCGATTGTAAATTCAGTTCTCAATGAGGGGGAACGTGAGTTTGGCGCGACAGTGATTGATATGGGTGGTGGACAGACTACAGTTGCAACTATTCGCAATCAAGAATTGCAATTTACAAATATCTACCAAGAAGGTGGAGAATATGTCACTAAAGACATTTCCAAAGTCTTAAAAACTTCCCAAAAAATCGCAGAAAGTTTGAAACTCAACTATGGTGAAGCTTATGTTCCACTAGCAAGTAACGAGACTTTCCAAGTTGAAGTCATTGGTGAAGTAGAACCCGTTGAAGTGACAGAAAGTTACTTGGCAGAAATTATCTCAGCACGTATCAAACATATTTTTGATCAAATTAAACAGGAGTTAGACAGAAGACACTTGTTGGATCTACCAGGTGGTATCGTTCTGATCGGCGGAAATGCGATTTTGCCAGGAGTTGTCGAATTGGCGCAAGAAGTGTTTGGTGTTCGAGTGAAACTCTATGTGCCAAATCAAGTGGGAATTCGCAACCCTGCTTTTGCACATGTAATCAGCTTGTCTGAGTTTGCAGGTAAATTGACAGAAGTGAATCTTCTGGCTCAAAAGGCAGTCAGAGGAGATGAATTCCTTCGCCAAAAACCAATTAATTTTGGTGTTTCAAATCAAAGTGTGACACCAACTATACAATCAACTCCAGTGCAACCAGCTACTGCAGCAACTGAAATCACACCTGACAGTGGCCTTGCTCCAAGAGACGAATTCCAAGCAAGTTCTCAAGATAAACCGAAATTAACAGACCGTTTCCGTAGCTTGATCGGAAGCATGTTTGATGAATAAAAGAGGAAAAGAAATTATGACATTTTCATTTGATACAGCAGCTGCTCAAGGTGCAGTTATTAAAGTAATTGGTGTCGGTGGAGGCGGTGGTAATGCTATTAACCGCATGATCGACGAAGGTGTTTCAGGCGTAGAATTCATTGCGGCGAACACAGACGTACAAGCCTTAAGCAGTACAAAAGCTGAAACAGTTATCCAACTTGGACCAAAGTTGACTCGTGGTTTGGGTGCTGGAGGTCGACCTGAGGTTGGTCGTAAGGCTGCTGAAGAAAGCGAAGAAGCATTGACAGCAGCGATTAGCGGTGCAGACATGGTCTTTATCACTGCTGGTATGGGTGGTGGATCTGGTACAGGAGCTGCCCCTGTTATTGCACGTATTGCTAAAGATTTAGGTGCCCTTACAGTTGGTGTTGTGACACGTCCTTTTGGCTTTGAAGGAAGCAAACGTGGTCAGTACGCTGTAGAAGGAATCAACGAACTTCGCGAACATGTTGATACTTTGTTGATTATTTCAAACAACAACTTGCTTGAAATTGTTGATAAGAAGACACCGCTTCTTGAAGCTCTTAGCGAGGCAGATAACGTCCTTCGCCAAGGTGTTCAAGGGATTACAGACTTGATTACCAACCCAGGTTTGATCAACCTTGACTTTGCCGATGTGAAAACTGTCATGGCAAACAAAGGGAATGCCCTTATGGGTATCGGTATTGGCAGTGGAGAAGAGCGTGTCGTTGAAGCAGCTCGTAAAGCGATTTACTCACCACTTCTTGAAACAACCATTGACGGTGCTGAAGATGTCATTGTCAACGTTACTGGTGGTCTTGATTTGACCTTGATTGAAGCAGAAGAAGCTTCTGAAATCGTCAATCAAGCAGCAGGCCAAGGAGTGAATATCTGGCTTGGAACCTCTATTGACGAAAGCATGAAAGATGAAATTCGTGTAACAGTTGTAGCGACTGGTGTTCGTCAAGAACGTGTAGAAAAAGTTGTTGGTTCTTCAGTAAAACAAGCGGCTCGTCGTGAAGCTTCAAGACAATCGCACCCTCAAAATTTTGATCGTCATTTTGACCTAGAAGATACAGCAGAATTACCAAAACAAAGCCAACGACGCTTTGAAACAAGTCAATCTTCTGCTTTTGGTGATTGGGACTTGCGCCGTGAATCAATCGTTCGTCAAACTGATTCAGTCGTATCACCTGTAGAACGTTTCGAAGCACCGACTTATCAGGACGAAGATGAGTTGGACACACCTCCATTCTTCAAGAATCGTTAATCAATGGATTTGAAAAAAAATACAGAGTTCGTTTTTCAGCAGGTCGCTGAAGCTAGCCGAGAAGCCAATCGTGATCCAGCTTCTGTTTCCATTATTGCAGTGACGAAATATGTGGACGTAAAAACAGCGGAAGCCCTGCTTCCCCTGGGTGTTCATCATATTGGTGAAAATCGTGTTGATAAATTTTTAGAAAAATATCAGACGTTAAAAGAATTCCCTGTCACTTGGCATTTGATTGGGACGCTACAAAGACGGAAGGTCAAAGAAGTAATCCCTTTTGTGGATTACTTTCATGCTTTAGATTCCTTGAAATTGGCACAGGAGATTCAAAAGAGAACAGATCATGTTATCAAGTGTTTCCTACAGGTCAATATTTCAGGAGAAGAAAGTAAGCACGGTTTTTCAAAAAAAGAATTACTAGAACTTTTGCCGGACTTGGCTCAGCTAGATCAGATTGAGTATGTTGGTTTGATGACCATGGCTCCTTTTGAGGCAGATTCTGATGAATTGAAACAAATTTTCAAGAAAACTCAGGAACTGCAAGCAGTGATTAGAGAAAAACAGATTCCTAATATGCCGATGACAGAGTTGAGCATGGGGATGAGTCGTGACTATAAGGAAGCGATTCAATTTGGTTCGACCTTTGTTCGAATCGGCACAGCATTTTTTAAATAGGAGAGATCTATGTCTTTAAAAGATAGATTTGATAAATTTATAGATTATTTTACAGAAGATGGGGAAGAAACAACTGCGACTTATCAACCTCAGGATGAGCAGATGATTGCTTCATCGAGTTCAGCTTCTAAAGAACTGCCAGCGCAGTTTCAATCAACCACTTCAAAAGATGCAAACATCACTCGCTTACATGCTCGCCAACAAGAATTGGCTATGCAAAGCCATCGTACAGATGAAAAAGTAACGATTGATGTTCGTTATCCTAGAAAATATGAGGATGCAACAGAAATTGTGGATTTATTGGCTGGAAATGAAAGTATCTTGATTGACTTCCAGTACATGACAGAGGTTCAGGCTCGTCGTTGTCTAGACTATCTGGACGGTGCCCGTCATGTTTTGGCAGGTAATCTGAAAAAAGTTGCGAGTACAATGTATTTGTTGACACCAGTCAATGTGGTTGTGAATATTGAAGATATCAAGTTGCCTGATGATTCTCAAAGTGCAGAATTTGGTTTTGATATTAAACGAAGTAGAGCGAAATAATGATTTTTCTAATTCGTCTGATCCAAAATGCAGTGAATATCTATTCCCTGCTTTTGTTAATCTATGCACTCCTCTCTTGGTTTCCAAATTCTTATGGTAGTTCACTAGAACGTTTACTGGAAAAGCTGATTAGACCGATTGTTGATCCACTTCGCCGTTTACCTTTACAATTTGGAGGTTTGGATTTATCCATTTGGCTGGCAATCTTAATCGTCCGTTTTTTGGGTGACAGCTTGATTCGTTTCTTGTTGATACTATGATGACAAATAAAGCGATTTACCAGCACTTTTCTCTTGATGATGCTCCTTTTATTGATAAGGGATTAGAGTGGATCAAGCGGGTGGAAGATACCTATACTCCTGTCCTCACTGCTTTTGTCAATCCGCATCAGGAACAGATACTGAGGGTTTTGGCTGGGACCTATGGACTGGGCTGTGTGAGTAGCGGAGAATATATCCATACGGAATTTGTCCGTGTCCTTCTGTATCCGGACTATTTCAGTCCGACACTGTCAGATTTTGAAATGGCATTGCTAGAGATCCGTTATCCAAGTAGATTTGAAAAACTGACACATGCAAAGATTTTGGGGACAATCATCAATCAACTAGGAATTGATCGTAAGCTCTTTGGTGATATCTTGGTAGATGAAAAGAGAGCACAGATTTTTGTCAATCGTGATTTTATCCCTCTGTTTCAGGACGGGATACAAAAGATTGCCAGACTACCTGTGTCGCTGGAGGAATGTCCTTTCACCGATAAAATCATATCTGAGATCAATTACCAAGAACAAGAGATTTTGATTTCCAGTTTTCGTTTGGATGCCCTCTTATCAAGTGCTTTGAAATTATCCAGAAAGCAGGCTAGTCAACTCATAGAGAAAAAATCTGTTCAGGTAAACTACCACCCCATTGAAAAATTAGATTATCTAGTAGCTGTAGGGGATTTGATTAGTGTGAGAAAGTTTGGTCGTCTGAAGATTGTCAAAGAAAATGGGCAAACTAAAAGGGATAAGATAAAACTGACTATCCAATTATTATTAAGTAAGTGAGGAAAAGTATGCCAATTACATCATTAGAAATTAAAGATAAAACCTTTTCTACGAAATTCAGAGGGTTTGATCCAGAAGAAGTAGATGAATTTCTTGATATTGTTGTTCGTGATTACGAGGACTTAGTTCGCAATAATCACGAAATGGAAAGACACATTAGAAGTTTAGAAGAGCGCTTATCTTACTTTGATGAGATGAAGGATTCGTTGAGCCAGTCTGTTTTGATTGCTCAAGATACGGCTGAACGTGTAAAGCAAGCTGCTCAAGAGCGCTCAAACAATATTATTCAACAGGCTGAGCAAGATGCCCAGCGTCTCCTTGAAGAGGCGAAATACAAGGCTAATGAAATCCTACGTCAGGCAACAGATAATGCTAAGAAAGTAGCTGTTGAGACAGAGGAATTGAAAAACAAAAGCCGTGTATTCCATCAACGCCTCAAGTCTACAATTGAGAGCCAGTTGGCCATTGTCGAATCTTCAGATTGGGAAGATATTCTTCGTCCGACTGCGACTTATCTCCAAACAAGTGATGAAGCCTTCAAGGAAGTCGTAGGTGAGGTCTTGGGAGAAGCTGTTCCTTCGCAACCAGAAGAAGAGCCGATTGATGTGACTCGCCAATTTTCACCTGAAGAAATGGCTGAGTTACAAGCCCGCATCGAAGCAGGTAACAAAGAATTAGCTGAGTTTGAAGCTCAGCAGGCTAACAGTCAAGCGGAAAGTCATGTGTTAGACATCAATACGGTTGTAGAAGAGATACAGTCTCATTCAGTTGAACCACAACATGACGATTCAGAAATGATGACAGAGTATTTCTCAGTATCGCCATCAGCAACTGGAACTGCTTCTTCAACTACTAGACATGAAGCACAACAAGAATCCGTTACAATATTATAAGAAATAAATGTGAGAACAATATCTGGCCAACTATATTTCCAGCGAGTAGGAGATGGTGTGAGTCCTGCAATCCCTAGTGGTCAGATTATCCTCTCAAGTAATCCAGTCTGAAAGCAGTAAGATTGGACGTTCCCCACGTTACGGGAAAAGAGGAAAAGAGACTTTGTCTTTTTTCGAACAAAGGTGGTACCACGATTTTCGTCCTTTTTAGCGATTCGTGGTTTTTAATTTGTCTATATAATAAAGGAGATATAATGAAACTCAAAGATACCCTAAATCTTGGAAAAACTGAATTTCCAATGCGTGCTGGACTTCCCACTAAAGAACCACTATGGCAAAAAGAGTGGGACGAAGCGAAACTTTACCAACGTCGTCAAGAATTGAACCAAGGAAAACCGCATTTCACCTTGCACGATGGACCTCCCTATGCCAACGGAAATATCCACGTTGGACATGCTATGAACAAGATTTCTAAAGATATTATTGTTCGTTCAAAATCGATGTCAGGTTTTTATGCGCCTTATATTCCAGGTTGGGATACACATGGTCTGCCAATCGAGCAAGTTTTGGCAAAACAAGGTGTCAAACGCAAAGAAATGGACTTGGTTGAGTACTTGAAACTTTGCCGCGAGTACGCTCTTTCTCAAGTTGATAAACAACGTGAAGACTTTAAACGTTTGGGTGTTTCTGGTGACTGGGAAAATCCTTATGTGACTTTGACTCCAGACTATGAAGCGGCTCAAATCCGTGTCTTCGGTGAAATGGCTAAAAAAGGCTATATCTACCGTGGTGCCAAGCCAGTTTACTGGTCATGGTCATCTGAATCAGCTCTTGCAGAAGCAGAAATTGAATATCATGACTTGCTTTCAACTTCCCTTTACTATGCTAACCGTGTCAAAGACGGAAAAGGTGTCCTAGATACTGATACTTACATCGTTGTTTGGACAACTACTCCATTTACCATTACAGCATCTCGTGGGTTGACTGTTGGTGCGGATATCGATTACGTAGTCGTACAACCAGCTGGTGAATCTCGTAAGTTTGTGGTTGCTTCAGAATTGTTGACTAGTTTGTCTGAAAAATTTGGCTGGGCTGATGTTCAGGTCTTGGCAACCTACCGTGGTCAAGAATTGAACCATATCGTAACAGCTCACCCTTGGGATACGGCTGTAGATGAGTTGGTAATCCTTGGTGACCACGTTACGACTGACTCTGGTACTGGTATCGTCCATACAGCCCCTGGTTTTGGTGAGGACGACTACAATGTCGGTGTTGCTAACGGTCTTGAAGTTGCTGTAACAGTTAACGAACGCGGTATTATGATGGCCAATGCTGGCTCTGACTTTGAAGGTCAATTCTATGACAAGGTTGTACCAACTGTTATCGAAAAACTTGGTAATCTTCTCCTTGCGCAAGAAGAAATTTCTCACTCCTATCCATTTGACTGGCGTACGAAAAAACCAATCATCTGGCGTGCAGTACCACAGTGGTTTGCCTCAGTATCTAAATTCCGCCAAGAAATCTTGGATGAAATTGAAAAAGTGAAATTCCACTCAGAATGGGGTAAAGTACGCCTTTACAACATGATTCGTGACCGTGGCGACTGGGTTATCTCTCGTCAACGTGCTTGGGGAGTTCCTCTTCCTATCTTCTACGCTGAAGATGGCACACCAATCATGACTGCTGAAACGATCGAGCACGTGGCTCAACTCTTTGAGGAACACGGGTCTATTATCTGGTGGGAGCGTAATGCCAAAGATCTCTTGCCAGAAGGATTTACCCATCCAGGTTCACCAAATGGCGAGTTCAAAAAAGAAACAGACATCATGGACGTATGGTTTGACTCAGGTTCGTCATGGAATGGAGTGGTGGTCAACCGTCCAGAACTCAAATACCCAGCTGACCTCTACCTTGAAGGTTCTGACCAATACCGTGGTTGGTTCAACTCATCTCTTATTACATCTGTTGCCAACCATGGCGTGGCTCCTTACAAACAAATCTTGTCACAAGGATTTGCCCTTGATGGTAAAGGTGAGAAGATGTCTAAATCCCTTGGGAATACCATTGCTCCAAGCGATGTTGAAAAACAATTTGGTGCGGAAATCTTGCGTCTCTGGGTAACAAGTGTGGACTCAAGCAACGATGTGCGTATCTCTATGGATATCTTGAGCCAAGTCTCTGAAACTTACCGTAAGATCCGTAACACCCTTCGTTTCTTGATTGCCAATACATCTGACTTTAATCCAGCTCAGGACGCAGTCGCTTACGATGAACTACGTTCAGTTGATAAGTACATGACCATCCGCTTTAACCAGCTTGTGAAAACGATTCGTGATGCTTATGCAAACTTCGAATTCTTGACAATCTATAAGGCCTTGGTGAACTTTATCAACGTTGACTTGTCAGCCTTCTACCTTGACTTTGCCAAAGATGTTGTCTACATCGAAGGTGCCAAATCACTCGAACGTCGTCAAATGCAAACTGTCTTCTATGACGTTCTTGTCAAAATCACCAAACTCTTGACACCAATCCTTCCTCACACAGCAGAGGAAATCTGGTCATATCTTGAGTTTGAAGCTGAAGAATTTGTGCAATTGTCAGAATTGCCAGAAGCGGAAACTTTTGCCAACCAAGAAGAAATCTTGGATACATGGTCAGCCTTCATGGATTTCCGCGGACAAGCTCAAAAAGCCTTGGAAGAAGCGCGTAATGCAAAAGTTATCGGGAAATCACTTGAAGCACACTTGACAGTTTATCCAAATGAAGTGGTGAAAACTCTTCTTGGAGCAGTAGATAGCAATGTGGCTCAACTTTTGATCGTGTCAGAATTGACCATCGCTGAAGGTACAGCTCCAGAAGGCGCAGTTAGCTTTGAGGATGTTGTCTTCACAGTTGAACGTGCTGCAGGTGAAGTATGTGACCGTTGCCGTCGTATCGATCCAACTACTGCAGATCGTAGCTACCATGCAGTCATCTGTGACCATTGTGCAAGCATCGTAGAAGAAAACTTTACGGATGCGGTCGCAGAAGGATTTGAAGCAAAATAATCAGAAAGAGACTGAGAAAGGTCGCTAAAATCATAAAAACGCATAATATCAAGAGTTCAAGTGCTTTGATATTATGCGTTTTATCATGGGAAAATTTACTAGTCCATTTCCTAAAATGAAGTTCTTCCTGTCCTGTACGTGTAGATGGTTAACATAATCTAGTATTCAGTTTTCTCATGATTTTATATTTGCTAATAATTATAAAAGAATTATGGAGCTTAAAATTCTTTAGAGAGTTTAAAGGGTATTAATATTCATTATAAAATTTTATAGAAATGTTTAATTTTTATTGAAATTATGATTGAATAATACCTATAAAAATTTTAAGGAGATTATTATGAAAACAAATACACTTGCTCGTGTTAACGCTATTTTGGTCTTATTCAGGAATTGTATTGCTTTTAGCGCCAGTCATCATGTTTATGATGGCTGTTGGAGCTGCTGCAGCGACTGAAGACTCAGATGTAACACTTGGAACATTGACAGGGATTTCAATTATTTTGTTATTGGTTTAAATTGCTGTTTTGGTGTTGGGAATTGTTGCTATTGTTTATTATAAAGATGATGAACGTGTTACGAATGCACCTTCTGTTTTGCTCATTGTAGTGGTGCGGTCGGTTTGATTCCACTTTTGGGATGGGTAGGTGGAATTCTAACCATTATTGGTGGTTCACTCTACTTTGGAACATTGAAAAAATTTGTAATTGAAGAGTAGTAGTTTTTTAATTATTTAGGAGAGACTGCTTCATTTTCTGTTGAGAACAATTATGATAATATAATAAAGAGAAGGCTGAGAAGCTCTTCTCTTTTTCGTTGATTTTCACTAGCTTTTTTGTGAAAAATTGTGTAAAATGGAATAGATAAACGAGGACAACCTCGAAAAATAAAAGGAGAATCCATCTAATGGTAAAATTGGTTTTTGCTCGCCACGGTGAGTCTGAATGGAACAAAGCTAACCTTTTCACTGGTTGGGCTGATGTTGATTTGTCTGAAAAAGGAACACAACAAGCGATTGACGCTGGTAAATTGATCAAAGAAGCTGGTATCGAATTTGACCAAGCTTACACTTCAGTATTGAAACGTGCGATCAAAACAACAAACTTGGCTCTTGAAGCTGCTGACCAATTGTGGGTTCCAGTTGAAAAATCATGGCGCTTGAACGAACGTCACTACGGTGGTTTGACTGGTAAAAACAAGGCTGAAGCTGCTGAACAATTTGGTGATGAGCAAGTTCACATCTGGCGTCGTTCATACGATGTATTGCCTCCGGCAATGGACCGTGATGATGAGCACTCAGCTCACACTGACCGTCGTTACGCTTCACTTGACGACTCAGTAATCCCAGATGCTGAAAACTTGAAAGTGACTTTGGAACGTGCCCTTCCATTCTGGGAAGACAAAATCGCTCCAGCACTTAAAGATGGTAAAAACGTATTCGTAGGAGCTCACGGTAACTCAATTCGTGCCCTTGTAAAACACATCAAACGCTTGTCAGACGACGAAATCATGGACGTGGAAATCCCTAACTTCCCACCATTGGTATTCGAATTCGACGAAAAATTGAACGTGGTTGCTGAATACTACCTTGGAAAATAATCTATAAACATAAAGCCTAGGAATTCCTAGGCTTTTTTGTATTCGCTCCTAGTTTTCAACTAGTTGAAAAAGCGTTATAATGATAATAGGAAGCAATTTGTTTGAGAGAAGGTGTGTCTGATGGCTTATATTGAGATGAAACACAGCTACAAGCGTTACCAGGTTGGGGATACGGAGATTGTGGCTAATCGCGATGTGAATTTTGAAATTGAAAAGGGGGAGCTGGTTATCATACTTGGTGCTTCAGGTGCTGGAAAATCAACTGTTCTCAATCTCCTAGGAGGTATGGATACCAATGATGAGGGGGAGATTTGGATTGATGGTGCCAATATTGCCAACTACACTTCGCACCAACGAACAAACTACCGTCGTGAAGATGTAGGTTTTGTTTTTCAGTTTTACAATCTAGTCTCCAATCTGACAGCCAAGGAAAACGTGGAGTTGGCCTCGGAAATCGTAGCGGATGCCCTAGATCCAGAGCAAGTGCTAAAAGACGTAGGGCTAGGTCATCGCCTGAATAACTTTCCAGCCCAGCTTTCTGGAGGGGAGCAACAGCGAGTCTCCATCGCACGCGCTGTAGCCAAAAATCCTAAAATTCTCCTCTGTGATGAACCGACGGGTGCCTTGGATTATCAGACGGGGAAGCAAGTCTTGAAGATTCTCCAAGACATGTCACGTCAAAAAGGAGCGACGGTGATTATCGTGACCCACAATGGCGCGCTAGCTCCTATTGCAGATCGGGTGATTCACATGCGCGATGCCACGGTTAAGAGCATGACGATCAATGAGCGTCCGCAGGATATCGATACCTTGGAGTATTAGCATGAAAAAAACATATCGGAAAGACCTATTTCAGTCAGTGACGACTTCAAAGGGACGCTTTGTTTCTATCTTGACCTTGATGATGCTGGGTTCTTTAGCTCTAGTTGGCCTCAAAGTGGCCAGTCCAAACATGGAACGTACGGCAGAAGATTATCTCCGTAAAGCCAATACTCTGGATCTGGCCGTGATAGCTGATTATGGCTTGGACAAAGAAGACCAAGACGAACTAAAGACACTTCAAGGAGCGAGTGTTGAGTTTGGCTATATGGCAGACCTAACCGTTGAAAATAGTGAAGAAGCGGTTCGACTTTATTCCAAACCAGAGAGCATTTCAACCTTTCAAGTGACAGAAGGGCGACTGCCAGAAGCTGGTGAGGAAATTGCCCTAGCCGACTTCTGGAAAGACCGCTATCAGATTGGGCAGACCATTACCTTTACTAAGAAAGAAGAAAAGTCCGTCGTAAAATCCCAAACTTTCACAATTACTGGATTTGTTCAGTCGGGCGAGATGCTTTCTCAAAAAGATTTAGGAAGTGCTAGTAGTGGAAATGGAAGCTTGGCTGGCTATGGAGTGATTTTACCCAGTCAGTTTGATACAGAAGTCTACAGTATTGCGCGTGTGCGCTATGATGATTTAAAAAATCTGGATGCTTTTTCATCAGACTATAAGGCCAAACGAACCCAACATCAGGAAGAGTTGCAAGATTTGCTTGCCGATAATGGTCAAAAAAGATTGGCAAGTATCAAAGCAAATGGGCAAAAGAGCCTAGAAGAGGGCAAAGAACAGCTCCAAACAGCAGAAGGTAACCTTCAAAAAGGAAAGAGTCAGTTAGAACAGGCCGAAAGTCGCTTGAAAACGCAAGAAGAACAAGCGACCGCTTTACCAGAACCGCAAAAGAGTCAAATCGAGGGACAGCTGACAAAAGCTAAGGAAGAATTGGCGACTAAAAAAGAAAAACTGGCTCAGACGGAGAGTGATCTATCTAAGGAAAAATGGAAGCTAGAACAGCGTCAGAAAGAGCTTGATGAACTGGCAGAGCCGAAATACCACGTATACAATCGTCAAACCATGCCAGGGGGTCAAGGTTATCTCATGTACAGTAATGCATCGTCAAGCATTCGATCAGTCGGGAATATCTTCCCCGTTGTGCTTTATATGGTCGCTGCAATGGTGACCTTTACAACGATGACTCGCTTTGTAGATGAAGAGCGTACCAATGCTGGTATTTTTAAGGCTCTAGGTTACCGGAATCGAGATATTGTTGCCAAGTTTGTCCTCTATGGTTTTCTTGCAGGAACTGTGGGGACCGTTATAGGAACACTTCTTGGACATTATCTCCTTGCAGGAGTGATTTCGGATGTTATAACAGCAGGAATGGTCGTTGGTAAAAGCCAGGAGTATTTTTACTGGTCTTATAGCCTCCTTGCCCTAGCCTTGAGTTGGGTATCCAGTGTCTTGCCAGCTTATCTGGTGGCGCGGAGGGAATTACACGATGAAGCAGCCCAACTCTTGCTTCCCAAACCTCCCGTTAAGGGAGCAAAGATTTTACTGGAACGCCTGAGCTTTATTTGGAGTCGTCTGAGTTTTACTCATAAGGTTACTGCGCGAAATATTTTCCGTTATAAGCAACGAATGTTGATGACCATTTTTGGAGTTGCAGGTTCAGTTGCTCTCTTATTTGCAGGTCTGGGCATTCAGTCTTCTGTGGGAGGGGTTGTGGAGCGCCAATTTGAACAAATTCAGCAATACCAGATGATTGTAGCGGAAAAGAGCAGTGCAACGGAGCAAGAAAAGGCCGATTTAGAAAGTGCCTTGCAAGCGGACCGTATCCATGCTTACCAAAAGATTTACTCTAAATCCATTGAAAAAGATTTCAAAGGAAAAGCAGGACTTCAAACGATTACCATGATGGTTACTAGTGGCGAAGACTTCAAACCCTTTATCACATTAGAGGAAAATGGGCGAGAGGTGCAGGTCACTGATGGAGCGGTCGTGAGTCAAAAATTAGCCCAACTAGCAGGTGTTACGATTGGAGACAAGCTGGAGCTTGATGGGAAGGAAATTAAGGTCGCGGCTATTTCTGAAAACTATGTTGGACACTTTGTTTATCTCAACCGAGCGACTTACGAACAAGTCTATGGCACCAGTCCACAAGACAATACCTACCTAGTAAAATTAAAAGACCCAACACCTTCCAATACGGAGAAAGAAGCTGCTACCTTCATGGAAAAAGCTGCTGTTTCTGGGGTCATCCAAAATGCAACGGCCATCCATCTCTTTGAATCCGTGGCTAGTTCGCTCAATAAAACTATGGCAATCCTTGTCCTTGTTTCCGTCTTGCTAGCCATTGTTATTCTTTACAATCTCAATAATATCAATGTGGCAGAACGTATCCGTGAACTTTCGACTATCAAGGTTCTCGGTTTCCACAATAAAGAAGTGACCCTCTATATCTACCGCGAGACCATGGTGCTGTCCTTTGTGGGGATTGTTCTCGGTTTGGTAGCTGGTCACTATTTACATCAATTTTTGATTCAAATGATTTCACCAGCCGCTATACTCTTTTATCCACAAGTCAGCTGGGAAGTCTATGCTCTTCCAATCGTCGCAGTGACTGTGATTTTGACTTTACTAGGTCTCTTTGTCAATCGCCACTTGAGAAAAGTGGATATGCTTGAAGCCCTGAAATCAGTAGAGTAATTCAAACTTTTAAACAGTAAATCAGTTGACAAAGTCCCTGCTTCTTGGTAGAATAAGAACTGTCGTAAAGACAAATAACTTCTTCTTGGTCACAGGCATGCCAACCTGTCACTCGGATGAAGCCAAATAAAAAGGAGAAACATCATGGCAATCTCAAAAGAGAAAAAAAATGAAATCATCGCACAATATGCACGTCACGAAGGTGATACAGGTTCAGTAGAGGTTCAAGTTGCTGTCCTTACTTGGGAAATCAACCACCTTAACGAACACATCAAACAACACAAAAAAGACCACGCTACTTACCGTGGATTGATGAAGAAAATCGGTCGCCGTCGTAACTTGCTTGCATACTTGCGTAAGAACGACGTTAACCGTTACCGTGAGTTGATCAACTCTCTAGGACTTCGTCGCTAATCTTACGTCTAAAACGTTTCTATACTTCGTTGCCTTCGCCTCGATGTACCATCAGTACAATCTTCGGCTTGTCGCCTAGTCTATAAACGTTTTATCCAGCAAGAATAAAGCTCTCTGATTTCAGAGAGCTTTTTATGTTGTTACCATACCTCAATATACTCAAGTATAATCTTCGGTTATGTTTCCTAGCACTGTAAGGTAAAATAAACCAGATATGTCTCCCTTCGGGGAGATTTTTTGTTACACTAAAATTTTCGTACAATCTTCGGCTTGTCGCCTAATCTATAAACATTTTATCCAGCAATAAATAGGATGCTAAGGGAGTTAAAAATCCGTATGAAAATAGGGAAACGACACAGTGTTCGATGAATACAAGGAGTTTCGTCTTTTTCGCTAGGATTTTAGCCCGAGCTCAAATCAGCTCTCTGATATCAGAGGGCTTTTTCTATATATATTTCTATCCTTGTTCATCTAATGAAAATATGGTATACTTTTTATGAGAATTTTCTAAATTTTTAAGATTCTATCAAAGGAGGTTTGCATGCTTTCCAAATTTTCTGGAAGCCGACGGGACCTGCAATTTGTGTTGTTTTTGGTTATTTTGCTAAGTGTTTTAGGAATTTCCCTCTTTCTAGCTGTTTCTATGGGGTCTGTTGCGATTGATCTAGGAGATACCTATCGGATTATTTTGAGCAGATTGGGGATTCCTCTTGAGATAGGAGAGGTTTCCAAGTCTACTCTTGCTATTGTATGGAACATGAGATTCCCCCGAGTATTGTTAGGTCTGATAGTAGGGGCTGGACTTTCTATGTGTGGTAGCGTGATGCAGTCTACAGTGAATAATCCTATTGCTGAGCCCTATGTCTTAGGAATCTCTGCGGGTGCAACTCTAGGGGCAACTTTGAGCATCATTCTTGGCTTAAAAGTGATGATTAGCCTTGGAGCTTTTCTTGGAGCTATTTTGGCAACAATTGCTGTCCTCATCATTGCCTCTATGCAGGGCAGGATGACAACTTCCAGTCTAATCTTATCAGGAACGGTGGTCAATGCCCTTTTTCTGGCATTTTCCAACTTTATTATCTCAGTTGGTGCTAATGCTGACAGTGTGATGACCATTAAGTTTTGGACCATGGGCTCGCTTGCTGGGACTACCTGGGCAGACTTGGTCCTGCCAACTATAGTAGTAGGAATGGCCTTTCTATTTTTCTCTACTCAGTATCGTGTTTTTAATGCGATGATGATGGGAGATGAGGCTGCTTTAACTTTAGGGATTCCCTTACGCTTTTATTGGTATCTTTATGTGACCATGGTAGCTGTGCTGACAGCAGTCTTAGTAGCAACTTGTGGGATTATTGGATTTGTTGGTCTAATTACTCCTCACTTAGCTCGAGGGTTAGTAGGAACGAATTACAGGAGACTTTTTCCCGTTGCGACCTTACTGGGTGCCCTCTTTGTCGTCTGGGCAGATGTACTCTCTCGTGTCGTCATTCCAAATGCCGAGTTGCCAATTGGTATTTTCACAGCCTTGGTAGGCGCTCCCTTCTTTATCTATATTGTTGGTGGTAGGCGAAGGGAGGTGAGGGTCTGATATGGACTTGATTTGTCAGGATATCCACTTTGGACTAGGAGAGAAAAAAATCCTCAAAGGAGTTTCTCTTAAGGTTGAGGGGCATCAATTTCATACGATACTTGGGCCAAATGGAAGTGGAAAAACCAGCCTGCTTAAACTCCTCTATCGTCAGGAAAAGGCGGACAAAGGCTTGATAAGTTTAGATGGAAAGCCACTGGAGCATTGGTCACTCAAAGAAACAGCCAAGCAAATGGCAGTTGTCACCCAGTTTAATCAATTGCAGTTTGATTGTACAGTTGAGGAAATCGTCTTGCTGGGAAGAACGCCCCACCTCTCTTTTCTACAGAAGGAAAGGGAAAGGGATTATGCCCTCGTTCAAGATGCTCTCGTCAAGGTGGATATGCTTGAGAAGAAAACTCGTCTCTATTCGTCTCTTTCAGGGGGAGAGAAACAACGAGTCTTATTAGCCCGCGCCTTGGCGCAAGAACCAACTCTCTTGCTCCTGGATGAACCAACCAATCACCTGGATATCAAGTATCAGCTAGACTTGTTGGCCATTGTGAAAAATCTCAAGGTCAATGTTCTAGCTGTCCTACATGATATTCAACTTGCTTGTCGCTATTCGGATTATCTCTATCTGATGAAAGAGGGAGAAATCCTTTACCAAGGGACTCCAAAGGAGACCATCACCCCTGAGTCATTGAAAACTGTATACGGAGTTCAAAGTCAGGTTACTTGGACAGAGGATCAGCAAGCCATGATTCACTATTTATAAGAATGAAAAGGAAAACAAGATGAAAAAAACACTAAGCATTTTACTGGTAACAGTAGCTACCCTAACCATGGCAGCTTGTGGTAATACTACTACAGAAAAAGCTACCACACAGTCTAGCACAGAAACAAGTCAGAAGGCCAGCACAGAGACGACTTATCCGTTAACGGTCAAGACCTATGACGCTAAGGGAAATGAAGTCGAACAAGTCTTTGACAAGGCACCTGAAAAAGTTATCACCAACAATCTTTCAACCACTGAAATTTTGTTGGAGTTAGGCTTGAAGGATAAAATTGCTGGCATGCTCAACCCTGACAATGCTGTGACGGACAAATACAAGGACGCGATTGCGACGATTCCTCAAATTGGGGATAAAAAAACAGTCTCTCAAGAGACAGTCCTTTCTTATGAGCCAGATGCTGTGATGGGTCGAAACATGATGTTTTCTGAAAAATCCTTGGGAACAGTTAGCACTTGGAATGAAAACAAAATCCCAGTCTATACGCAAAAAGCTTCTCTCTCAACGATTCAGCAAGATTTGGGAAATATCGTAGAAGACGTTAAAAATTTTGGAATGATTTTTAATGTGCAGGACAAGGCCAATGAATACGCAGCCCAATTACAAGCTAAAATTGACGCTGTTAAGAAAGCAAACCCAGCAAGCCAAGGTGAAAAGAAAAAGGCTTTGATTATGGTTGCTTATAATGACGAAACCTTTGGTGCTTACAAGTCTGCTTTGCAAGAAAGCTTGTTGAATCAACTTGGTTATACCAACGTTGCAACGGGAACATCAGGCTTGACCTTGGAAAATCTCGTGTCAATGGATCCTGAGTTGATTATTTATGTGACTAGCGACCGCAATAAAAAATTGGATGCCAACGCAGTAGAGTTGATGAAGAAAAATGCTGTTTTGGAAAATGTTCCTGCAATTAAGAATCAAAAAATCATGACCATTTCTTACGATGAGTTGATGGATTATGGTCCAGCAGTGATTGATTCCCTTGAGAAAATCAATGACTTTGTCAATAAATAATGAGTTTGATTGGGAAGGGATCCAAGTCAAGGTCAGCCTTCCTTCGACCTATGACCCCAATCAAACCTATCCAGCTATCCTCTTGAATGATGGAAACTTGGATTTCCTATCTTCACTTTCAGAATCTGTGATTTTAGTTGGTTTGACCTCTAAACATCGCCTAGATGACTACACTCCATGGAAGGCATCTGCTCTGAGAGATGGGGCTCCAGATTTTGGCGGTCAGGCAAATGCCTATCATGGTCATTTATTTGGAGGTCTTTTAGATAAGTTGCAGTCACTTTATCGTCTGGACAAAAATCGCCTTGCTTATGGAGGATACTCACTAGGTGGTTTGGTGGCAGTATACAGTCTTTTCAGCTTTGACAAGGTCTCCTGTGTCTTCTCTATCTGTGGTTCCTTTTGGTATCCTGATTTTGTGACTTATTGTAAGGAAGAAAAGGTGAAAAATTTGGACTGTTTACTGTATTTACAGAATGGACAAACAGAAGGAGCCCATCATAGTAATCGTCTGGCTCAAGCGCCAGTTTATGCTGAGGAAATCCATACTAGTCTTCAGCAATGCTATCCGACTGGTCGGTTTGTCTTTGATCCCTATGGGCATCATGAGCAAGTGGCTGAGCGATTTCTAGCCTTTTCCAGTTGGTTGGTCCAAAAATGGAAAATCAAATAAAAGAATTATCCCTTGGCAAAAGCCAAGGGATAATTGTATTTTTTAACCAAGAGCCTCTCTCTTCTTATCTGGATTCCAGATAAAGCTTGCGATAAAGCTAAAGATAATCGTTAGGATACCAACAAACACTGCAAGGATAAGGGCAGGGATGCGGATAAACCACCAGAGTGGATTTGGTTTTTTATCATTGTGCCATTGCTTGGTTTCTTCGTCCAAACGTTGGAATTCTGCTTGGATACGATCTGCAACCATTTCGATTCCTTCATCATTCATTTTCTTGATGTCCGAGATATCGATAGGATTTCCAAAGTTCATATCGACACGTTCACGGCTAATCAAGCCTTTCAAGTTCATGGGACCGGTGTAGGTAACAGGCATGATACGAACCTTGGCCATTTTGGCAATCAAGGCAACTCCACCCTTGACATCGTTTGAGTGACGGCTCCCACTTGGAAACATGATGAGAGAGCGGTCGCTTTTTTTGAGGACGTTGATAGGGTACTTGATGGCAGAGGCGTTAGGTTTTTCCCGGTCGATAGGAAAGGCGCCACACATACGGATCCACCAGCCAAAGATACGGTTGTTAAACAGCTCTTTTTTGGCCATAAAGATGAACTGTTTTGGCTTGGTCGCAAAGGCCATGTAAACAGGATCCCACCAGGTACGGTGAGGTGCGACGAGGATATAGTTTTCGTCTCGGCTAGGGATTTTATCAGTATTGTGATAGTGGGCATTGCCATTGATGGACCACAAGATCAGCATGACTAGTCCACGCAAATAAGTATAAAACATGAGATCTCCTTCGATTGTATTGCTTTTATTATTATACATTATCAAAAGACTACTGGCAAACTTTTTCAGTTATCAGCCCACAGTTTTAGATGGGATTAGAATTCTTTTAAAAAAAATGATATGATAGAGTTTATGGATAAAAATAAGATAATGGGATTAACCCAAAGAGAAGTCAAGGAAAGACAGGCTCAAGGTTTGGTCAATGACTTTACCGCTTCGGCCAGTACCAGTACTTGGCAAATCATCAAACGAAATGTTTTTACACTTTTTAACGCATTAAACTTTGTTATTGCCCTAGCGCTTGCCTTTGTACAGGCTTGGAGCAATTTGGTTTTCTTTGCCGTTATTTGCTTTAACGCTTTTTCTGGGATTGTGACTGAGCTGCGAGCCAAACACATGGTGGACAAGCTCAATCTCATGACCAAGGAAAAGGTCAAAACCATTCGTGATGGTCAAGAAGTTGCTCTCAATCCAGAAGAGTTGGTTCTAGGAGATGTTATTCGTTTGTCTGCGGGAGAGCAGATTCCTAGTGATGCGCGGGTTTTAGAAGGATTTGCAGAAGTCAATGAAGCCATGTTGACGGGGGAGAGTGATTTGGTGCAAAAGGAAGTGGATGCCTTGCTTTTATCAGGGAGTTTCCTAGCCAGTGGCGCAGTTTTGGCTCAAGTCCACCATGTCGGGGCAGACAACTATGCTGCCAAACTCATGTTGGAAGCTAAGACAGTGAAACCAATCAACTCCCGTATCATGAAATCGCTGGACAAGCTAGCTGGTTTTACTGGGAAGATTATCATTCCCTTTGGTCTTGCTCTCTTGCTAGAAGCCTTTATTTTAAAAGGCTTACCCCTCAAGTCATCCGTAGTAAATTCGTCAACAGCCCTTTTGGGTATGTTGCCCAAGGGAATTGCCCTTTTAACCATCACTTCGCTCTTAACAGCTGTGATCAAACTGGGTTTGAAAAAGGTCTTGGTGCAGGAGATGTACTCTGTTGAGACCTTGGCGCGCGTGGATATGCTCTGTCTGGACAAGACAGGCACCATCACCCAAGGAAAGATGCAGGTGGAGGCGGTTCTTCCTCTGACGGAAACGTATGATGACGAGGCTATTGCCAGCATTTTGACCAGCTATATAGCTCATAGTGAGGATAAAAATCCAACAGCCCAAGCCATTCGCCAGCGTTTTCAAAGACAGGTTGCCTATCCTATGCTCTCGAATCTTCCCTTCTCTAGCGACCGCAAGTGGGGTGCAATGGAATTGGAAGGTCTGGGAACGGTTTTCCTAGGGGCACCTGAGATGTTGCTTGACTCTGAAGTCCCTGAAGCCAGAGAGGCCTTGGAGAGAGGGTCACGAGTCTTGGTCTTAGCCCTCAGTCAGGAAAAACTAGACCATCACAAACCACAGAAACCATCTGATATTCAGGCTCTGGCCTTGCTGGAGATTTTGGACCCCATTCGAGAAGGAGCAGCTGAGACGCTAGACTATCTCCGTTCTCAGGAAGTGGGACTCAAGATTATCTCTGGTGACAATCCCGTTACAGTGTCCAGTATTGCCCAGAAAGCTGGTTTTGCCGACTATCACAGCTATGTAGATTGCTCAAAAATTACGGATGAGGAATTGATTGCTATGGCTGAGGGAACAGCTATTTTCGGGCGTGTTTCCCCTCATCAAAAGAAACTCATCATCCAAACGCTGAAAAAAGCGGGTCATACAACGGCTATGACAGGGGACGGGGTCAATGATATCCTGGCTCTTCGTGAGGCGGATTGTTCTATCGTGATGGCTGAGGGGGATCCTGCGACTCGTCAGATTGCCAATCTGGTTCTTTTGAACTCAGACTTTAATGATGTTCCTGAGATTCTCTTTGAAGGCCGTCGCGTAGTCAATAACATCGCCCATATCGCACCGATTTTCTTGATTAAGACCATTTATTCCTTTTTGCTTGCGGTGATTTGTATTGCTAGTGTTTTACTAGGGCGGTCTGAGTGGATCTTGATTTTCCCTTTCATTCCGATTCAGATTACCATGATCGACCAGTTTGTGGAAGGGTTCCCACCATTCGTTCTGACTTTTGAGCGAAATATCAAACCTGTTGAACCAAACTTCCTCAGAAAATCCATGCTTCGTGCCCTACCAAGCGCACTGATGGTTGTGTTCAGCGTTCTTTTTGTGAAACTATTTGGAAGTAGTCAAGGTTGGTCTGAGATAGAAATCTCAACCCTACTCTATTATCTCCTTGGGTCTATCGGTTTCTTATCCGTATTTAGAGCTTGCATGCCATTTACCCTCTGGCGTGTCCTCTTGGTTGTCTGGTCAGTAGGTGGTTTCCTAGCCACAGCTCTTTTCCCAATGATTCAAAAGCTACTTGAAATTTCGACCTTAACTGAACAAACGTTGCCTGTCTATGGGGTTATGATGTTGGTATTTACTGTGATTTTCATTCTAACCAGTCGCTACCAAGTTAAAAAATAAAGAAAGACTGCAATCTGTGGATTGCGGTCTTTTTAGGTGCAAGATTGCTAGCTGAAATGTGGTATAATAAGAGGTAATAGAGTTTTGGAAAGCGAGAGAAGATGATTTCAAAGAGATTAGAATTGGTGGCGTCCTTTGTGCCACAAGGTGCCATTTTACTAGATGTGGGGAGTGACCATGCTTATCTGCCGATCGAGTTAGTCGAGAGAGGCCAAATCAAAAGCGCCATTGCAGGTGAGGTGGTGGAAGGCCCCTACCAGTCAGCGGTGAAAAATGTTGAGACTCACGGTCTAAAGGAGAAAATTCAGGTTCGTTTAGCCAATGGCTTGGCAGCATTTGAGGAGGTAGACCAAGTCTCGGTTATCACCATTGCTGGTATGGGAGGCCGTTTGATTGCTACCATATTGGAAGAAGGTTTGGAAAAGCTAGCTAATGTAGAACGTTTGATCCTCCAGCCCAATAATCGTGAAGACGACTTGCGCATTTGGTTACAAGAGTACGGATTTCAGATTGTAGCAGAAAGCATCCTAGAAGAGGCTGGCAAGTTTTATGAAATTCTAGTGGTGGAAGCTGGACAAATGAATCTATCAGCTAGTGATGTTCGCTTTGGACCCTTCTTGTCCAAAGAAGTCAGCCCAGTCTTTATCAAAAAATGGCAAAAAGAATCTACTAAGCTAGAATTTGCCCTCGGACAAATCCCAGAGAAAAATCGAGAAGAACGTCAAGTTCTAGTAGATAAAATTCAAGCCATCAAGGAGGTACTCCATGCTAGCAAGTGAAGTGATACAAGCTTATGAAGCCTTTTGCCCTCAGGAATTTTCCATGGAGGGTGACAGTCGTGGCCTGCAAATCGGTACTTTGGACAAGGATATTCAAAGGGTTATGGTTGCCCTCGACATTCGAGAAGAGACGGTGGCAGAGGCTATTGAAAAGGGTGTGGATTTGATTATCGTTAAGCACGCGCCAATTTTCCGTCCGATTAAGGATTTGGTAGCCAGCCGTCCACAAAATCAGATTTACATTGATTTGATTAAGCATGACATTGCCGTTTATGTCAGTCACACCAATATTGACATCGTTGAGAATGGTCTCAATGACTGGTTCTGCCAGATGCTAGGAATCGAGGAGACCACTTATCTTCAGGAGACAGGTCCTGAACGTGGAATTGGACGGATTGGGAATATTCAGCCTCAGACCTTTGGGGAATTGGCCCAGCATGTCAAGCAAGTCTTTGGTCTAGATAGCCTTCGCATGGTCCATTATCAAGAGAGTGATTTGCAGAAGCCTATTTCAAGAGTAGCCATCTGTGGTGGTAGCGGGCAGTCTTTCTATAAGGATGCTTTAGCTAAGGGAGCAGATGTCTACATCACTGGGGATATCTACTATCATACAGCTCAGGATATGCTTTCTGATGGCCTACTGGCATTGGATCCAGGACATTATATCGAAGTGCTTTTTGTGGAAAAAACCGCTGCACTCCTTACTCAATGGAAGGCAGAGAAGGGCTGGGGCATTGATATTTTGCCTAGTCAAGCATCGACCAATCCTTTCCACCATATCTAGTTAGGAAGTGAAGACAATGAAAAAAGTTGCCATTATTGGAGCAGGGATTGTAGGGGCAACTGCTGCCTACTACCTCTCTAGAGAAGCTGACTTAGAGATAACCGTTTTTGATCATGGACAGGGTCAGGCTACCAAGGCAGCAGCGGGAATTATCAGTCCTTGGTTTTCCAAACGCCGTAATAAAGCTTGGTACAAGATGGCGCGCTTGGGAGCTGACTTTTATGTGGGTTTGTTGGCTGATTTAGAAAAGTCTGGTCAGGAAATCGACTTTTATCAACGCTCAGGAGTTTTTCTCTTGAAAAAGGACGAATCCAAGTTGGAAGAACTCTATGAACTAGCTCTTCAGCGTAGGGAAGAATCTCCCTTGATAGGCCAGTTAGCTATTCTGGATCAAGCGTCTGCAAATGAATTATTTCCTGGCTTGCAGGGATTCGACCGCCTGATCTACGCTTCTGGTGGGGCACGGGTGGATGGCCAGCTCTTAGTGACTCGTTTGCTAGAAGCCAG
Source organism: Streptococcus oralis (assembly GCF_021497885.1). Taxonomy (NCBI): domain Bacteria; kingdom Bacillati; phylum Bacillota; class Bacilli; order Lactobacillales; family Streptococcaceae; genus Streptococcus; species Streptococcus oralis. The sequence continues at coordinate 612,873 of NZ_CP046523.1, forward strand.
TCAGGTCAAGCTGGTCAAAGAAAAAGTGAGTCTGACACCTTTAGCATCCGGTTACCAGATTGGTGAAGAGATGTTTGATCAGGTTATTTTGGCGACAGGAGCTTGGTTGGGGGATATTTTAGAACCTTTAGGATATGAGGTAGATGTTCGTCCCCAAAAAGGACAACTCCGAGATTATCAGCTCTCCAAAGACCTAGCATCTTACCCTGTTGTCATGCCAGAAAGGGAGTGGGATTTGATTCCTTTTGCAGATGAGAAATTGTCCCTAGGTGCTACCCATGAAAATGATATGGGATTTGACTTGACGGTGGATGAACCCTTGCTTCAACAAATGGAGGAAGCAGCCTTGCCATACTACCCAGCCTTGGCTGAAGCTACTATAAGAGGTGAGCGAGTAGGAATCCGAGCCTATACCAGTGATTTCTCCCCTTTCTTTGGACAGGTGCCAGGTTTAGCAGGTGTCTATGCGGCTAGTGGACTAGGTTCATCAGGTCTCACAACTGGGCCTATCATTGGTTACCACTTAGCTCAACTGATCCAAGACAAGGAGTTGACCTTGGACCCAGTAAATTATCCAATCGCAAACTATGTCAAACGAGTAAAAAGAGAATAGAATTTTACTGAAATTTTAGCCTACCCTCTAGGATGGCAAATGACATTCCCTATCAAAAATGATAAAATAAGAAAAAATAATCCGAGAATCGAGGAAAAAAGATGCAAGAAAAGATTTTGGTAACTGGCGGTGCCGGATTTATCGGAACCCACACTGTTATTGAATTGATCCAAGCAGGTCATCAAGTCGTTGTGGTGGATAATCTTGTCAACAGCAATCGTAAGAGTTTAGAAGTTGTTGAAAAAATTACAGGAGTTGAGATCCCTTTCTATGAGGCAGATATCCGTGACACAGATACTCTCAGAGATATTTTCAAGCAGGAAGAGCCGACTGGTGTCATTCACTTTGCTGGTTTGAAGGCTGTTGGCGAATCAACACGTATCCCTCTAACCTACTATGACAACAATATCGCTGGAACTGTCAGCCTTTTGAAAGCCATGGAAGAGAACAACTGTAAGAACATCATCTTCAGTTCTTCTGCGACTGTTTACGGTGATCCTCATACAGTGCCAATCCTAGAAGATTTCCCACTTTCAGTGACCAATCCATACGGTCGTACCAAGCTCATGTTAGAGGAAATTTTGACGGATATCTACAAGGCAGACTCAGAATGGAATGTGGTCTTGCTGCGTTACTTCAACCCAATCGGAGCACATGAGAGCGGTGACTTGGGAGAAAATCCTAACGGAATTCCAAACAATCTCTTGCCTTATGTTTCACAAGTAGCAGTGGGCAAACTAGAACAAGTACAAGTTTTCGGTGATGACTATGAAACTGAGGACGGAACTGGTGTTCGTGACTATATCCACGTTGTGGACCTAGCCAAAGGTCACGTTGCAGCTCTACAAAAGATCCAAAAAGGTTCAGGCCTTAATATTTACAACCTTGGAACAGGTAAAGGCTATTCAGTTCTTGAAATTATCCAAAACATGGAAAAAGCGGTGGGACGTCCTATTCCATACCGCATCGTAGAACGCCGCCCAGGTGATATTGCTGCCTGCTACTCAGACCCTGCAAAAGCTAAAGCAGAACTGGGTTGGGAAGCAGAACTCGACATCACCCAAATGTGTGAAGACGCATGGCGTTGGCAAAGCAAGCATCCAAATGGATTTGAAGACTAAGATCATGATTTCAATCATTGTCCCATGTTTAAACGAAGAGGAAGTACTTCCTCTTTTTTATCAGTCTGTTGAAGCACTGCTTCCAGAATTGGGAGCAGAGATCGAGTATGTCTTTGTGGATGACGGGTCTAGCGACGGGACCTTAGACTTGCTAAAGGCCTATCGGATGCAAAATCCTGCGGTACATTACATTTCTTTCTCGCGAAATTTTGGGAAAGAAGCAGCTCTGTATGCAGGCTTGCAGCATGCAACTGGAGACCTGGTGGTCGTGATGGATGCAGACCTTCAGGATCCTCCAAGTATGCTACTTGAGATGAAAGCCTTACTAGACCAAAATGCAGATATAGACTGTGTTGGGACACGGAGAACTAGTCGGGAGGGAGAACCCTTTTTCCGTAGTTTCTGTGCGGACCTCTTTTACCGCCTCATGAAAAAAATTAGCCCAGTGGCTCTACCCTCAGGTGTCCGTGATTTTCGCATGATGAGAAGGTCTGTGGTAGATGCTATTTTGACCCTGACCGAGTCCAATCGTTTTTCTAAAGGACTCTTTGCCTGGGTGGGTTTTAAAACGCACTATCTGGACTATCCAAACGTTGAACGACAGGCTGGCAAGACCAGTTGGAGTTTTAGACAACTCTTTTTCTACTCGATTGAAGGGATTCTTAACTTTTCAGATTTCCCCTTGAGTATAGCCTTTGTAGCGGGACTCCTATCTTGTTTTCTTTCTTTTGTGATGACATTTTTTGTAGTGTTTCGGACTCTTATCTTGGGAAATCCGACATCTGGTTGGACGTCTTTGATGGCTGTCATTCTCTTTCTTGGAGGCATTCAACTCCTGACGATTGGGATTCTCGGCAAGTATATCAGTAAGATTTATCTAGAGACCAAAAAAAGACCACTCTATCTCGTCAAAGAAAAAAGTGACCTTTCTATTATTGAAGGAAAAAATAACCAAAAAAGACTATAATTTTACCTAGAAATATGCTAAACTAATAAGTGTGGGAAAAATGAGAAAAAATCAATTATATTTATTCCCTGCTTCCTACGATGGATCTTTTAGGAGTGCACGTGTAGGACAATTTTTGATGGCCTCCAGAACATCGCTGGTCTCAGCGATTTCTCTTTGCAATTCGACTGGATCATCGTAAAATCGAACAATTCCATTATCATGGTAATCAAAGAGTTCAGAATAGGTTTGGCAAAGCCCGCAGGCGATGCACCGTTCGGGTATAAGTGTGACTTTCATATTTATATTGTAATAAGAAAATGTAAAAAAAACAAGGAGTAAGGTATGGAAAAAGAACCGTGGCAAGAAGATATCTACGAAAACAATGAGGAAGAAACAAGATCAGAGCGTCGACACCGGAAACAAAAAGGGAAAGGCGTTGTTGCGAATCGTGTCTTGACGGTTCTAGCTAGCCTCTTCTTTGTAATCGTTGTAGCGATGGTAGTTGTATTGATTTACCTATCAACCGGTGGAAGCAATCGTACTTCATCTTTGAAGGATTTCTATGATGCATCGTCTCCTTCTACAAGTGCAAGTTCTAAAGTGGAAGAATCATCATCTTCAAGTAGCAAGGTAGAGGAAACAGCTTCTTCTGAAACAACTCCGTCAGAAAGTAGCTCTGAAGAGCACACCGACGGTGAAGGAACAATTACTGTTCAGCCAGGAGAGGGTGAAGCAGCTCTTGCACAACGTGCAGGGATTTCCATTGCCCAGTTGGAAGCTTTGAATCCTTCTCATATGTCATCGGGCTCTTGGTTTGCTAACCCAGGTGATGTCATCAAGACAAGATAGGAGTCGGAAATGAAGACAATTCAAATTGCTATTGATGGTCCTGCTTCCAGTGGTAAGAGTACGGTCGCAAAGATCGTCGCAAAAGATTTTGGCTACACTTATCTCGACACGGGAGCTATGTACCGTGCGGCTACCTATATGGCCATCAAACACCAAGTAGATGCTGAAACTGTAGACCAACTTCTTCATCTCCTAGACCAACACCCCATTAGTTTTGGGCGTTCAGAGGCAGGTGAACAACTTGTCTTTGTTGGTGATGTAGATATTACTCATCCTATCCGTGAAAATGAAGTGACCAACAAGGTTTCAAGTATTGCGGCTATTCCAGAAGTGCGTGAGAAACTGGTCTCTCTCCAACAGAAGATTGCCCAGCAAGGTGGCATTGTCATGGATGGACGTGATATCGGGACAGTTGTTTTACCACAAGCTGAACTCAAGATTTTCCTAGTAGCATCTGTTGAAGAAAGAGCAGAGCGTCGTTACAAGGAAAATATTGCTAAAGGTATTGAGACAGATCTGGAAACTCTGAAAGAAGAGATTGCGGCGCGTGACTACAAGGATAGTCATCGTGAGACCTCGCCTCTCAAACAGGCTGAGGACGCAGTTTACCTTGACACAACTGGACTAAGTATCCAGGAAGTGGTCGAAAAAATCGAATCAGAAGCAAAAAAATATATGTCCTAGGGACAAGAGGAGCAGGCTAAATGAAGCCTGCTCCTTTTCTCTCTTTTGCGCGCGTTTCAAAACAGCCTTTTTGGGAGAATTTTGATAAAATAGTAGTATCAATAAAAAGGACGGAAGCATGACAAAGAAAATCGTAGCCATTTGGGCTCAAGATGAAAAAGGTGTGATTGGTAAAGAAGACCGTCTTCCTTGGCATTTGCCAGCAGAGTTAAAACATTTTAAAGAAACAACCTTGAATCATGCCATCTTGATGGGGCGTGTAACCTTTGATGGAATGGGACGACGTTTGCTTCCAGGACGTGAGACCCTGATTTTGACGCGCAACCCTGAAGAGTCAATTGAGGGTGTTCTGGTTTTCCAAAATGTTGAGGACGTTTTAGACTGGTATCAGAACCAGGATAAAAATCTTTATATCCTTGGTGGCAAGCAGATTTTTCAGCTTTTTGAACCTTACTTAGATGAGATTATTGTGACACAAATTCATGCTCAAGTTGAAGGGGATACCTATTTCCCAGAAGATTTTGACTTGACTGTTTTTGAGACTCTTGCAAGCAAATCTTATAGCAAAGATGAGAAAAATGCATTTGATTTTACCATCGAATATAGAAAGAGAAAGGAAGTCTAATGGAGCGTAGTATTTTTGGATTTTTTACAGCTCTTTTGTGTGCTGTCTGTCTTGTAGCTGGAACACACGCTTTTCGTAAAAAGCGCTTTGGACTTGCTACTCTACTCTGGCTTAATGCCTTTACAAACTTGGTGAATAGCATTCATGCTTTTTATATGACCTTATTTTAGATAGAATGAATAGTTAGAACGGAAGGGAATCATGCCTACAAATAGGAAAAATGATATGATGGTTTATTGCTCATTTTGTGGCAAAAGCCAAGAAGAAGTTAAAAAAATAATCGCTGGAAACAACGCCTTTATCTGTAATGAGTGTGTGGAGTTAGCCCAGGAAATCATTCGTGAAGAGTTAGCTGAGGAAGTCTTGGCAGACTTGTCTGAGGTGCCAAAACCAATCGAACTCTTAAACATCTTGAACCACTATGTGATTGGTCAAGATCGTGCTAAACGTGCCTTGGCAGTAGCTGTATATAATCACTACAAACGCATCAATTTCCATGACACTCGTGAAGAGTCAGAAGATGTGGATTTGCAAAAATCAAACATTTTGATGATTGGTCCAACTGGTTCAGGGAAGACTTTCCTTGCTCAAACCCTTGCTAGAAGTTTGAATGTACCATTTGCTATTGCTGATGCAACGGCTCTTACTGAGGCGGGTTATGTAGGTGAGGACGTGGAAAATATCCTCCTCAAACTCTTGCAGGCAGCTGACTTTAACATCGAACGTGCAGAACGTGGAATTATCTATGTGGATGAGATTGACAAGATTGCTAAGAAGAGCGAAAATGTTTCTATCACACGTGATGTTTCTGGTGAAGGGGTGCAACAAGCCCTCCTCAAGATTATCGAAGGAACTGTAGCTAGCGTCCCTCCTCAAGGCGGACGTAAACATCCACAACAAGAAATGATTCAAGTGGATACCAAGAATATCCTCTTCATCGTGGGTGGTGCCTTCGATGGCATTGAAGAAATTGTCAAACAGCGTTTGGGAGAAAAAGTCATTGGTTTTGGACAAAATAACAAGGCTATTGACGAAAACAGTTCTTACATGCAAGAGATCATCGCAGAAGACATTCAAAAATTCGGTATTATTCCTGAATTAATTGGACGCTTGCCTGTCTTTGCAGCCTTGGAGCAGTTGACTGTAGATGATTTGGTTCGCATCTTGAAGGAACCAAGAAATGCCTTGGTTAAACAATATCAGACCTTACTTTCTTATGATGATGTTGAGTTGGAATTTGAAGATGAAGCCCTTCAAGAAATCGCCAATAAGGCTATCGAACGCAAAACTGGTGCGCGTGGTCTTCGGTCTATTATCGAAGAAACCATGCTAGATGTTATGTTTGAAGTACCGAGTCAGGAAAATGTGAAATTGGTCCGCATCACAAAAGAAGCTGTTGATGGAACGGAAAAACCCATTCTAGAAACAGCCTAGAGGTGACTATGGAAATCAATACACACAATGCTGAAATCCTGCTCAGTGCGGCAAACAAGTCCCACTATCCGCAGGATGAACTGCCAGAGATTGCCCTTGCAGGGCGTTCAAATGTCGGCAAGTCTAGCTTTATCAACACCATGTTGAACCGCAAAAATCTTGCTCGTACATCAGGAAAACCTGGGAAGACCCAGTTACTCAACTTCTTCAACATTGATGACAAGATGCGTTTTGTGGATGTACCAGGTTATGGCTATGCCCGCGTTTCTAAAAAGGAACGTGAAAAATGGGGGCGCATGATTGAGGAGTACCTAACGACTCGGGAAAATCTCCGTGCGGTTGTCAGTTTGGTGGATCTCCGCCACGACCCGTCAGCAGATGATGTGCAGATGTACGAATTTCTCAAGTATTATGAGATTCCGGTTATCATCGTTGCGACTAAGGCAGATAAGATTCCCCGTGGTAAGTGGAACAAGCATGAATCAGCAATCAAAAAGAAATTAAACTTTGACCCAAGTGACGACTTCATTCTCTTTTCATCTGTCAGCAAGGCAGGGATGGATCAGGCTTGGGACGCAATATTAGAAAAATTGTGAGGGAAAGAAATGGCAAAAACAATTCATACAGACAAAGCTCCAAAAGCAATCGGACCTTATGTTCAAGGAAAAATCGTTGGCAATCTTTTGTTTGCTAGCGGTCAAGTTCCCCTATCTCCTGAAACTGGAGAAATTGTAGGAGAAACGATCCAAGAACAGACAAAACAAGTTTTGAAAAATATCGGTGCTATTTTGGCAGAAGCAGGAACAGACTTTGACCATGTTGTCAAAACAACTTGCTTCTTGAGTGATATGAATGACTTTGTTCCTTTTAACGAGGTTTACCAGACTGCCTTTAAAGAGGAGTTTCCAGCTCGTTCAGCTGTAGAGGTTGCACGTCTTCCTCGTGATGTAAAAGTCGAAATTGAAGTGATCGCAGAGATTGGATAAGCTAGTTGAAGTTTGGCTCTGCCAAACTTTTTTTGATATAAGGAGAGATAGATGACAAAGAAACAACTTCACCTGGTAATTGTGACAGGGATGAGTGGTGCAGGAAAAACCGTAGCCATTCAGTCCTTCGAGGATTTAGGATATTTCACGATTGACAACATGCCACCAGCCCTCTTGCCAAAGTTTTTACAGTTGGTCGAAACCAAAGATGATGACCACAAACTGGCCTTGGTAGTGGATATGCGTAGTCGTTCCTTCTTTTCTGAGATTCAAGCTGTTTTGGATGAATTGGAAAACCAGGATGAATTGGATTTCAAAATTCTCTTTTTGGATGCAAAAGATAAGGAATTGGTGGCCCGTTACAAGGAAACCAGACGGAGTCACCCTCTAGCAGCGGATGGTCGGATTTTAGATGGCATTAAGCTGGAACGTGAACTTTTGGCACCTTTGAAAAACATGAGCCAAAATGTGGTGGATACGACAGAACTCACCCCGCGTGAACTTCGTAAAACCATTGCTGAGCAATTTTCAGACCAAGAACAAGCCCAGTCTTTCCGTATCGAGGTCATGTCTTTTGGATTCAAGTATGGGATCCCGATCGATGCGGACTTGGTATTTGATGTCCGTTTCTTGCCAAACCCATACTACCTTCCGGAACTCCGTAATCAGACAGGTGAGGATCAAGCAGTTTATGACTATGTGATGCATCATGAAGAGTCTGAAAGTTTTTATCAGCACCTACTCGCCTTGATTGAGCCCATTTTGCCAAGTTACAAGAAAGAAGGCAAGTCTGTTTTAACTATCGCAGTAGGATGTACAGGTGGACAGCACCGTAGTGTGGCCTTTGCAAAACGAATCGCTGAGGACCTTGCTAAAAACTGGCCTGTCAATGAAAGCCATCGTGACAAAGACAGAAGAAAGGAAACGGTAAACCGTTCATGAGAAAACCAAAGATAACGGTAATTGGTGGAGGAACTGGTATCCCCGTCATTTTGAAAAGCTTGCGAGAAAAGGATGTTGATATCGCAGCCATCGTAACAGTTGCCGATGATGGCGGATCTTCTGGTGAACTAAGAAAGAATATTCAACAGCTGACACCACCAGGTGATCTTCGCAATGTTCTGGTAGCCATGTCGGATATGCCTAAATTTTATGAGAAGGTTTTTCAGTACCGTTTCTCAGAAGAGGCTGGAGCTTTTGCGGGTCATCCACTGGGGAATATCATCATAGCAGGGCTCTCTGAAATGCAAGGATCTACCTACAATGCTATGCAACTACTTAGTAAGTTCTTTCACACAACAGGAAAAATCTACCCATCAAGCGATCAGCCTTTGACACTGCATGCAGTCTTTAAAGACGGTTCTGAGGTGGCAGGTGAGAGCCACATTGCAGATCACCCAGGCATGATTGACCATGTCTATGTGACCAATACCTTGGATGATGAAACACCCCAAGCCAGCCGTCGAGTAGTCAATACCATTCTCGAGAGTGACATGATTGTCTTGGGGCCTGGTTCCCTCTTTACATCGATTTTGCCCAATATTGTCATTGAGGAGATTGGGCAGGCTCTCTTGGAGACTAAGGCAGAGATCGCCTATGTCTGCAATATCATGACCCAGCGTGGGGAAACAGAGCACTTTTCAGACAGTGACCACGTGGAAGTCCTCCATCGCCATCTAGGTCGGCCTTTTATTGATACAGTCTTAGTCAATATTGAAAAGGTTCCTAGAGAATACATGGATACCAACCGTTTCGATGAATATTTGGTACAGGTAGAGCATGACTTTGCTGGTCTTTGCAAGCAGGTTCCTCGTGTGATTTCATCCAACTTCCTTCGTTTGGAAAATGGAGGAGCCTTCCATGATGGCGATTTGATTGTAGACGAATTGATGCGCATTATACAGGTGAGAAAATGAGTTTTACAGTCGCAGTAAAAGAGGAAATTCTTGGTCAACACCATCTCAGTCGTTATGAACTATCGGCCATTATCAAGATGTCTGGCAGTATCGGTCTATCTAGTTCGGGCTTGACCTTGTCAGTTGTAACTGAAAATGCTAAGTTAGCTCGGCACCTTTATGAGTCCTTTCTCCATTTTTATGAAATCAAGTCAGAGATTCGTCACCATCAGAGAAGCAATCTTCGCAAGAATCGTGTCTACACGGTCTATACCGATGAGAGGGTGCAGGAGCTTTTAGCTGATTTGCGGCTTGCGGATTCCTTCTTTGGTTTGGAGACGGGTATTGATCCCGATATTTTAGCAGATGAAGAAGCCGGTCGTGCTTACTTATGTGGGGCCTTTCTGGCAAATGGTAGCATCCGAGATCCTGAGTCTGGTAAGTACCAGTTGGAGATTAGTTCCGTTTATCTGGACCATGCCCAAGGACTGGCCTCTCTCCTTCAGCAGTTTTTGCTGGACGCCAAGGTTATTGAGCGCAAGAAAGGTGCAGTTACCTATCTCCAACGTGCAGAAGACATCATGGATTTTTTGATCGTGATTGGGGCCATGCTGGCGCGTGATAATTTTGAGCGCGTCAAGATTTTGCGTGAAACCCGTAATGATCTCAATCGAGCCAATAACGCTGAAACAGCCAATATCGCTCGAACGGTTTCTGCTAGTATGAAGACTATCAACAATATCAGTAAAATCAAAGATAGAATGGGTTTGGAAAATTTACCAGTGGATTTGCAGGAGGTGGCTCGCTTACGGATCCAGCACCCAGACTACTCTATCCAGCAGTTGGCGGATAGCCTGAGCAATCCCCTGACCAAAAGTGGTGTCAACCACAGACTCAGAAAAATAAACAAGATTGCAGATGAACTATAAAACCACGAATCGTTGATCCGTGGTTCTTTTATTATAAACTGGTCGAGTGTTTGGGTTGTACTTTTTGGTCAGGGTCAATGTAGTTAATGGCATTGTTAACAGCTGTTGGAGCTTCACCCAGTCCTGTCGCAATCAAATCAATCTTACCTTCATAGTAGCAGCAGTCGCCGATAGCATAGATACCTGCTTGGCTGGATTCTTGTTTGCTATTGACGATAATCTTGTGACGGTTGAGATCCAGACCCCAATTTTTAAGATTGCCAACAGATGATTTGAAACCATAGTTGACAAAGAGGTGGTCTACTTCGATAGTTTCGGTTTCATCTGATTTGACTTTGGTGATTTCTAGTTTATCGAGTGTTTTTCCATCTCCGATAAGTTGGCTAGGAACGAACGGTGTCTTGATGGTCACAGATGATTCTTGCAAGGCTTGCACACTATGTTCCAAGGCGCGGAAATTATCTCTGCGGTGAACGAGAGTGGTTGGGGCAATCTTTTCAAAAGCCAGAGCCCAGTCCACTGCTGAGTCCCCACCACCAAGGATGGTCACTTTCTTACCAGCGTATTGTTGGATGTTGGAAACGTGGTGGTGGATATTTTCATAGTCCTCAACGTTCTCCAATTCGAGCGGACGTGGTTTAAAGGCACCTCCACCCATAGCAATGATGACTGTTTTGGTCAGATGGCTTCCCTTGTTGGTTGTGATGGTGAATCCTTGATCTTGCTTCTCAATTTCAAGAACGGTTTCGTTGAGGTGAACAGGTGTTTCAAAGCCGTTTAGCTGTTCAATCAAGCGATTGGTCAGTTCTTCCCCAGTTAGGTTTGAAAAACCTGGCACATCAAGGATTTGCTTTTCAGGGTAGAGGATGGCAGGTTGACCACCGAGCTGGGGAAGGGAGTCAATGATTTGGACTTTGGCTTGGCGTAGGTGGGCGTAAAAGGCAGCAAAGAGCCCGACAGGACCGCCACCGACAATGGTAATATCATAGAGTTGAGACATGATTTCTCCTTCGTTTTTTCTAATCAGTTTATTTTATCATATTTTTGCTTAATTTAAAATGAGGTAGGATAGGGAAAAAATGGGCAAAAAATGGTATAATGGTACAGAAAGTGTTTCGACAGGGAGGAGGCCAGGGATGAATTTTCAACAATTATCCAATTTACAATACTGGACGAGTTTGTTTTCAAGTCCTTGGACGATAGTCATCAATCTGATAGATATTCTCATTGTGACTTATATTTTATATCATTTTACCAAAGCGATTGCAGGGACCAAAATCATGATTTTGGTGCGGGGAGTCTTGGTCTTTATTTTAGGTCAGATTCTGTCCAATATGATTGGTTTGACGACCATTTCCTGGTTGATTAATCAGATCATCACCTACGGGGTCATTGCAGCAGTAGTCATTTTTTCACCAGAGATTCGGACGGGTCTAGAGCGGTTGGGCCGGGCAACGGATTTCTTTTCCAATGCTCCGATTAGCGCAGAAGAGCAGATGATTCGTGCCTTTGTGAAATCAGTCGAATACATGAGCCCGCGTAAGATTGGTGCGCTGGTAGCAGTTCAGCGAGTGAGAACCTTGCAGGAATACATCTCGACGGGGATTCCCCTAGATGCCAAGATTTCAGCTGAATTGCTCATCAACATTTTTATTCCTAACACTCCCTTGCACGATGGAGCGGTCATTATCCGAGAAGATCGGATTGCTGTTACTTCAGCTTACTTGCCACTAACTGAAAATACAGAGATTTCCAAAGAGTTTGGAACACGCCACAGGGCGGCGATTGGTTTGTCGGAAGTATCAGATGCTCTTACCTTTGTGGTTTCGGAAGAAACGGGTGGCATCTCAATCACCTATAATGGAGTCTTTAAGCACGATTTGACCTTGGAAGAGTTTGAATCTGAGTTGAGAAGAATCCTGCTTCCAACATCAGAGGAAAAACATGGTCTGAAAGAGCGCTTGCTAGGAGGATTGAAACATGAGAAAAAATAGTCTTTATATTATTTCTTCCTTCTTTTTCGCCTGCATTCTCTTTATCTATGCGACTTCAACAAACTATCAGAATAGCAATAGTGCCAGACAGGTGCGGACAGAAACCTATACCAATACGGTGCTCAATGTACCAATTGATATCCACTATGATAGTGATCAGTACTTTATTAGTGGCTTTACGTCAGAAGTAACGGTTTTCTTGACAGGTTCCAATCGAGTTGCTTTGGCAAGCGAAATGCAGGAAAGTACGCGTAAATTCAAGGTGACAGCTGACTTAACCAATGCCAGTGTAGGGACCATCGAAGTTCCTCTAAACATAGAAAATCTACCAAGTGGTTTGACCGCTGTTGCAACACCGCAAAAGATAACAGTGAAGGTCGGTAAAAAAGCAAAACGAGGCAATGTAATCGTTGTGCCAGAGATTGATCCTAGCCAGATTGATTCTCGTGTGAAAATCGATACAGTTACTGTGTCAGATGAAAAAGTAACGGTTATTAGTGATGAGGAAACCCTCTCCAAAGTAGATCGTGTCATTGCCATATTACCGACGAGTGAACGGATAACAGGTAACTACTCGGCTTCTGTTCCTCTACAAGCAGTTGATAAAAATGGAAATGTTTTGCCAAGTGTCATTATGCCATTTGATACGACTATGAAAATTACAACAAAAACAGCAGCGTCTAGTTCGAGTAACTCGTCAACAAGTTCCTCAGAGGGCAGTTCGTCTTCAACGAGTTCAGAAACGAAATCAGATTCGTCTAAACAATAATAAATAATAGAAAAGGATGATAAATAAAATGGGTAAATATTTTGGGACTGATGGAGTCCGTGGAGAAGCAAACGTAGAACTAACGCCAGAATTGGCCTTTAAACTGGGACGTTTTGGTGGATATGTTCTTAGCCAACACGAAACAGAAGCCCCTAAAGTTTTTGTAGGACGTGATACACGTATCTCAGGAGAAATGCTAGAATCTGCCTTGGTGGCAGGTCTTCTCTCTGTAGGAATTCACGTCTACAAACTCGGTGTCCTTGCGACACCAGCAGTAGCTTATTTGGTCAAAACTGAGGGAGCCAGTGCAGGTGTCATGATTTCCGCTAGCCACAACCCAGCCCTTGATAATGGAATTAAATTCTTTGGTGGGGATGGCTTCAAACTTGATGATGAAAAAGAAGCAGAAATCGAAGCCTTGCTGGATGCTGCTGAAGATACTCTTCCTCGTCCAAGTGCAGAAGGCTTGGGAACCTTGGTGGATTACCCAGAAGGCTTACGTAAGTATGAAGGCTACCTTGTTTCAACTGGAGCTCCTCTTGAGGGAATGAAAGTGGCCTTGGACACAGCAAACGGTGCAGCGTCTACAAGTGCCCGTCAGATTTTTGCTGATCTTGGTGCCCAGTTGACAGTTATCGGTGAGACACCAGATGGTCTTAACATCAACTTGAATGTGGGTTCTACACACCCAGAAGCCCTTCAAGGAGTGGTCAAAGAAAGTGGGTCAGCTATCGGTTTGGCCTTTGACGGAGACAGTGACCGTTTGATTGCTGTTGATGAAAATGGCGACATCGTTGATGGTGATAAGATCATGTATATCATCGGGAAATACCTTTCTGAAAAAGGCCAGTTAGCCCAAAATACTATCGTAACAACCGTTATGTCTAACCTTGGTTTCCATAAGGCCTTGGACAGCGCAGGCATTAATAAGGCAGTCACTGCAGTTGGTGACCGCTATGTCGTTGAAGAAATGAGAAAATCAGGCTACAATCTTGGTGGTGAACAGTCTGGTCACGTTATCTTGATGGATTATAATACAACAGGTGATGGTCAATTATCAGCTGTCCAATTGACTAAAATCATGAAAGAAACAGGTAAGAGTTTGTCTCAACTAGCATCAGAAGTGACGATTTACCCACAAAAACTGGTTAATATCCGAGTGGAAAATGCTATGAAAGAAAAAGCCATGGAAGTACCAGCCATCAAGGCAATCATCGAAAAGATGGAAGAAGAGATGGCAGGGAACGGTCGTATCCTTGTCCGCCCAAGTGGAACAGAACCCCTTTTGCGTGTTATGGCAGAAGCCCCAACAACAGAAGAAGTTAACTACTACGTAGATACGATTGCTGCTGTTGTTAAAGATGAAATCGGTATTGACTAAAGCCTAGAAAACTAGATGAAAAGATAAAAATGTGGTACAATTGCATAGTAAATTGTAGCAATGGGAGAGAAAAATGAATCTTAAACGAGAACAAGAATTTGTTAGCCAGTATCACTTTGATGCTCGTAACTTTGAATGGGAAAATGAAAATGGAACCCCTGAAACTAAGGTAGATGTGAACTTTCAGTTGCTCCAACATGACCAAGAAAACCAAGTGACTTCTTTAGTCGTTATCTTGAGTTTCATGATTGTCTTTGACAAATTTGTCATCAGTGGAACAATTTCTCAAGTTAACCATGTGGAAGGTCGTATTGTCAACGAACCAAGCGAATTTAACCAAGAAGAAGTTGAAAACTTGGCACGTCCATGTTTAAATATGCTCAACCGTTTGACGTATGAAGTAACAGAAATCGCCTTGGATCTTCCAGGGATCAATTTGGAGTTTTAGTCATGAAATTAGCTGTCATTACAGATTCTTCAGCCTATTTAGAGGAGAAGACGCTGCAGAGAGAGAATCTTTTTATCCTGGATATTCCTGTCAATATTGATGGGGATGAGTATGTCGAAGGTGTCAATCTGACTGCTGAGGAATTTTATCAAAAAATGGCTCAGTCTGCAGAATTGCCTAAAACCAGTCAACCAAGTATTGCCAAATTGGATGAGATTCTAAGTTCTTTGAAAGACGAGGGTTATACCCATGTCTTGGGACTCTTTCTTTCGTCAGGGATTTCAGGTTTTTATCAGAATATCCAGTATATGTTAGAAGAGTATGATGGCTTGACCATTGCCTTTCCAGATACCCATATCACAAGTTCCCCTCTAGGATTTATGGTGGAGAGTGCTTTTGAATGGGCAGAACAAGGCGATGATTTTGCCCAGATTCAGGAGAAGTTGGGGATCCAAATTGCTGATAATTCAGCTTTTATCATAGTAGATGACCTCGACCACTTGGTTAAGGGAGGACGTTTGTCAAATGGGGCTGCCATCTTAGGAAATCTCCTCAGTATCAAGCCTATCCTCTACTTTAATGACCAAGGGGTGATTGAAGTTTACGAAAAAGTTCGTACGGAAAAGAAGGCAATCAAACGTTTGGTGGAAATCATCAAAGAGTTGACAAAAGATGGGGACTACCGTATTACAGTCATTCATGGGAACGCTCCTCAAAAGGCGGCAGATTTACGCCAACTTTTGATTGAGAGTGATGTGAATTCTGAGATCCCAATTGTTAGCTTTGGTAGTGTCATTGGGACCCACCTTGGAGAAGGTAGTATCGCCTTGAGCTATACACCAATCGTCTAGATTGTTCTTACAGGCTTTGTATCTCAGACAGGAGTAGAGATGAGTATTCGAGTAATTATTGCTGGATTTAAGGGAAAGATGGGCCAAGCTGCCTGTCAGATGGTCTTGGCTGATCCAGACTTAGATTTAGTAGCAGTTTTGGATCCTTTTGAGTCTGATTCAGAATGGCAGGGTATTCCTGTCTTCAATGATAAGGCTGACTTGGCTGGTTTTGAAGCGGATGTCTGGGTAGACTTTACCACACCAGCCGTAGCCTACGAAAATACACGATTTGCTCTTGAAAATGGCTTCGCTCCAGTAGTTGGAACAACTGGATTCACTAGTGAGGAAATTGCAGAACTAAAAGCATTTTCTCGTAAGCAAAATTTGGGTGGCTTGATTGCCCCTAACTTTGCCTTGGGAGCTGTCTTGCTCATGCAATTTGCGGCGCAGGCTGCCAAATATTTCCCAAATGTGGAGATTATCGAGCTCCATCATGACAAGAAAAAAGATGCTCCGAGTGGAACAGCCATTAAAACGGCTGAGTTGATGACGGAAGTTCGGGAATCAATCCAGCAAGGTGCGCCTGATGAGGAAGAATTGATTGCGGGTGCTCGTGGTGCTGACTTTGAAGGCATGCGCATCCATTCGGTCCGTCTACCAGGCTTGGTAGCTCATCAAGAAGTCATCTTTGGCAATCAGGGAGAAGGATTGACCCTCCGGCATGACTCCTATGATCGCAGCTCCTTCATGACAGGGGTGAATTTAGGAATCAAAGAAGTTGTCAAGCGTCATGAGCTTGTCTATGGATTAGAACACTTATTATGAGATTAACACAAATGCCTTCTGAATTTCAGAAGGCTTTACCAGTACTAGAAAAAATTAAAGAAGCAGGCTTTGAGGCCTATTTTGTTGGGGGCTCTGTTCGAGATGCCCTCCTCAATCGTCCCATCCACGATGTGGATATTGCGACTTCTTCCTATCCAGAGGAAACCAAGCAGATCTTTCCGCGAACAGTCGATATCGGAATTGAACATGGAACTATCTTGGTTTTAGATGGGGATGAGGAATATGAAGTGACGACCTTTCGGACCGAAGATGTCTATGTGGACTATCGCAGACCCAGTGCGGTTTCCTTTGTGCGTTCGCTAGAAGAGGACCTCAAGCGTCGTGATTTCACAGTTAATGCCTTTGCCTTGGATGAGACAGGAGAAATCATTGACTTATTCCATGGTTTAGAAGATTTGGAAAAACAAGTCTTGCGAGCAGTTGGAGTGGCTAGTGAGCGTTTCAACGAAGATGCTCTGCGCATTATGCGTGGCTTCCGCTTTCAGGCCAGTCTAGGTTTTGAACTTGAGCCAGAAACATTTGAGGCGATGAAGACTTTGACGCCGCTCTTGGAGAAGATTTCTGTGGAGCGCACCTTCGTTGAGTTTGATAAACTCTTGCTGGCACCTTTTTGGCGAGTTGGTCTGTCTTCCATGATTGAGAGTCAAGCTTATAATTATCTCCCTGATATGGCAGACAGTCGAGATAAACTTCAAAAATTGTTTGATTTAGAGGCTGATTTCACCTTTGCCTCTTCTGAACAAGCCTGGGCGGCTCTTTTGTGGGCTTTGGAGATTAAAGATGCACAGCCATTTTTGAAACATTGGAAAACTTCACGCCAGTTTGCCAAGCAGGTTCAGGATTTGCTGACTATTTTGGCTTTGCGAGAAGAAGGAGAGCTGAGCAAGCGCGATTGTTACCGCTTTGACTTGGATTCCCTTCTACAAGCTGAAAGTCTTCGTCAGGCTCAAGGAAAAGAAGTCAACCCACAAGCAATCACAAAAACCTATCAGAGCTTAACCATTCATGATAAGAAAGAAATCCAGATCAACGGTGGTGTTTTAATCAAGGAATATGGTTATCAGCCAGGTCCAGCCTTGGGAGAGGTTTTAACAGAGATTGAGTTTGCCATTGTTGATGGAGAATTGGAAAATGACCGTCAAGCCATCCATGCTTACCTGAGGGAGAAAAAATGAGTGATTTTATTGTTGAAAAACTAAGCAAATCCGTTGGTGACAAGACAGTTTTTAAGGATATTTCTTTTATCATCCATGATTTGGATAGAATCGGTCTGATTGGTGTCAATGGAACGGGTAAGACTACCCTTTTAGATGTTCTTTCTGGAGTTTCAGGTTTTGATGGTGATGTCAGTCCATTTTTGGCTAAGAATGATTATCAGATTGGCTATTTGACCCAGGATCCAGAATTCGATGATAGTAAGACGGTTTTGGATACGGTCCTATCTAGCGATCTCAAGGAAATCCAGTTGATTCGTGAGTATGAACTCCTCATGCTCAACTACAGCGAGGACAAGCAGGCTCGTTTGGAACGGGTTATGGCGGAAATGGACTCTCTCCAAGCTTGGGAAATTGAAAGCCAGGTCAAGACCGTTCTTAGCAAGTTAGGTATTCAGGACTTATCGACTCCAGTTGGCGAATTGTCAGGTGGTCTGAGAAGACGGGTTCAGTTGGCGCAAGTTCTCCTAGGAAACCACGACCTCTTGCTGCTGGACGAGCCAACTAACCACCTGGACATTGCGACCATTGAGTGGCTGACCCTTTTTTTGAAAAATTCCAAGAAAACCGTCCTTTTTATCACTCACGATCGTTATTTCCTAGATGCGCTGTCAACGCGGATTTTCGAGTTGGACCGAGCAGGCTTGACCGAGTATCAGGGAAATTATCAGGACTATGTTCGCCTCAAGGCGGAACAAGATGAGCGTGATGCAGCACTTCTCCACAAAAAGGAACAACTCTATAAGCAAGAATTAGCCTGGATGCGCAGACAACCGCAGGCGCGTGCAACCAAGCAGCAGGCTCGTATCAATCGTTTCCACGACTTGAAAAAGGAAATTTCAGGCGGCGTTGCTGAGACAGACTTGACTATGAACTTTGAAACTAGCCGTATTGGTAAGAAGGTCATCGAGTTTAAAGATGTTTCCTTTGCTTATGAGAACAAGCCGATATTACAAAATTTCAATCTCTTGGTGCAAGCAAAAGACCGTATCGGAATCGTTGGGGATAATGGTGTGGGGAAGTCAACTCTGCTTAATCTCATCGCAGGAAGTCTTGAGCCGACTAAAGGTCAAGTGATCATCGGTGAGACGGTTCGCATTGCCTATTTCTCTCAACAAATTGAAGGTTTAGACGAGAGCAAGCGCGTTATCAATTACCTGCAGGAAGTAGCAGAAGAGGTTAAGACTAGTGGTGGTTCTACGACTTCCATCGCTGAGTTGCTGGAGCAGTTCCTCTTCCCACGTTCGACGCATGGAACCCTGATTGAGAAATTGTCTGGTGGCGAGAAAAAACGTCTTTATCTCCTCAAATTACTTTTGGAAAAACCAAATGTTCTTCTTTTGGACGAGCCGACAAATGACCTAGACATTGCAACTTTGACAGTTTTGGAGAATTTCTTGCAGGGCTTTTCAGGGCCTGTATTGACAGTTAGCCACGACCGTTATTTTTTGGATAAGGTAGCGACCAAGATTCTCGCCTTTGAGAATGGCAACATCCGCCCTTTCTTTGGTCATTACACCGACTACCTTGATGAAAAAGCCTTTGAAACAGAGATGGCCAATCAAGTGCAAAAGGCCGAAAAAGAAAAAGTAGTCAAAGTCCGTGAAGACAAGAAACGCATGACCTACCAAGAAAAACAGGAGTGGGCAAGCATTGAAGGCGATATTGAAGCCTTGGAAAATCGTATCGCAGCCATTGAAGAAGAAATGCAGGCAAATGGCTCCGACTTTGGCAAACTGGCGACGCTTCAGAAAGAGCTAAACGAGAAAAATGAAGAACTCCTTGAAAAATACGAACGCTATGAATACCTAAGTGAGTTTGATAGTTAGAAGAATAGAAAAATCCCGTCGCAATGACAGGATTTTTCTATTCTTTTTTTGTTTCCTGGTGAAAAATATTTTGCCAAGTCTCATGGCGACGCCAGATACTAGTGTGGACGATGCCATCTAGCTCATAGCAAATGAGTTTTGTTTTCTGACTGATGGAAGTGATCTGAATGTCCTTAATCGCAGCTTTAAGTTCTTTTTCGGCTCGATAAGCCTCTTTGTCCATCTGCTCCCCATCCTGACGAATATAGAGAAAGTCTTCAGCAAGGAGTTCTTCTAGCTGATTTCCTTGGTCAATCAATTGCTCACGCATGAGCAGTTTTTTATAGACATTGTCTAAAATCTCGTCCTCAGGTATGGGAGCTGGTTCGATATGGACATCGGTATCAAATACCCCAAAACGTTCTTCCAGCATAGACTCGACTTGATCCGCAATCTCGTGACTTTCATAGACTGATAGGTCAGGATTCATCTCCAGGGTGATATCAAGGTAGATATTGCTACCGTAGGTACGCCCTCTTTGGGACTTGACTTTACTAATCTTTGGAATTTCCATGATGGCCTTTTGGTAGTCTTCCAGTAGCCGGTCATCAAAACCATCTGAAAGACTGAAGGAAGATTCGATAAAGATATCATAGGCTGTCTTTAAGATAAAGAAAGTGATGATGATAGCGACCAATTTATCTACGATCGGATAATTGAAACTGCTGGCTAGGATAGCAATGGAAGTCCCAAGCGAAGTCACAGCATCGGAAAGATTGTCCTTGGCAGCTGCCTTGAGAGCCTTGGATTTGGATTTCTTACTGAGGCGAGTATTATAGAGATAAACGGCAAACATGACCGCTGCCGAAATGATTCCCAGAGTTGCGCCCAGAGGATCAATGACCGTTTCTTCCCGACTGAGAATTTTTTGAATGGTGTCCCGAAGAACATCAAAACCAACATAGAACATGATGATGGAAGTAATCAAACTAGCCAAATCTTCAATCTTCCAGTGACCAAAGCGATGATCACGGTCTGCAGGTTGGCGAGCCATCCGAATCCCGATCAAGAGTGCTATATTTCCGATAATATCGGATACGTTGTTAAAACCATCTGCCACCAAACTGGAAGAATGCAGGAGGTGACCAGTTGCCAATTTTGCCGCAGACAAGAGGAGGTAGGTTGAAATACTGATAATGGCTCCACGTTCTGCCAATTTGAGATTTGACATGGATTGGTTCATCGGGCTTCCTTTCTAGTCATATAGTATTCTACCATTATACTGGTTTTCAAGGGAAAATTCAAACGATATAGGCTTATAAGATTGGAGGTAAGCTAGTTTTTTAGAAGGAAATGTGGTAGAATTGAAGGGTAATATTTATTTGAAAGAGAGCTTGTAATGATAAATAAAAATATGGTCAATAGGCTACTTAGCTTAAGTTTTTTATTTTTGCCATTTTTATTTTTTTATCTCTATATATCATTTAGAGGTTTTGAATATCCTGTTGTAGATGATATCATGGTGAACCAAACTATATTATCTGGGGAGAATATGTTATTACCTTATATGGGAATTCTATTATCTTCAGGTTTAGCTTTACTACAACAAATTTTTACAAATTGGAATATTTATTTTTGTTTTTTAGTTAGTATTTATTGTATTAGTTTTGGCGTCTATGCTATCTTTTTTTATAAGAAAAAACTGTATCTTTTGCTTCCGATAGTGTTTTTAGCCCAATTGATACTTATTAAATATTTTTCTTTTTCCGTTATCGCATATTTATCAGCTACAGCAGCAACTTTTTTACTATTTGACAAAAGGTACATTTTTGGACTATCACTATTGTTCATTGGTTTATCTATTCGACCTCAAATTATATCGAGCTTTGTTTTACTGTTATTCCCTTTTCTGCTTTTTGAGTGGATATCTTCTAAAAAAAGAAAAGAAGTTGTTTTATTATTTAGCGTCATTTTACTGATTTTTGCTTCCAATAAACTATATACACTAGGGAAAGCTGACGTACAAGAATATTTGACATGGAATACCCTAAGTACTAATTTGAGAGATTATCCTGCTATTGATTATCAAAGACATGCGAATGAATATGAAGCTTTGGGAGTAAGTGAGAATGATTTGAATGTTTCAACCTACTGGTTATTTGCTGAAAAAAAAGCCCTTAGCAATACTCTTTTAACAAACATCCAGTCTGTTCGTTCCCTTTCAGAGAAATACTCGTTTAATCTGCCTCAGATGATATCAGATTTTTTTAAGAATAGTATCCTGACAACCTTCTCTATAATACTGATTAGTTGGTTTTTGATTTTTAAGCCTACGAAGCTATACGGATGGTTTGTACCGATTTTCCCCTTACTTTTAATTGGAGCTCTCTTTGTTAGACAGAGGGTAGTAGAGCGCGTATATATCCCTCTAATAGTATGTTTCTTATTAGTATTTCTTTTTTATGCTCGATCATTTTATGAAAAAAGACGTTTATTTGATAAGAGGAAGGTATTCCTTAGCATACAAATAATGGGGATACTAGTAGGGGCAGCATGGATAAATCAGCTTGGACAAGAACTGTATTGGTTTCCCTATATTCAATCGTCAGTAGTCTCAGAGTACCAAAATCTTGTACAGAGGAATTCGGATAAACTTATTGTTTTCGGTGGATATGGCACTTTGGTATCATCTCAGCCTACATTATCAACTTTTAAATTAAGAACCAATCAGTTAGTGACAAATACGACAACATTAGGAAATTGGCAGACTTTTTCTCCACATTATTATCAACAAATGAGGAGATACGGAGTTGAAGAACCTGATAATCTGTTGTCTTCTGCAATCAACAATCAGAATATTCTCTTCTTTTGGTCCACTTCCTCAGGGAATATGGATAGTGTTAAAAAAATCATGAAAGAACATTATCAGAAGGATGTTTACTTTGAGGAGGTTGAATCTGTAACTTCAGATATGAGCGTTTATCGATTAAAATTAGGAACAGGAGGATAGTATGAAGAATCGAATTGGTTACATAGATATGTCTAAAGGTTTAGCGATTATATTAGTTATCATTGGACATAGTAGCTTTGTTCCAAATAATGCTAAGTTGCTTCTCTATTCATTCCACATACCGTTGTTCTTTTTCTTATCTGGTTTTACTTTGAATGTTAGAAAATACGAAACCTTCTCAGGCTATTGTTTAAATAAGGTAAAGAGTTTAGTTATTCCTTTTTTCTTGCTGAATAGTTTTGTTTTTCTGTTTCAACTTTTTGTCATGTACCCTGATCAAGTTCTGAGTTTCAATATTCTTCATTTTACAAAACAGTTACTGATTTCAGATCGTTTGCATATTTATTTTCAATTATGGTTTTTGAATGTGATGTTTTTGGCTCATGTTTTCAGTTATTTTATTTTAAAGAGAAAATGGAATTTGGCTCAGTGGATAATAATAATCTTATCTCTCTTGGTTTTAGTCTATATCGGACAGAAGGTATATGAGAGGGAGTATTATTTAATTTGGAATATTGATTTAGTTCCTGTTGCTCTGATTTTCATCTTGCTGGGAGTATGGACTAAGAATAATTTACATCAATTAGAAAAGTATTTTTCGATTTACTTTTTACCGATTGGACTTATTCTTACCAATTATAGTAGTAAACTAAACTATCGAGTGAGTGGCCATCAAATTGTTGATTTGTATTATCAGCAAATTGGGAATCATTTCTTATTTTACTTGGCAGCTATTTCAGGAATTTGGAGTGTTCTTATATTTTTTAAAACAATTCCAGAGAGTTCCATTTTGAAATCAATCGGACAAAAAACGTTGATTTATTATGGAATACATTCGCCGATAGTTCTGGTGTTAGTAGAAAAATTAGTCAAAGAATTGTCTACTAAATATACTGGAATTTTTGTTAATCAATATATAATAACAGTTTTTGTAGCTTTATTGACAATTTTGGGCTGCGAATTGATAGTCAGGGTGTTTAGAGGAACCAACTTTCCTTTTGGGATAAAAATATTAGGAGAAAAAGATGAGTAGACACAAGCCAATTTTATATATCGTTGTTCCATGTTACAACGAAGAACAAGTCTTACCACATACTAATCCAATGTTTGTTGAAAAAATTAAGCAACTAGTAAAGAAAGAAGAAATCCATCCCCATAGTAAAGTTATGTATGTCAATGATGGTAGTAAGGATCGGACTTGGGAACTGATAGAAACTTATGCTAAATCCATCCCTTTTGTAGTTGGTGTGTCACAAAGTCGTAACAGGGGTCATCAAAGTAGTGTCCTTGCAGGTATGTATGAGGCCATTCAGTTTGCTGATATTGTCATTACCATTGATGCCGATGGACAAGATGATATCAATTGTATGGATAAAATGATTGAAGAATATAAAAGCGGTTCTGAAATTGTCTACGGTGTACGTGATAACCGTGATACGGACTCTGCATTTAAACGAATTACAGCTGAAGGTTTTTATAAAGTGCTACGCCTATTTGGAGCAGAAGTTGTTTTTAATCATGCCGACTATCGATTGGTTTCTAAAAGATTCTTGAAGGAATTAGAAAAATTCACTGAAGTCAATCTTTTTCTTCGTGGTTTAATGCCTTTAGTTGGCTTTAAATATTCTTACGTTTCATATAAGCGTCATGAACGAATTGCTGGTGAGAGCCATTATCCACTGTCTAAAATGCTTGGTTTGGCTATGGATGGCATTACTAGTTTATCAATAAAGCCGATTAGGTTGATTACAAGTCTTGGTGTTTTGACGTCACTCTTTAGTTTTCTATTGATTATTTGGGTTGTATGGAGTAAGTTTGCTGGTACAGTCGTGGCTGGCTGGGCGAGTACCTATGCAATAGTTAGCCTACTTGGTGGAGTTCAATTGATTAGTTTGGGCGTAATTGGTGAATATGTTGGAAAGATTTATCTGGAAACAAAACGCCGTCCTAGATACATTATCAGTGAACGTACTTTTGATCCAGATAGTGTTTCATCGGATTTTAATTCTTGAAAATTGTTCAAATTTTGATATAATAGTACTACTCAAGGGAGTAGCTGGCAGAAACCTGTGATAGTGTCGTCATTCCGAATTGTATACTGAAAAGTATGTTTTCCGGCACTATCTTAAACAGCGAGACTTGTTATGATTAACAGGTCTCTTTTTGTTTGTCATAAAACTAAAAGAGAACTTGTTTTGCACACAATGTCAAGGAGGAGACACATGTCAAAAGAACAAAAACGCCAAGCGTTTTATACTCAAAGTCCTGAAGAGGTCTTGAAGTCAGTTGAAGCAACTGAGCAAGGTCTTTCGTCAAGCGAAGCGCAGAAACGCCTAGCTGAATATGGACGTAATGAACTGGAAGAGGGTGAGAAAAAATCTCTCCTAGTCAAGTTTATCGAGCAATTTAAGGATTTGATGATTATTATTTTGGTGGCTGCAGCCATCTTGTCTGTCATAACTTCTGGTGGGGAAGATATCGCAGATGCCATCATTATCCTTGCCGTGGTTATCATCAATGCTGCCTTCGGTGTTTACCAAGAAGGAAAAGCAGAAGAAGCCATCGAAGCCCTCAAATCTATGTCCAGTCCAGCTGCTCGCGTTATTCGTGATGGACACATGGCAGAAATTGATTCCAAAGAATTGGTGCCAGGAGATATCGTTGCCCTTGAAGCAGGTGACGTAGTGCCAGCAGACCTACTTTTGCTAGAAGCTAATTCTCTTAAAATCGAAGAAGCAGCTTTGACAGGTGAGTCTGTTCCAGTTGAAAAAGACTTGACCGTAGAGCTCGCTGCCGATGCTGGTATTGGTGACCGTGTCAATATGGCCTTCCAAAACTCAAACGTGACTTATGGTCGTGGTCTTGGTGTTGTTGTCAATACAGGTATGTACACGGAAGTTGGTCATATCGCTGGCATGCTCCAAGATGCGGATGAGACGGATACACCACTCAAACAAAACTTGAACAACCTTTCTAAGGTCTTGACGTACGCTATCTTGGTCATTGCCCTTGTTACTTTTGTAGTGGGTGTTTTCATTCAAGGTAAAGATCCACTTGGTGAGTTGATGACTTCTGTTGCGCTTGCTGTTGCAGCCATCCCAGAAGGGCTCCCTGCTATCGTAACCATCGTTCTTGCCCTTGGTACTCAAGTTTTGGCAAAACGAAACTCTATCGTTCGTAAGTTGCCAGCAGTAGAAACGCTTGGTTCAACAGAAATCATCGCTTCTGATAAGACTGGTACGCTTACCATGAACAAGATGACAGTCGAGAAAGTCTTCTATGACGCAGTCCTACATGACTCTGCTGATGACATTGATCTTGGCTTGGACATGCCGCTTCTTCGTTCTGTTGTTTTGGCCAACGATACCAAGATTGATGCTGAAGGAAACCTGATCGGGGATCCAACGGAAACAGCCTTCATCCAGTATGCCTTGGACAAGGGCTATGATGTTAAAGGGTTCTTAGAGAAATATCCTCGTGTAGCTGAATTGCCGTTTGACTCAGATCGTAAACTCATGTCAACGGTTCATCCATTGCCAGATGGTACATTCCTCGTGGCAGTTAAGGGAGCTCCAGATCAACTTTTGAAACGTTGTGTTGCTCGTGATAAGGCTGGAGATGTTGCTCCGATTGATGAGAAAGTCACTGAATTAATCCATACAAACAACTCTGAAATGGCTCACCAAGCCTTGCGTGTCCTTGCAGGTGCGTATAAGATTATTGATAGCATTCCAGAAAATCTCACTTCTGAAGAGCTTGAAAACAACTTGATCTTTACTGGTTTGATTGGGATGATTGACCCTGAGCGTGCCGAAGCAGCAGAAGCTGTTCGTGTCGCTAAAGAAGCGGGAATCCGTCCGATCATGATTACGGGTGACCATCAAGACACAGCAGAAGCTATTGCCAAACGTTTGGGAATTATCGACGAAAATGACTCGGAAGACCATGTCTTGACTGGTGCTGAACTCAACGAACTTTCTGATGAAGAATTTGAAAAAGTAGTTGGTCAATATTCTGTTTATGCGCGTGTATCTCCAGAACACAAGGTTCGTATCGTCAAAGCTTGGCAAAACCAAGGTAAGGTCGTTGCCATGACAGGTGACGGTGTTAATGACGCTCCAGCTCTGAAAACAGCCGATATCGGTATCGGTATGGGAATCACTGGTACAGAGGTTTCTAAGGGTGCTTCTGATATGATTCTTGCGGATGATAACTTTGCGACTATCATCGTCGCAGTTGAAGAAGGACGTAAGGTCTTCTCAAACATTCAAAAGACCATCCAGTACCTGCTTTCTGCAAATACTGCTGAAGTATTAACCATCTTCCTATCAACCTTGTTTGGTTGGGATGTCCTACAGCCAGTTCATCTCTTGTGGATTAACTTGGTAACCGATACCTTCCCAGCTATCGCTCTCGGTGTTGAGCCAGCTGAGCCAGGTGTTATGACCCACAAACCACGTGGACGCAAATCAAGCTTCTTCTCAGGTGGAGTCATGAGTTCCATCATCTATCAAGGTGTACTCCAAGGGGCACTCGTCTTGACCGTTTATGGTCTTGCTCTTGCCTATCCAGTTCATGTGGGTGACAATCAAGCTATTCATGCTGATGCCCTCACCATGGCCTTTGCAACACTTGGTTTGATTCAGCTCTTCCATGCCTACAACGTCAAGTCTGTTTACCAATCTATCTTGACAGTCGGACCATTCAAGTCTAAGACTTTCAACTGGTCTATCTTGGTATCTTTCATCCTCTTGATGGCAACAATCGTCGTAGAGCCGCTTGAAGGTATCTTCCACGTAACCAAACTGAACTTGTCACAATGGGGAATTGTCATGGCTGGAAGCTTCTCAATGATACTCATTGTCGAAATCGTCAAGTTTGTTCAACGCAAGCTTGGTTTTGATAAGAACGCGATTTAAAAAGAAAGTCATCTTCGGATGGCTTTTTTTGCATTTGAGGAGAATAGTTAGGAGTTATCCGCTTTTGTGCTATAATAAAGTAAAATGGCAAGGAGCGTAAGAGAATGGAAAAGAAAATTGTCCGAGATGTCTTATTTTTGTCGCAGGTCTCGAAACCTGCAAGGCAGGAAGACCTTTATCTAGCTAGAGATTTACAGGATACCATGCTGGCCAATCGCGAGACCTGTGTCGGTCTAGCGGCTAATATGATTGGCGTGCAGAAGCGCGTGATTATCTTTAATCTTGGCTTGGTTCCCATAGTCATGTTTAATCCCGTTCTCCTTTCCTATAAAGAACCTTACGAGACAGAGGAAGGGTGTTTGTCCTTGACTGGGGTGCGACCAACAACTCGTTATGAAACGATTACGGTTTCCTATCGTGATAGCAAGTGGCAGGAACAGACCATTACGCTGACGGGTTTTCCAGCTCAGATCTGCCAACATGAACTGGATCATTTGGAAGGACGGATCATTTAGGAGGAATTCAGATGAAACGTATAATTTTTGAACTTGTTTTTATCGCAACGACATGGTATATCTTTTTACCACCCTTCAATCTGACTAGTTGGGAATTCATCTTCTTTCTCTGTGGGCATCTGGTGGTGATGGGAATTTTGTTTAGTTTCCGCAAGGATACCAATCTCCTCAAGACAGTTCACCTACGTCATGGCAAGGCTGCCAAAGATCTCAATCTAGAAGGATTCCTTTTTACCAAACTTAGTAGAGGATTGTTTCTGACTGCAGCTATCATCTTTGTCCTTGCTGGTCTGGTAAGTCTAGTAACCTCTAGCTTTTTCCAAGCAAAAAATTATGCTAATGTAGTGTCTATCACAGAAAAAGACTTTAAAGATTTTCCTAAGAGTGATACCAGTAAGGTTCCAATCCTAGATCGGAGCACTGCAGAAAAGATTGGAGACCGTTATCTAGGCTCTCTGACGGATAAGGTCTCCCAGTACGTAGCAGCAGATACTTATACTCAGCTGACGGTTGATGGCAAACCCTATCGGGTGACACCTTTGGAGTATGCCGACCCGATCAAATGGTTTAATAATCAGTCCAAGGGAATTGGCGAGTATATCAAGGTTGATATGGTGACAGGAAATGCGGAATTGGTGGATTTAAAAACGCCAATGAAGTATTCAGACTCTGAGTATTTTAACCGCGATGTCAAACGCCATCTTCGGATTAAGTACCCAACCAAGATTTTTAAAACCCCATCCTTTGAGGTGGATGATGAAGGCAATCCCTTCTATGTAGCAACCGTTTATCAAAAACAGTTTGGTCTAGGAGTCCCTCGCCCTTCGTCTGTTATTATCTTAGACGCCACCAATGGAGAAACCAAGGAATACAGCTTGGATGAAGTCCCAGAATGGGTGGATCGTGTCTATCCAGCAGAAGAAACCATCGAACAAATCAACTACAACGGCAAGTATAAAGATGGCTTCTGGAATGCCTTGATTTCTAAGAAAAATGTTACCCAAACGACGGAGGGCTATAACTATCTTTCTATCGGAAATGACATTTATCTCTACACAGGGGTGACTTCAGCCAATGCTGACGAAAGCAATCTAGGATTTATCCTTGAAAATATGCGTACTGGTGAAATCACCAAGTACAACCTAGCTTCAGCAACTGAAGAATCTGCCCGTGCTTCCGCTGAAGGAGCCGTTCAGGAGAAGGCCTACAAGGCTACCTTCCCTATCCTTGTTAATCTCAATGACAAGCCTCTTTATATCATGGGCTTGAAAGACAACGCAGGCTTGGTCAAGGAGTATGCTTTGGTAGACGCAGTGGAGTACCAAAACGTCATCGTAGCAGCTACAGTAGATGAACTCCTCAGCAAATATGCCAATAAAAACGACCTAGAGCTGGATAATGAAACGGTAGAAAACATCAAGGGAGTGGTTTCAGACCTTAAATCAGCTGTTATCAAGGGGGATACCGTCTACTTCTTTAAAGTTGATGGCAAGATTTATAAGGTCAAGGCTTCCGTGTCAGACGACCTCCCTTACCTCGAAAATGGCCAATCCTTCGAAGGTCTAGTTGGAAAAGATAACTATCTCAAGACCTTTAAAGTCAAGTAAAAGAAACTTCGGTATGAACCGAGGTTTTTAAGATGAAATTCTTGGTTGTGGTTAAAAAATATGCTACACTAACAATATGAAAATTTTAATCCCAACAGCAAAAGAAATGAACACAGACCTTCCTTGTATCGAAGCGCTCCCTTTGAGGGAAGAAAGTCAGGCAGTCCTTAACTCACTGGCGCATTACTCAGCTAGTGAATTAGAGACTTTTTATAAAGTATCTGCTGAGAAAGCAGAAGAAGAGTACGCTCATATTCAAGCTCTAAAAGATCACAGGGCTAAAAACTATCCAGCCTTGAAACTCTTTGATGGTCTCATGTATCGTCACATCAAACGAGATGAGTTAACCGAGGCTGAACAAACCTATCTTGAAGATCATGTCCTGATTACCTCGGCTTTATACGGTGTTGTCCCCGCCTTGTCGCCCATGGCTCCTCATCGTTTGGACTTCTTGATGAAGTTAAAAGTTGCTGGTAAGACTTTAAAGAGTCATTGGAAGCCAGCCTACGATGAGGCACTACAGGATGAGGATTTGATATTTTCACTCCTATCATCAGAGTTTGAAACCGTATTTTCGAAGGAAATCAGAGAAAAGATGGTGACCTTCAAATTTATGGAGGACAAGGCAGGTCAGCTGAAGATTCACTCAACCATTTCAAAAAAAGCCCGTGGCGCCTTTTTGACCACCTTGATAGAAGGGCAAGTTCAAACTGTTGAACAAGCTCGCCAGCTCAGTTTTGCAGGTTTTGACTACCAACCTGATTTATCCAGTGACTTAGAACTCGTCTTTATGAAACAAGCATAAAACCAGCTCATTCGAGCTGGTTTTTGTTTGATTAGTTGATGGCTGCAAGAAGGTCGTCAGCTTGTTTTGCAAGTGATGAAGCAGTTGTTTCTTGTAACACCAATTTTCCGTCTGCCCAAGCAGAGTCATTGACACGAGCAGCTGTAAAGTCACCAACGACTTGTGTACGGATAAATGGCAAGAGGTCTTTGTAAATAGCAAAGAGTTGTTCGTGACCTGCATTGGCTACAGATGAGACAGTAACAAACTTGTCTTGGAGGGCAGAAGCACCACGTGTATCAGAC
The DNA here is from genome assembly GCF_021497885.1 of Streptococcus oralis. Classification (NCBI taxonomy): domain Bacteria; kingdom Bacillati; phylum Bacillota; class Bacilli; order Lactobacillales; family Streptococcaceae; genus Streptococcus; species Streptococcus oralis. The sequence goes on from NZ_CP046523.1 coordinate 643,391, forward strand.
AAGTCAAGGGCGCGCGAGAGCCAGTCAAGCAAGTTTTTCACTGTTCCAGGGATAGAGAAGTTGTAGACTGGAGAGAAGATCCAGATCGCATCCGCAGCAAGGACTGCTTCACGAGCAGCAGCTACAGCTGGATGAGTTGGAACTTCCAAATCTTGGCTGAAGAGAGGAACAGCTGAGTAATCAAGATAGCTAACTTCCGCTTTTCCAGCAAGTGCTTTTTCAGCTTCGAGGGCCATTTGGTGGTTGAAAGAACCTTGGCGTAGTGAACCGACGATAAATAATACTTTTTTAGACATGATTTGTCTCCTTTAGTTTAAAATTCAAAGAGCGAACTCTTTTGTCACCATCTATGTTACAACAAATGATACTAATTAGCAATAATTTTGCTCACAAATTTTTAAATTTTTTTAAAATCCGGATTAAGTCTTCCTTTTCGCCATCTTCCAAGATGCTGAGTGCTTCTAAGATAGAATCGATATGGTCAGGAAGAACCTCTTCGATTTTTCTGCGTCCTGCAGGTGTTAATTTTAGGAAAAAGGATCGACGATCTTTCGGGTCACAAGTTCTAGAAATCCATCCATCTCGAACCATATTTCGAATGACAACAGTCATGTTTCCAGAAGTGGCCAACATTTTTTCAATCAAATCCTGAATGCGTAGTTCCCCCTTGCTATAGAGGGTTTCCAAAACTGAAAATTGAGTGGGTGTTAGCCTATGTTCTTTAGCGGCCTTGGCTTCATATGGTTTAAAGGTTCGTATGGCTTTATTGAGGACGATAGCTGTTTTTAAGTCTAGTTGATTATCGGAAATTTTCTTTTTCAAATATTGTTTCATAAGGTTATTTTATCAATAATGAGAGAGAAAAACAAGAACTTATATTTTATAGGAAAAGATTCTTAGAATGTTTCTATCTTCACTTGTAATAAAAGAGGAGAGATGGTAAAATAGACGAGTGAAACTAAGACAGAAAAAAGCAAAAAACAAGCTACTTTTACAGTATGGAATCGGCATTGCTCTGGTAGTACTAGTCATGACCACTTCCTTCCTTTATCTGATATCACTCAGCATGAAACCCTATCAAGATGCTAGAGTTGAGGGAGAAAAACTAGCCAAGCAGTATGCAGAATTGGAACAGGCAGACCAGGTTGATTTTTATAATGGGCTAGAAGGCTATTACAGCGTTCTGGGGCATAATAAAAAGCAAGAGGCCATTGCCGTACTGATTGAAAAGAATGAACATAAGATTTATGTTTATCAGCTAGATAAGGGGATTTCTCAAGACAAGGCAGCGACGATTTCGAGGGAAAAAGGAGCTAGCGACATTGACAAAACCACCTTTGGTCGTTATCAGGATAAGCCGATTTGGGAAGTTAAGTCAGGAAACCAGTACTATCTGGTTGACTTTGAAACAGGAGCAGTGATCCAATAAGGAGGGCATATGAAACTATCCAAACGTGTACTAGAAATGGAAGAAAGCGTCACTCTAGCTAGTGATGCAAGAGCCAAAGCATTAAAAGCTCAAGGAAAGGATGTTCTTTTCTTAACCTTGGGTCAGCCTGATTTTCATACTCCTGAAAACATTCAGGATGCAGCGATAGAAGCGATTCGAGATGGACGAGCTTCCTTTTATACAGTTGCTTCAGGCCTACCAGAGTTAAAAGCGGCTGTTAATACCTATTTTGAACGCTATTATGGGTATTCTGTAGCAGCTAATGAGGTTACCTTTGCCACTGGTGCTAAGTTCTCTCTCTACACCTTCTTTATGGCTGTGGTCAATCCAGGTGATGAGGTCATTATTCCTACACCATACTGGGTCAGCTATGGGGACCAGGTCAAAATGGCAGAAGGAGTGCCAGTCTTTGTCCAGGCAAAGGAAGACAATCACTTTAAAGTAACAGTAGAGCAGCTAGAAGTGGCTCGGACAGATAAGACCAAGGTCTTGGTTCTCAATTCGCCATCCAATCCGACCGGTATGATCTACTCTCGTGAGGAACTCTTGGCTATCGGAAATTGGGCTGTTGAACATGATGTCCTTATCCTAGCAGATGATATTTATGGTCGTTTGGTTTATAACGGGAACGAATTTGTTCCAATCTCTAGTCTGTCAGAAGCTATTCGCAAGCAAACCATAGTGATTAACGGTGTATCTAAGGCCTATGCCATGACTGGTTGGCGGGTAGGTTATGCTGTGGGAAATCCTGAGATTATCGCTGCTATGAGCAAACTAACAGGACAAACAACCTCCAACCTGACTGCTGTATCGCAATATGCTACCATTGAAGCCCTAACTGGACCGCAAGATTCTGTCGAAACCATGCGCCAAGCATTTGAGGAACGGTTGAACACTATTTATCCTCTCTTGTGCCAAGTACCAGGATTTGAAGTTGTCAAGCCCCAAGGAGCCTTCTATCTTTTCCCAAATGTTAAAAAAGCGATGGAGATGAAGGGTTATACCGATGTGACGGACTTTACAACAGCTATCCTTGAAAAAGTTGGTCTTGCCTTGATTACAGGAGCTGGATTTGGAGCACCAGAAAATGTTCGTCTCAGCTATGCCACAGACTTGGATACCTTGAAAGAAGCTATTCGCCGTTTGCATCAGTTTATGGAGGAATTATAATGATAGATCATTTTACCCTTAAGGTAAAGAATTTAGAAGTTTCTAAAGCTTTCTATCAAGCTACTTTAGCTACTTTAAATTATCACCTTCAATTTGATACGGGGCAGGTCGTTAGTTTCACAGAACCGCGAGATGTGGATCCAGGTGGTGATTTTTGGCTAAATGTTGGTCAACAAGAGCCGATGCATTTTGCCTTTAGTGCTCGAACTTGTCAAGAAGTAGATGCTTTCTATCATGTAGCTTTGGCTGCTGGAGGAAAGGATAATGGTGCACCTGGCGAACGTAAAAATTACCATGTGGGATACTATGCTGCGTTTATTATTGACCCAGATGGAAATAACATAGAGGCAGTTTGCCATAAAGAAGAATAGAAAAGGAAAAATAATGACAAAACGTGTAACAATTATCGATGTAAAAGACTACGTTGGTCAAGAAGTGACGATTGGCGCTTGGGTTGCCAACAAATCAGGAAAAGGGAAAATTGCCTTCTTGCAATTACGTGATGGGACAGCCTTTTTCCAAGGTGTAGCCTTTAAACCAAACTTTATTGAAAAATTTGGTGAAGAGGTAGGTCTTGAAAAATTTGACACCATTAAACGCTTGAGCCAAGAAACTTCTGTTTATGTGACAGGGATTGTCAAAGAAGACGAGCGTTCTAAGTTTGGTTATGAGCTCGATATTACAGATATCGAAGTTATTGGTGAATCTCAAGACTACCCTATCACACCAAAAGAACACGGAACAGACTTCTTGATGGACAACCGTCACTTGTGGCTCCGCTCTCGTAAGCAAGTGGCTGTGATGCAAATCCGTAACGCTATCATTTATGCAACTTATGAGTTCTTTGATAAGAACGGCTTCATGAAGTTTGATAGCCCAATTCTTTCAGGAAATGCGGCAGAAGATTCAACTGAACTCTTTGAAACTGACTACTTTGGAACGCCAGCCTACTTGAGCCAATCAGGTCAGCTTTACCTAGAAGCAGGAGCTATGGCTCTTGGCCGTGTCTTTGACTTTGGTCCAGTATTCCGTGCGGAGAAATCAAAAACGCGCCGTCACTTGACTGAGTTCTGGATGATGGATGCGGAGTACTCTTACTTGACACATGATGAGTCACTTGACTTGCAAGAAGCGTATGTTAAAGCCCTTCTTCAAGGTGTTCTTGATCGTGCGCCTCAAGCCTTGGAAACCTTGGAACGTGATACAGAGCTCTTGAAACGCTACATTGCTGAGCCGTTCAAACGCATCACTTACGATCAAGCCATTGACCTTTTGCAAGAGCATGAAAATGATGAAGATGCTGACTACGAGCATTTGGAGCATGGAGATGACTTTGGTTCACCACACGAAACCTGGATTTCAAACCACTTTGGTGTACCAACCTTTGTCATGAACTACCCAGCAGCCATCAAGGCCTTCTACATGAAACCAGTTCCTGGTAACCCAGAGCGCGTGCTTTGTGCAGACTTGCTGGCACCAGAAGGGTATGGAGAAATCATCGGTGGTTCTATGCGTGAGGAAGACTACGATGCCCTTGTCGCTAAGATGGAAGAACTTGGTATGGATCGTACAGAGTATGAATTCTACCTTGACCTTCGTAAATATGGTACAGTACCACATGGTGGATTTGGTATCGGTATCGAGCGTATGGTAACCTTCGCAGCAGGAACAAAACATATCCGTGAAGCTATTCCATTCCCACGTATGTTGCATCGTATTAAACCATAAAAAAACTAAAACGCCGTAATAGGCGTTTTTTCAAAACACCATAATACTTGAAGGAAGAGGTGAAGGACATGTAAAGTAAAGCTTAACAAGTGACAAACACAAAGATACAAATACACTTGTTAAAGGAGAAACTATGTTTAAACGAAATTACCGGAAGAATATCGGTCTCATGGCTGGTGTGGAATTTTTTGCCTTTTTGGGCATTACCAGCTTTTGGATTCTATTTCTCAGTCAAAACGGGATGTCGCTTTGGCAGATTGGCTTATTGGAAAGTATTTTTCATGCCACTAGTGTCATCTGTGAAATTCCCTCTGGAATGTTAGCTGACCGCTATTCCTATAAAACCAATCTGTATTTAAGTCGAATAGCTGGGATTGCGTCGTCTATTCTCATGTTACTAGGACAAGGTAATTTTTGGATTTATGCACTTGCTATGGTGGTGAGTGCCTTGTCTTATAATTTCGATTCGGGGACGAGTGCAGCCATGGTTTATGATTCGGCCGTGGAAGCTGGATTAAAAGAGCGCTACTTGTCCATCTCAAGTTTTATGTCAGGAGTAGCAGAAGGAACTCGGTCTTTGGGAACCGTTTTAGCAGGATTTTTTGTCCATGATCAGTTGCACTCGACCTACTATGTCATGATTGCTACTTCTATAATCGTTCTTTTCCTAACTTGGATGCTAAAAGAGCCTAGTGTTAAAGCACAAAAATCTGAGCGCTTGACGATGAAAAAAATAATCTGGACTGTCAAAGAGGAGTTGCAGAGAAATCCCAGTCTTTTTGGTTGGATGATTCTGTCCCAAATCATCGGAACACTGATGTGTATGTTTTATTTTTACTATCAAAATCAACTGCCTGACCTAGAAGGATGGCAGATTTCGATGGTCATGCTGATGGGCAGTGCTTTGAATATCTGGGCAGTTTATCTAGCAAGTAAGATTGGAAAGAGGTATTCAGCCTTAAAGCTTTTTCCAATTCTTGTGCTCTTGACGGGAGGAACTTATTTGCTGTCCTACTTTGGTACACCACTGATTTATATTTTAGTTTATTTGATCAGTAACGCCTTATATGCTCTCTTTCAACCAATTTTTGACAACGATTTACAAAAGCGACTCCCAAGTGAGGTACGGGCAACCATGCTAAGTGTCTACTCTATGATGTTCAGCCTGAGTATGATCGTCATTTTTCCTCTGACGGGATGGTTGATTGACTATCTAGGATTTGTAGTAGCCTTTCTTTACTTAGGGTTCATTTTAGTACTAGCCAGCTTTTTGCTATTTTTCATTTTGAAAGAGATGGCCGGATTTTTGGAACTAAAAGAGAATGTTATTTCTAAGAAATAGAGTTATTTTTCACTTTTATCTTTTTTCTCTTGCCATCTACTAGCTTTTCTAGTATAATAGTTAATTGTGAGCAAACCTCACTTACCCCTTGCAAAGACTAGGGGTCATTAGACCAAAAGGAGGAACATATCAATGGCTAAATACGAAATTCTTTATATCATTCGTCCAAACATTGAAGAAGAAGCGAAAAACGCTTTGGTAGCACGTTTTGACTCTATCTTGACTGACAACGGTGCAACTGTTGTTGAATCAAAATCATGGGAAAAACGTCGTCTTGCATACGAAATCCAAGATTTCCGTGAAGGACTTTACCACATCGTTAACGTTGAAGCAAACGATGACGCAGCTCTTAAAGAGTTTGACCGTCTTTCAAAAATCAACGCTGACATTCTTCGTCACATGATCGTCAAACTTGACGCGTAAGAAGGTAAACTATGATTAACAATGTTGTACTTGTAGGGCGTATGACACGTGACGCTGAGTTGCGTTATACCCCATCAAATGTAGCAGTTGCGACTTTTACTCTTGCAGTAAACCGTACATTCAAGAGTCAAAATGGCGAACGTGAGGCTGATTTCATCAATGTCGTTATGTGGCGCCAACAGGCTGAAAATCTTGCTAACTGGGCTAAAAAAGGCTCTCTTATCGGGATCACAGGTCGTATCCAGACTCGTAGTTACGATAACCAGCAAGGACAACGTGTCTACGTAACAGAAGTCGTGGCTGATAATTTCCAAATGTTGGAAAGCCGTAGCGTGCGTGAAGGACATACAGGTGGAGCTTATTCTGCACCAACTGCTAGTTATACAGCACCTACACAATCAGTACCTGACTTTTCACGTGATGAAAATCCATTTGGAGCAACCAATCCGTTGGATATTTCAGATGATGATTTACCATTCTAATGGACAATTAAAACTATAAAGGAGAAAAAACATGGCTCAACAACGTCGTGGCGGATTCAAACGCCGTAAAAAAGTTGATTACATCGCAGCAAATAAAATTGAATATGTTGATTACAAAGATACTGAGCTTCTTAGCCGTTTCGTTTCAGAACGTGGGAAAATCCTTCCACGTCGTGTAACAGGAACTTCAGCTAAAAACCAACGTAAAGTAACAACAGCTATCAAACGCGCTCGCGTAATGGCTTTGATGCCTTTCGTAAACGAAGATTAAAAAAAAGACCCGGGTGGGTCTTTTTTTCAGGTCCCCCGGACCTCTTTTTCAGCTTCATACGGGCCTTTTTATCAGGTCCTATGAATCTCTTTTTCAGACTTTACAGGACTCTATTAGAAAGGGCTCTCTTTTGATCTAGTAAGATTCTTTTGCCTTACTAGGTTTTTTCTTTTAATTTTTATTATCGTGTTATAATGGTAGGAGAAAGCTTTAAAGGAGCATCTTATGAAGACGACATGTTCAATTAGAAAAATGCAAGAATCTGACATTAAAGATCTATCTCAAGGATTTATCAGCCAAGGTTGGCCAAGTAGAGAGGAAATTTTAACTCTATACTTTAAGGAACAGGAGAGTGGAGAGAGGGAAGCTTTAGTTGCTAATTTTGAGGGTGTAGTAGCGGGGTACATCACTATTTTACCAATTGCCAAGCATGGTCCCTTTGCTGGAATGTCTCCAGAACTTTCAGATTTCAATGTCTTTGAGCCCTTTCAAAATCAAGGTATTGGAAATCTCTTGCTGGAAGAAGCAGAAAAACGAGTTAAGCTCATATCGGATAAGGTGACTCTTGGTGTTGGGCTCCATTCAGGGTATGGACCTGCCCAGAGATTGTACATCAAACGAGGTTATATTCCAGATGGAACGGGAGTTTGGTATCGAAACCAACCGTTGGAAATGAATGCCACTATTCAAAATAATGATGATTTGGTTTTGTACTTATCCAAGGAATTAGAATAAGAGGTAGCAAATTTTTTGGAGATATGGGATTTCTCTACTTTATGGTATAATGGAAAGAGTTAGATTGAAAGAGGTAGAGAGATGGATGCGAAATTAAAATACAAGGCAAAGAAGATTAAAATCATCTTTTTTGATATTGATGATACATTGCGTACGTCAAAGACAGGTTTTATTCCAGCTACAATTCCCACTGTCTTTAAACAGTTGCGTGAAAAAGGAATTTTAACAGGAATTGCCTCTGGGCGTGGTATTTTCGGTGTTGTTCCAGAGATTCGTGAGCTCAAACCGGACTTTTTTGTAACCCTGAATGGGGCCTATATCGAAGATAAAAAAGGCCAGGTCATTTATCAACATCAGATTGAGAAGTCAGATGTTGAGGAGTATATCTCTTGGACGAAGGAAGAGGGAATTGAATACGGCCTGGTTGGTAGTCATGACGCTAAACTCTCTACGCGAACAGAACTGATCAGTGAGGTGATTGATCCGATTTATCCGAACCTGGGTGTGGATCCTGACTTTCATGAAAAAGCAGAAATATACCAGATGTGGACCTTTGAGGATAAAGGGGATGATTTGCACCTACCAGATAGTCTCTCAGGTAAACTTCGCATGGTGCGTTGGCATGAACATTCATCAGATATCGTGCCTATTTCAGGTTCAAAAGCCACAGGCGTAGCCAAGGTGGTGGAGCACTTAGGCTTGAAACCAGAGAATGTCATGGTCTTTGGGGATGGTCTCAATGACTTGGAACTCTTTGATTATGCTGGAATCAGTATTGCTATGGGTGTTTCCCACGAAAAGATCAAAGAAAAAGCAGATTATATTACAAAAACAGTAGAAGAAGATGGCATTTTTGATGCCTTAGAAGGATTTGGTATGGTAGAAAAAGAATTGCATTTCCCACAAGTAGAAATTGAAACAGTAGAAGGTCCTCTTGCGACCATTAAGACAAATCACGGAGACTTGCGTATCAAGCTCTTCCCTGAACAGGCTCCCAAAACAGTGGCTAACTTTGTTGCTCTGTCAAAAGACGGTTACTATGATGGTGTGATTTTCCATCGCATTATCAAGGACTTTATGATCCAAGGTGGAGACCCAACTGGTACTGGTATGGGTGGTGAGTCAATTTATGGACAAGCTTTTGAAGATGAATTTTCTGAAGAACTTTATAATATCCGTGGCGCCCTTTCTATGGCCAATGCGGGTCCAAATACCAATGGTAGCCAGTTCTTTATCGTGCAAAACCAACATTTGCCGTACTCTAAGAAAGAGATTTCGCGTGGTGGTTGGCCTGAACCAATTGCTGAGATTTATGCAGAACAAGGTGGAACTCCTCACCTTGACCGCCGCCATACTGTTTTCGGGCAATTGGTAGACGCAGAATCGTTTGCGGTCTTGGATGCCATTGCAGCTGTTGAGACTGGCGCAATGGACAAACCAGTTGAAGATGTAGTAATTGAAACGATTGAAATTGAGGACTAGAATGAAAATTGGTGATAAGCTAACTGGGCGTATTACAGGAATTCAGCCCTATGGTGCCTTTGTCGAGTTAGAGACAGGGGTGACAGGGCTGATTCACATCTCGGAGATTCGGACGGGATTTATTGAAAATATTTATGACATTTTAAAAATTGGCGATGAAGTCCAAGTTCAGGTGGTGGATTTTGACGAATACACTGGGAAGGCCAGTCTTTCTATCCGTACCTTGGAAGAGGAAAAACATCAATTGCCAAGACGGAGACGTTTTTCAAATGATCGGATCAAGCACGGTTTTGCACCACTTGGACGAATGATGCCTGTTTGGACGCGTGAGGCATTAGAGCATTTAAAGAAGAAGCCATAAATACGATTATCTAAACCATTTGTAATATTAACATAATTTGTTATAATAAAAGTATGAAAGAAGAACAATTATTAAAACCAGGAGAGCGAATCAACCAGCTCTTTTCGACAGATATCAAGATCATTCAAAATAGAGAGGTGTTTAGCTATTCGGTGGATAGTGTTCTTTTGTCACGCTTTCCTCGCTTCCCTAAACGGGGTTTAATTGTGGACTTTTGTGCTGGAAATGGTGCAGTGGGACTTTTTGCAAGTTCACGTACTCAGGCTCGGATAATATCTGTAGAGATTCAGGAGCGCTTGGCGGATATGGCAGAGCGTTCGGTTCAGTTGAATGGCTTGGAAGAGCAGATGCAGGTCATCTGTGATGATTTGAAAAATATGCCTGCCCACATTCAGGGAAGTAAGGTGGATATGATCTTGTGTAATCCGCCTTATTTTAAGGTGGATCCGCATTCCAATCTGAACGAGAGTGAACACTACCTTCTGGCCAGACACGAAATTACGACTAATCTAGAAGAGATCTGCCGAAGTGCTCAGAGTATTCTCAAGTCTAATGGCCGTTTGGCCATGGTCCATCGTCCAGATCGGCTCTTGGATATCTTAGACATGCTTCAACGCCACAATTTGGCACCCAAGCGTCTGCAATTTGTCTATCCGAAACGGGAGAAGGAAGCCAATATGCTTTTGATTGAGGCTATTAAGGACGGCTCAACGAGTGGCTTCAAGATCTTGCCACCACTCATTGTTCATAATGATGATGGTTCCTATACACCAGAAATTCAAGAGATTTACTATGGATCATAAAGCCTATATGTATGTGGTGGAGTGTCGCGACGGTTCTTACTATACGGGCTATACAACGGATGTGAAGAGGCGCCTTGCCGTTCATAATAGTGGTAAGGGAGCCAAGTATACCCGAGCTCGCTTGCCAGTCAAACTCATCTATGTAGAGGGTTTTGCCAGTAAGGAAGAAGGCATGTCTGCCGAAGCTCTCCTCAAACGAAAGAAACGTCCACAGAAAGAACGATTTTTATCCGAAAATCAAGAAAAAAATCTAGTTAACGATATTGATGTCTAATGAGGAGTCCTTTGGCTCCTCTTACTTTTGTCAAAAGAGGAAAAAAGTGCTAAAATAAGATGAATAAATTTAAAGAGGTATTATCATGTCTAAGATTCTAGTATTTGGTCACCAAAATCCAGACTCAGATGCCATCGGGTCATCTGTAGCCTTTGCCTATCTTGCAAAAGAGGCTTATGGATTGGACACAGAAGCAGTAGCACTTGGAACTCCTAATGAAGAAACAGCTTTTGTTTTGAACTATTTTGGTGTAGAAGCACCACGCGTCATCACATCTGCTAAAGCAGAAGGTGCAGAGCAAGTCATCTTGACTGACCACAATGAATTCCAACAATCAGTGTCAGATATCGCTGAAGTAGAAGTTTACGGTGTTGTAGACCACCACCGTGTGGCTAACTTTGAAACTGCAAGCCCACTTTACATGCGCTTGGAACCAGTTGGATCAGCTTCATCTATCGTTTACCGCATGTTCAAAGAACATGGTGTGGCAGTTCCTAAAGAAATCGCAGGATTGATGCTTTCAGGTTTGATTTCAGATACTCTTCTTTTGAAATCACCAACAACTCACCCAACCGATAAAGTCATTGCGCCTGAATTGGCTGAATTAGCTGGTGTCAACTTGGAAGAGTACGGTCTTGCTATGCTGAAAGCTGGTACAAACTTGGCAAGCAAATCTGCTGAAGAATTGATTGACATCGATGCTAAGACCTTTGAACTCAATGGAAATAAGGTTCGTGTTGCCCAAGTCAATACAGTTGATATTGCTGAAGTCTTGGAACGCCAAGCAGAAATCGAAGCAGCAATGCAAGCAGCTAATGCAGCAAACGGCTACTCTGACTTTGTTTTGATGATTACAGACATCGTCAACTCAAACTCAGAAATTTTGGCTCTTGGATCAAACATGGACAAGGTAGAAGCAGCTTTCAACTTCAAACTTGAAAACAATCACGCTTTCCTTCCAAGTGCTGTTTCACGTAAGAAACAAGTGGTGCCTCAGTTGACTGAAAGTTTTAATGGGTAATAGCCTGAGTGATAACTTAAACAAGGAAACTAACGTTTCCTTATAGCTAAAGGGGTTTCGGCTCCTTTTTTTCTAGGAGAGAAAGATGTTAGAAAATGGTGATTTGATTTTTGTGAAGGACCTTTCAGATATGGGGCAGGCTATCCAGGCTTCTACGGGGAACTATAGTCATGTAGCCATCTTTTTGGACGGTTTGATTTTCCATGCTAGTGGGCAGGCAGGTGTTATCTGTCAAGAACCAGCTGATTTTTTTGAACCAACTCATCTCTACGATCTTTATGTCTATCCAGAGCTGGAAGTTGACTTGGTAAAGGAGAAGGCTTGCCAGCATCTCGGTGCTCCTTATAATAGCTCGTTTTATCCAGATGGGAATGGCTTTTACTGCTCCCAGTACATCGCTGAAATCCTACCGATTTTTGGAACTATTCCCATGAAATTTGGGGATGGGGAGCAGGAGATTAGTGATTTTTGGAGGGACTATTACAGGAAACTCGAACTTCCTGTGCCCCTGAATCAACCAGGGACCAATCCTAGTCAACTAGCAACATCCCCTCTATTAGAATGTAAAGAAAGGAATCTTCATGATTCAGATTTTTAATCCATCTCGTTTGACTCGACAGCCATTTTTTATAGATTTGGTGGACTATCTGGACCAGCATGACGATGTGATTCTACGAGAAATCAAAGCTCAGTTTCCAGGTGCGGCAGTTGATAAACTCATGGAAGAGTATATAAAGGCAGGTTTGATCCGAAGGGAAAACAAACGCTATTACCTCAATCTCCCTTTTCTAGAATCAATAGACAGTCTGGCCCTTGACCAAGAAATTTTTGTCAGAGAGGACAGTCCAGTTTATCATGCTTTGCTGAAGCAGAGTTTTGAGACAGAATTGCGCAATCAAACCAATGCTGCCATTTTAGTCGAACGTACGGACTTTGCAAGAGAAAAGATGACCTTGTCCAACTATTTCTACAAGGTCAAGCACCAATATCCTTTGACAGAAAAACAGCAGAAACTCTATGATATTTTAGGAGATGTTAACCCTGAGTATGCCCTCAAATATATGACGACTTTTTTGTTAAAATTCCTCAAAAAAGATCAACTGATGCAGAAACGCTGTGATATCTTTGTGGATAGTTTGGTCGTCCTAGGCTATATTGTGCAAAACGAAGAAGGGAAGTATGAGTTGGCTGTTGATTTCGACAAGGAGAGATTATCTTTCTATTTACCTTAATTGCTTCATTTTGAGCAGATTGTTTGACTTTACTAAAGAATAAGCATAAACTAAATGTAAGCGATAACGTTTATCGTATTAAAAGCAAAGGAGACAGAACTATGTCACTTGAAAATAAATTGGATCAAGCAACTGGTGCTATCAAAGAAGGATTTGGTAAAGTTACTGGCGATAGCAAGACAGAAGCAGAAGGTGCTGTAGAAAAAACAGTTGCAAAAGCAAAAGAAGTTGTTGAAGATGCTAAAGGTGCTGTAGAAGGTGCCGTTGAAGGTCTTAAAAATTCATTTAAGAAAGAAGACTAAAAAAATCAAGGGAATGTTTCCCTTGATTTTTTTATAGATAACGTTCAGCGATAGCTGCGTCTCCAGGATAGTCTTCTTTCTTTCCTTGGACGATCTGGTAGCAGTCAGCTCCCTTGCCTGCAATAATCACGGCATCGAGTTCTTGATTTGTGATGGCCATCGCTGCCTTGATGGCTTGTTCACGATCGGCAATCTTTTCAACAGGATGACTGATATAGCTGCTGATTTCTTCAGCAATGGCCATTGGATCTTCATAGTTGGGGTCATCCGCTGTGAGAAAGACTTGAATCTCAGGATGTTGATTGAGGAGGAGACCAAAGTCTTTGCGACGGCTTTCGCCCTTGTTTCCAGTCGAACCGAGAACCAGAGCGATTTTTCCAGTTTGATGGGTTTCAACAACAGAAATCAGTTTTTTCAGACTGTCACCATTGTGGGCATAGTCGATGAAGACCTTGGCTCCATTTTTCTGAGTGAGAACTTCCATACGTCCAGGAACGCGGGTTGCAGCGATCCCTTTTTTGATGTCCTCTAGACTGGCACCTAGACGAAGACAGGCAAGTCCTGCAGCAACTGCATTTTCTTGATTGAAGTGGCCGATGAGTTGAATATCATAATCACCAGCGAGTTTACCTGTAGCTGAAAAGCTAAATGCTTTGGAGTTCTCGATTTGGTTGCTTGACTGGCTACCATAGAAGTCATGTTCTTGATGTTCCACTTGTTCTTTCAATACAGAAAAGTGGTCCATGTCGCTATTAATGACAACTGCTCGGCTATTTTTCATCAAGAGACGTTTGTGATAGAAGTAGTCTTCAAAGCTAGGATGCTCAATCGGACCGATATGGTCAGGAGTGATGTTAAGAAAGACACCTACATCAAAGGTCAGGCCATAGACTCGATGAACAAGATAGGCTTGGCTAGAGACTTCCATTACAAGATGGGTTCGACCATTCTTAACAGCCTGAGCCATCATATCAAAGAGATCAATGCTTTCAGGAGTTGTGAGGGCAGATTTAAAGAAGGTCTTACCATCTAAGGTTGTATTCATGGTAGACAGCATAGCTGGGCGATGGTGTTGAGCCAAGATGTTATAGGCAAAATAGGCTGCTGTTGTCTTACCCTTGGTTCCAGTGAAGGCGATAATTTTGAGTTTCTCTTGTGGATTACCATAAAACTCCATAGCAATCAAACTCATGGCTTTCTTAATATCGCTCACGACAATAACAGGAATACCGACTTCGTAGTCCTTTTCTGCGGCATACCAAGCTAAGCCTTGACTTATAGCGGATAGGAGGAATTCTTTTTTAAAGGCAGCGCCTTTTGCAAAAAAAAGAGTACCTTCTTTTACTTTTCTGCTGTCATAACTGATGCTATCAAAAACAACTTCACTGTAGTTGTAGTGGTAATGTCCTTGATCAATAATCTCGCGAAAAAGGCCATCTTTCTTTAAAATATCTAATGCGGTTTCAATCTTAATCATACTTTCTATTATAAACTTCAAGTCTGAATTTTACAAGTAACAAGGAAAAGTTTATAATGGAAGATAGGGAACTTTTCCTAGTTATCAAAATTGAATGAGGAAGCTATGTCTAACGAAAACAATCACCAGCAAGCCCAGATGTTGCGAGGGACTGCTTGGCTAACAGCTAGTAACTTTATTAGTCGCCTCCTTGGGGCTATCTATATTATTCCCTGGTATATCTGGATGGGGACTTATGCTGCCAAGGCAAATGGACTCTTTACCATGGGCTACAATATTTACGCCTGGTTCTTGCTGATTTCGACAGCGGGTATACCTGTTGCGGTCGCCAAACAAGTGGCTAAGTACAATACCATGCGAGAAGAAGAGCATAGCTTTGCCTTGATTCGGAGTTTCCTAAGCTTTATGACGGGCTTGGGTCTAGTCTTTGCCTTGGTCTTGTATCTCTTTTCTCCCTGGTTAGCAGACTTATCAGGTGTGGGGAAAGACCTGATTCCCATCATGCAGAGCTTGGCTTGGGCAGTTTTGATTTTCCCATCTATGAGTGTTATCCGAGGCTTCTTCCAAGGGATGAATAACCTGAAACCCTATGCTATGAGCCAAATCGCAGAGCAGGTGATCCGTGTTATCTGGATGTTGTTGGCGACCTTCTTCATTATGAAGATGGGTTCTGGAGACTACTTATCAGCCGTTACCCAATCGACTTTTGCGGCCTTTGTGGGGATGGTGGCAAGTTTTGCAGTCTTGATTTATTTCCTTGCCCAAGAAGGTTTGCTCAAAAGAGTCTTTGAAACACGGGATAAGATCAATAGTAAGCGACTCCTGGTTGATACCATCAAGGAAGCCATTCCCTTTATCCTGACAGGATCAGCCATCCAGCTCTTCCAGATTTTAGACCAGATGACCTTTATCAATAGTATGAAGTGGTTTACCAACTACAGCAATGAAGACTTGGTTGTCATGTTTTCTTATTTCTCTGCCAATCCTAATAAAATTACTATGATTTTGATTTCTGTCGGTGTCTCGATTGGAAGTGTCGGTTTGCCACTTTTGACGGAAAATTATGTTAAAGGTGATTTGAGAGCCGCTGCTCGCCTGGTTCAAGATAGTCTAACCATGCTCTTTATGTTTCTTTTACCAGCAACAGTTGGGGTCGTCATGGTAGGGGAGCCTCTCTATACAGTCTTTTACGGGAAGCCAGATAGTCTGGCCATGGGCTTGTTTGTCTTTGCGGTTTTGCAGTCTACTATCCTAGGCTTGTATATGGTTTTGTCTCCTATGCTTCAGGCCATGTTCCGCAATCGCAAGGCAGTTCTTTACTTTGTCTATGGTTCCCTTGCCAAGTTAGTCTTGCAGTTACCAGCTATTGCCATTTTCCACAGTTACGGTCCCTTGATTTCTACGACTATCGGACTTATCATTCCAAATGTCTTGATGTACCGAGACATCTGCCAAGTAACGGGTGCTCGTCGAAAGATAATCTTGAAGCGAACTATCTTAATTACCATTTTGACACTGGTCATGTTTATTCTGGTTGGTTTCCTACAGTGGATTTTAGGATTTTTCTTCCAACCAACGGGACGCTTCTGGAGTTTCCTTTATGTAGCCCTCATCGGAGGTCTCGGGGGAGGACTCTATTGTTTAATGAGTCTTGGCACTCACCTATTGGATAAGGTTATTGGGAAACCTCAAGCAGACCGCCTACGAGCAAAATTTAAACGGTCTTAACAAAATAGATTTATAAATAAAAGGAATGCTGGCTCTTTGTTAAGTGTCTGGGTTAGCTGACACATAAATTTCCATAAATTAAAATCCCTAGAATCAGTTGTTCTAGGGATTTATTGGGGTGTGAGCATGATTAACTCTACAATCATAGCGATATAGAGGACTAAGGTAAGGAGAAAACCGGCTCTCCAGAAAAACTTGATGAATTTAGGGTAATAAAAACTTCGTTTTTTGACAAGGAAAAAGACTACAAGGAGAATTGCTAGGAGAGAAAGAGCAACACCAAGTCGCGGTAGAAAGTTGTGGGTAAAGGCTTTAGCAGTAATCAGGTAGTACTCAAATACCAAAAGTGGAAAAGCTAGATCCGCGAAATTAAATCCTATTTTCCTAAGTCCGAAAAGCTTGGTGACAATAAAGCAAACCACCAAGGTTAATATCAATAATAAAATAGATGCTATTTTCATTAAAATCATACCCATATTGTATCATAAAAAAACGCTAAAGGAAATGAGAAACAAGGGAATTTGTTGGAAAGTCAGGCTTTTGAGATTGTAGGTGTTTTTTGTTATAATGAAAGTTATGAAATCTTATAATACCTTGAATGATTATTATCGAAAACTTTTTGGAGAAAAGACTTTCAAAGTTCCTATTGATGCGGGATTTGACTGTCCAAATCGGGATGGAACTGTAGCTCATGGGGGGTGTACTTTTTGTACGGTTTCAGGTTCTGGAGATGCCA
This sequence comes from Streptococcus oralis, assembly GCF_021497885.1. NCBI lineage: Bacteria > Bacillati > Bacillota > Bacilli > Lactobacillales > Streptococcaceae > Streptococcus > Streptococcus oralis. The sequence continues at coordinate 660,408 of NZ_CP046523.1, forward strand.
TCGTGGCACCGGATGCCCCTATCCGTGAGCAATTTTATAAGGAAATTGACTTTATGCACCGCAAGTGGCCAGAAGTTAAAAAGTATCTGGTTTATTTTCAAAATTTTACCAACACCCATGAAAAGGTGGAAGTCATCCGAGAACGTTATGAGCAGGCCATCAACGAGCCAGGTGTAGTTGGAATCAATATTGGAACACGGCCAGATTGTTTACCAGACGAAACAATCGAATATTTGGCTGAGTTGTCGGAGCGTATGCACGTGACTGTAGAATTGGGCTTACAGACTACTTTTGAAGCAACCTCTGACCTGATTAACCGTGCCCATTCTTATGAATTGTATGTTGAAACAGTAAAACGCTTGAGGAAATATCCCAAGATTGAGATTGTTTCCCATTTGATCAATGGTTTGCCTGGGGAAACTCATGAGATGATGGTCGAAAATGTTCGCCGTTGTGTCACCGATAATGATATTCAAGGAATTAAACTGCACTTGCTTCACCTTATGACCAATACGCGCATGCAGCGAGATTACCACGAAGGACGCTTGCAACTGATGAGTCAGGATGAGTATGTAAAGGTCATTTGTGACCAACTGGAAATTATTCCCAAGCATATCGTCATCCATCGAATCACAGGAGATGCGCCTAGAGATATGCTGATTGGTCCTATGTGGAGCCTCAATAAATGGGAAGTGCTAAATGCTATTGAAACTGAGATGAGACGTCGTGGAAGTGTGCAAGGATGCAAGGCTGTAAAACAGGAGTTTAAAAATGAAAAGACCACTTGAGATGGCACATGATTTTTTAGCTGAAGTTGTGACAAAAGAGGATATTGTTGTGGATGCGACCATGGGCAATGGCCATGATACCCTTTTTTTAGCCAAGCTAGCCAAGCAAGTCTATGCCTTTGATATCCAGGAGCAGGCTTTGGAGAAGACGCAAGAGCGTTTGGATCAGGCTGGAATGACAAATGCCCAGTTAATCTTGCAAGGTCATGAGACACTTGATCAATTTGTGACAGAAGCTAAGGCAGGGATTTTTAATCTGGGTTATTTACCTTCTGCTGACAAATCCGTCATCACCCAACCTCAGACTACTATCGAAGCCTTAGAAAAGCTGTGTCACTTGCTTGTCAAAGGGGGACGGATTGCCATTATGATTTATTATGGTCATGAGGGAGGAGATATTGAGAAGGATGCTGTTTTGGAGTTTGTTAGCCAGTTGAACCAACAAGAGTATACTGCTGCCATTTATCGGACTCTCAACCAAGTTAACAATCCACCGTTTTTAGTTATGATTGAAAAATTAGAAAGGTATAGACATGGATAAACAATACCTTCGTGAGAAGCTTGAGACAATGCGCCAAAATTTTGTCGAGTCAACGCATCACGAGCGAGCAGTCGGGGTGCTCGACGAAGCACATATGAGCAAGAAAATGCTTAAAATTAAGAAAAAATTAGTGGCTCTTGAAATGGAACGATGCCAGAAAAAAATTGAGCACAAAGACTGTTCTAAGATTGATCAGAAAATCCAAGAGCAAAAGGAGATTTTTGAATCTTGTTGTAAAAAAGATTAAGGAGGAATTGTGTGGAATTACTCATTTACTTGATTCTATTTTTATTTGTCTTAATCATTTCAACTACGACCAATAAACTTCTCCCTTTTTTACCCCTTCCTCTGGTGCAAATCCTTTTGGGGATTGGGATTGGTTTATTTGTTCCCGATGCGGACTTTCATCTCAATACAGAGCTGTTTCTGGCCATGGTTATTGGTCCCTTACTTTTCCGGGAGGCAGAAGAAGCTGATATTACGTCCATTTTGAAGCACTGGCGGATTGTTGTCTTTCTAATTTTTCCTGTGATTTTTATCTCGACCTTAAACTTGGGGGGCATGGCTCACTTCCTTTGGATGACTCTTCCTTTGGCTGCCTGTTTAGCAGTTGGAGCGGCACTTGGGCCAACAGATTTGGTTGCCTTCGCATCTCTTTCTGAACGTTTTCGTTTTCCCAAACGGGTTTCTAATATTCTAAAAGGGGAAGGACTCTTAAATGACGCTTCTGGTTTGGTTGCCTTTCAGATGGCTCTTGCTGCTTGGACAACAGGAACGTTTTCTTTCAGCCAAGCTGGAACTTCCCTAGCACTTTCTATCCTTGGTGGTTTTGTAGTCGGTTTTGTGACGGCTATGGTCAATCGTTTTTTGCATAGCTTTTTGCTGAGTGTACGAGCGATAGATATAGCCAGTGAACTATTGCTAGAGCTAAGTTTGCCGCTCATGACCTTTTTCATCGCAGAAGAGTTTCATGTTTCAGGAATTATCGCAGTAGTGGTTGCAGGTATTTTGAAGGCCAGTCGCTTTAAGAAAATTACGCTCCTTGAGGCTCAGGTAGACACCGTGACGGAGACCGTTTGGCATACCGTGACCTTTATGCTAAATGGATCAGTCTTTGTTCTCTTGGGAATGGAATTAGAGTTGATAGCGGAGCCAATTTTGTCTAATTCTCTCTACAATCCCCTTCTTTTACTGATTTCAGTTGTCGTTCTGACCTTCTTGCTTTTTGCGATCCGCTTTGTCATGATTGCTGGTTTTTACTTTGTGAGGACGCGTCGACTTAAGAAAAAAATTCATAAGTACATGAAAGATATGCTTCTTTTGACCTTCTCTGGTGTCAAAGGGACAGTATCTATCGCGACCATTCTCCTCATACCAAGTCATTTGGAGCAGGAATATCCTTTATTGCTCTTCCTTGTAGCAGGCGTTACACTGCTGAGCTTTTTAACGGGTTTACTAGTCCTCCCTCACTTATCTGAAGAACAAGAGGAAAGCAAGGATCATTTGATGCATATAGCGATTCTGAATGATGTAGCTGCAGAATTAGAAAAAGAGCTGGACCATCACAAGAACAAACTTCCTCTTTATGCAGCTATTGATAATTACCATGGTCGGATTGAAAACCTCATCCTTAGTCAGGAAAACAAGAGAGCTCAAGAGGACTGGGAGGCCCTTAAACTGCTCATTTTGAGTATTGAGAGTGATGGTTTGGAGCAAGCCTACGAGGAAGGGAAAATCGGAGAGCGTGGTTATCAAGTTTATCAACGCTATCTGAAAAATATGGAGCAGAGTATCAATCGCAAGGTGGCTTCTCGCCTAACATATTACTTCCTTGTGTCGCTCCGTATCTTGCGTTTTCTCCTGCATGAATTGCTGACCTTTGGCCAAACCTTCCGTAGTTGGAATGATAAGGAGCAACGCCATCTTCGAGCTATTGACTATGATCAAATATCCGAACTCTATCTGGAGAATACGGAGTTGATTATCGAAAGTTTGGAAAACCTAAAAGGAATCTACAAGAGTAGTCTGATTAGCTTTATGCAGGAGTCTCGCTTGCGTGAAACAGCTATTATCGGTAGTGGTGCCTTTGTCGAACGTGTTATCAATCGTATTAAACCAAACAATATCGATGAAATGCTAAGAGGTTACTATCTAGAACGTAAGTTAATCTTTGAATACGAAGAGCAGAAATTTATTACGGCCAAGTATGCCAAGAAATTACGGCAAAATGTCAACAATCTTGAGAATTATTCTCTAAAAGAAGCTGCAAATACCCTACCCTATGATATGATGGAATTAGTCAGAAGAAATTAGTTTAGAAAATCAACTTGTATTAGGAGGATTGCAACATGAAAAAGTGGTGGAAAGAGCTGATGGAACGGCCCTTGTTGAAAGCTTTTTTACATTTCTATCAAACTTCCGATAGTGAACTGACCAGCGTTGCGGTTGCCTACTATTGGTTGGTTTCAATCTTCCCCTTGCTGATGATAGTGGTCAATATTTTGCCCTATTTTCAAATTCCGATTTCAAATTTTTTGCTCACCATCAAGGAATTTGTACCGGATACAGTCTATGATGTGGTCGCAAAGATTGCCCGAGAAGTCTTGACTCAACCATCGACTGGTTTGCTGAGTTTTGCAGTCTTGTCTGCCCTTTGGACTTTCTCGAAATCGATGGATTTCCTCCAAAAAGCTTTTAATAAGGCCTATGGAGTGGCTAAGAGCCGAGGAATTATCTCCCATCAACTGATGAGTTTACTCGTCAGCTTTGGCTTGCAAATTCTTTTTACTCTAGCCTTATTTTTGAGTATGTTTGGTCGTATGTTGCTCAACCTGCTCAAAACTTACTGGCAATCAGACAGTCCTTTCTTTGATTACCTACAGGACTTTACAGGCCCTTTGATTTATGCCTTGCTCTTTGCCATCTTGGTCATGCTCTACTATTTCCTTCCAAATGTTAGAGTCCCTTGTATTCGCTACGTTTTTCCTGGTAGTATCTTTGTTTTGCTGACGCTTGTCTTTCTGTTGAATATTTTTTCTGTCTATTTCAATAACTATGTCAACCATCTAGTCGACGTCCGATTTTTCAGCTCCATCATCGTTGTGGTGATGATGTTCTGGTTTATTCTCATCGCAAAGATTCTGATTATCGGAGCAGTTATCAATGCCAGTGTACAGAGTTTGAAGGATCCAAAGTTTCGTGATAACACATTCTTTTCAAAAAATGAAGAATAAAAAAAGACGCTTTGTTTTCAAAGTGTCTTTTTGTTGCATTTGCAATAAAAATGTGCTATTCTATCATCATAGATGCGAGAGGTGGAAACATGTCGTTATTACGCGAAATCGGAGTTATAGCCCGTGCCCTAGATTCTATTGCTAATATTGAGTTTCGTGATATTGAACTAGCTCGTGGGCAATATCTTTATTTAGTACGAATCAAGGAGAATCCAGGAATCATTCAAGAAGCCTTGTCGGATTTACTGAAGGTTGACCGTTCGACAGTTGCTCGTTCAGTAAAAAAACTGGAAGAAAAGGGGTTAATAAAACAAGGAATGACCAGTACAAATCGGAAAAATAAAGAGTGGTTTGTTACTGAAAAAGGAGATGCACTTTATCCTTTTATCCTTGCTGAACATCACTATTCAGAGAATTCTGCCCTAAAAGGATTTTCTAGGGAAGAGGCTAGGGAACTGGAGAACCTATTAATTCGAGTTAGAAAAAATATTACAAGTGATTGGGATATGGTCAAAAAAGGCCAGAAAAGAAATTATTTATAATGAGAGGTGAAAGATGAAAGTTATCGTTGAAAATGAATTTTGGAGCTTATTTCCAGAAGCACAGATTAGCGTTTTAGTAGTAAAGGGATTAGATAATACAGTTGATGAAAGCAAGGATCCCTATTTCAAAACCTTGCTAGATAAGGGAGCTAAACGAGCTGAGGAATATATCTCAGATGATAATTTCACACAAAATGAAGTCATTCAAGAATGGCGTCAGGCTTTCAGCAAGTTCAAAACGAAAAAGGGTGCTCGTTCTTCGATTGAAGCCCTACTTAAGCGGGTCAGTCAGGGAAGAGAGTTCAATCCCATCAATCCCTTGGTAGACATCTATAATAGTGTCTCTCTATCTTATGCGGTTCCCTGTGGTGGCGAGGATGCGAACAAGATTGTAGGCAATCTTCATCTTGGTCAGGCTAAGGGAGGAGAACCTTTCTTTCCACTAGGAGCTGAAAACGATGCACCTGCTTTACCTGAAGAAATCATCTATTACGATGATGAAGGAGCGGTTTGTCGTTGTCTCAACTGGAGAGAGGCACAGAGAACCATGTTGACGGAAGAGACGAAGGATGCTGTCTTGGTCATTGAAGCGATCAATGGTGAACAGGCGGCGCGTGCTCAGTCTGCCATGCAAGAATTACAGGATTTGGTGAAAGACTACTTTGGAGTTCATGGCAAACTGGTCCATCTAACTTCTGAGTCCCCAGAAATTACACTTTAAACAGAAATAGCCCTGCCATCTCTTAGGAATAAACTATCCTAAAGAAATGGCGGAGCTATTTTTAATAGATAAACATGGCATCACCGAAACTAAAGAAGCGGTAGTGTTCTTGAATAGCGTGCTGGTAAGCATCTAAGACTAAGTCACGACCTGCAAAGGCAGAAACTAGCATGACGAGAGTTGATTTTGGCAGATGGAAGTTGGTTGAGAAGGCATCGACAACCTTCCATTCGTATCCAGGTTTGATAAAGATATTGGTCCAGCCAGAATCTGCTTGGATTTGCCCATCAAACTTGGAACCGATGGTTTCCAGTGTGCGGATAGAAGTGGTTCCAACAGCGATAACGCGTCCACCATTTTCCTTGACAGAGCGAAGAGTGGCTGCTGCTTCATCAGAAAGCTGGTAGAATTCTGAGTGCATTTCATGTTCGTCCAGATTGTCAACAGAGACAGGCCTAAATGTTCCTAAACCAACGTGGAGGGTCAAATAAACCAAATGAACACCCTTGGCTTGGATTTCTGCTAGCAGTTCTTTGGTGAAGTGGAGGCCAGCAGTTGGTGCAGCAGCAGAGCCACTTTCCTTGGCGTAAACGGTTTGATAGCGTTCGCGATCATCCAGTTTTTCATGGATATAAGGTGGCAGTGGCATTTCACCGAGACTTTCCAAGACTTCTAGAAAAATTCCTTGGTATTCAAAACGGACAATACGGCCTCCGTGGGTCAATTCTTCCGTGATGACAGCGCTGAGGCGACCATCACCAAAGTTGACACGAGTCCCGACCTTGAGGCGTTTGGCAGGTTTGGCGAGAACCTCCCACTCATCACCGGCAGTATTTTTGAGAAGGAGAAGTTCCACATGGCCTCCTGTTTCTTCCTTTTGACCATAAAGGCGAGCAGGGAGAACACGGGTGTCGTTCATGACAAGGGCATCACCTGGTTCCAACATATCAATAATAGAGTGGAAGTGTTTATCCTGAAACTCTCCCGTTTCTCGGTTTACGATGAGGAGTTTAGAGGCATCTCGTTTTTTAAGGGGTGTTTGGGCAATCAATTCCTCAGGTAAGTGGAAATCAAAATCAGCTGTATTCATATATCTGTTCATTCTTTCTAAGTTCTAATCCTATCCATTATAACATGTTTCAAGTTTGGACGCTCTTTTTTTGGAAATTAAATCGTTTTCACTTGACAAAAATTGGTCTATACCATATAATGAATATAGAAATATGGAGGATATGAAATGAAAGTTATTAAAGTTGAAAATCAAGTCGAAGGTGGAAAAGTAGCTTTTGAGATTTTGAAGGAAAAGTTGGCCAATGGCGCTCAAACATTAGGACTTGCGACAGGGAGCAGTCCACTTGAGTTTTATAAGGAAATCGTTGAGAGTAACCTTGATTTTTCAAATCTAACCAGTGTGAACCTTGATGAGTATGTAGGGCTTGATGGGGACAACCCACAGTCTTACCGCCACTTTATGCAAGAACACTTATTCAACCAAAAACCATTTAAAGAAAGTTTCTTGCCTCGTGGGATTAAGGACAATGCTGAAGCTGAAGTAGAACGCTACAACCAAATTTTGGCTGACCATCCAGTTGATTTGCAAATCTTGGGAATCGGTCGCAATGGACATATCGGATTTAATGAGCCAGGAACTGCCTTTGATAGCCAGACACACCTTGTAGACCTAGACCAGTCTACAATCGAAGCCAATGCTCGCTTCTTTGACAAGATTGAAGACGTTCCAACTCAAGCCATCTCAATGGGGATTAAAAATATTTTGGATGCCAAGTCTATTATTCTTTTTGCTTACGGTGAGTCAAAAGCAGAAGCCATTGCTGGAACAGTATCAGGCCCAGTAACTGAAAGTCTACCAGCAAGTAGCCTACAAAACCACCCTGATGTGACTATTATTGCGGATGCAGCAGCGCTCAGCTTGCTTGAAAAGTAAAATGACAAGAACCACTTGCTCTTTGGAGTGAGTGGCTTTTTACTTCAAATGTTCACTATCCTGCTAAAAGAAATTTTTTTGCAAATCACCGTAACAGTTGTTGATATTTCATATAAAAAGGCATCCAATAGAAAATTCTTAAATGTCTGTAAACTTTGATATAATCGTATTGACTATTCTTATGATGCTATACGATTTTTATTAAGACAGTTGTTGATGCTGGAAACCATGATATAACTGGCAATTCCTGACATGTGAAGAAAGGTCGAAATCCAGCCTGTTATATTTGGTAGAAGCATTGTGAGAGATAGAACGATTAAAAGGATATAAAATAGTTTTAATCCTAAATTGAAATTCTTCCATATACCAAACATACTCATCACCCCACCCATTACAAAAGCATAGCCAATAGCAGAGATACCCGATGCCTGAATTTCTTGATTCTGTGTTAATATATGGAATACAATCGAAGATATTACCATAGAAGTAATAAAAACTAAAAATACATATTTTGATCCCCTTTTATACTCCAATAGCCCACCAAAAGGAAGTAACATTAAAGTATTTAAAACTAAATGAAACCATATAAACCATACTGGTGCTTCTTTACTTCCATGCATAAATGTACCACTAAAGTATTGCCAACAATAAATTGGCTTTGAATGAAATGCAAATAAGTCATACATTACACTTCCCCAAAAGGTAGTAAGAATTCCTAGCAATAAACAAATTACAACTAAAATACTGACTACAGGGTAAATTTTTATGATTCTTTTCATGTTATAGATTCACTTCTAAATAATACTAATTTTTGCTAATCAATATGTGCCACTATTATATCATTTCCATCTATAAATGTTAATCAATTTTAACAAGATTAAAATTGAAGATAATATAAGTTTATGGCAGCTTTTTCCTTGACATTTATCCATTTTGCGTGTAAAATAGAATAGATCTTGAACTTGAAGGGAGTGAAAAAAATGTCTAAAACAGTAGTACGTAAGAATGAATCTCTTGACGATGCACTTCGTCGTTTCAAACGTGCGGTTACTAAAGCTGGTACTCTTCAAGAAACACGCAAACGTGAATTCTATGAAAAACCTTCTGTAAAACGTAAACGTAAATCAGAAGCAGCTCGTAAACGTAAAAAATTCTAATTAGAAATGAAAGGCTAGAGAAATCTAGTCTTTTTATTTCTAAATAAATACTGTAAATCCTGCAAAAAAAGGAAACTTCCAACTACAATTTGATATAATAGTAAGGAGAACTCGATTGAAGGAGGAAATTATGTCGGTTTTAGTAAGAGAAGTCATTGAAAAGCTCAGACTAGATATTGTCTATGGTGAAGGCGAATTGCTTGAAAAGGAAATCAATACTGCGGACATTATGAGACCTGGTCTTGAAATGACGGGCTATTTTGATTACTATACTCCAGAACGGATTCAGCTGTTAGGGATGAAGGAGTGGTCCTATTTGGTTGCCATGCCTGCCCATAACCGTTATCAAGTTTTGAAGAAAATGTTTCTACCTGAAACACCCGCTGTCATCGTTGCTCGTGGCTTGGTAGTGCCAGAAGAAATGTTGAAAGCTGCTAGAGAATGTAAGATTGCGATTTTAACCAGTCGAACATCAACTAGTCGTTTATCTGGAGAGTTATCTAGCTACCTTGATTCCCGTTTGGCTGAGCGTACGAGCGTGCATGGTGTCTTGATGGACATCTATGGCATGGGCGTCTTGATCCAAGGGGATAGTGGTATCGGTAAGAGCGAGACGGGTCTTGAGCTTGTGAAACGTGGACACCGTTTGGTAGCAGACGATCGTGTAGATATCTTTGCCAAGGATGAAATGACCCTTTGGGGAGAGCCCGCTGAAATTTTGAAGCATTTGCTTGAGATTCGTGGAGTGGGTATTATTGACGTGATGAGTCTCTACGGAGCAAGTGCTGTAAAAGATTCTTCACAAGTCCAGTTGGCTGTTTACTTGGAAAATTATGATACCCATAAGACCTTTGACCGTCTAGGAAACAATGCCGAAGAACTAGAAGTTTCTGGAGTAACGATTCCACGTATCCGCATCCCAGTAAAAACAGGACGCAATATCTCTGTTGTTATTGAGGCGGCAGCCATGAACTATCGCGCTAAAGAAATGGGATTTGATGCGACGCGTTTATTTGAAGAACGCTTGACTAATCTCATCTCCAAAAATGAGGTGAAAGATGATTAATCCAGTTGCATTTGAAATCGGCCCTTTTTCCATTCGTTGGTATGCTTTGTGTATTGTGACTGGATTGGTCTTGGCTGTCTACCTTGCCATGAAAGAAGCTCCTAAAAAGAAAATTCTATCAGATGATATTTTGGATTTTATCCTGATTGCTTTTCCGGTAGCTATTTTAGGTGCTAGATTATACTACGTACTCTTTCGTTTAGATTATTATCTGCAAAATCCAGGTGAAATCATCGCCATCTGGAATGGTGGTTTGGCCATTTATGGAGGTTTGATAGCGGGCGCTATTGTCCTTTATATCTTTGCAGATAGAAAGCTGATCAATACTTGGGATTTCTTAGATATTGCAGCACCGAGCGTCATGGTTGCCCAGAGTTTAGGACGCTGGGGGAACTTTTTTAACCAAGAAGCCTACGGTGCAGCAGTAGATAGTCTGGATTATTTGCCGGGCTTCATTCGTGACCAGATGTACATCGATGGTAGCTACCGTCAGCCGACCTTCTTATATGAGTCGATTTGGAATCTGATTGGTTTTGCTTTGATTTTGATTTTTAGACGAAAATTAAAGGAAATCAGACGTGGTCATATCACTGCTTTCTACTTGATTTGGTATGGCTTTGGCCGTATGATCATCGAAGGGATGCGGACCGATAGTCTCATGTTCTTTGGTCTGCGAGTTTCCCAATGGTTATCAGTTATCCTTATCGGACTCGGTATTTTTATCATACTTTATCAAAATCGAAAGAAAGCCCCTTTCTATCATACAGAGGAGGAAAAATAAATGTTAGAAGTTGCATATATTCTTGTTGCGATTGCTTTGATTGTCTGTTTAGTCTATTTGACAATCACGATTCAAAAAGCAGGTCGTATGATTGATGAGACAGAGAAAACCATCAAAACATTGAGTTCAGATGTGAACGTTACCTTGCATCAGACCAATGAATTACTGGTTAAGGTTAATGTGTTGGCAGACGATATCAATATCAAAGTTGCGACGATTGATCCACTTTTTACAGCTGTGGCGGACTTGTCAGAGTCAGTATCTGATCTCAATCAACATGCGCGTGTCTTGGGTAAAAAAGCCTCATCAGCTGGTTCAAAGACCATTAAGACAGGTGCAGGCTTGTCCGCTCTTCGTGTCGCAAGTAAATTTTTCAAAAAATAGAAAAGGAGAAATCTTATGGGAAAACTATCCTCTATCCTTTTAGGTACGGTTTCAGGTGCAGCTCTTGCTTTGTTTTTGACAAGTGACAAGGGCAAGCAAGTTTGTAGTCAAGCTCAGGATTTTCTAGATGATTTGAGAGAAGATCCAGAATATGCTAGAGAGCAGGTTTGTGAGAAACTAACTGAAGTGAAGGAACAGGCAAGGGACTTTGTGCTGAAAACAAAGGAACAAGTAGAATCTGGTGAAATCACTTTTGATAGTGTCATTGATCAAGCCAAGACCTGTGCTCGACAAGCGACAGAAGCATCCAAGGAAACCTTTAACAATCTCAAGGAGCAATGGCAAGAACAGTCAGCAACTCCAGACGTCGCTGAAGACCAAGAAGAAATCATCATCGATATTACTGAAGTATAATGCATCACCATCTCTGGTTTTTGGAGATGGTGATTTTTATCTGCAAGCCTGTCTTTGTGGTATAATAAATACTATGCAGAAAAAACCAACGTCCGCCTATGTGCATATTCCCTTTTGCACACAGATTTGTTATTATTGTGACTTTTCAAAAGTATTTATCAAGAATCAACCAGTAGATAGTTACCTGGAGCATCTGCTAAAGGAGTTTCGTTCTTATGATATCCAAAAGTTACGAACCCTCTACATTGGAGGTGGGACGCCAACGGCTCTGTCCGCTCCGCAATTAGAGCTGCTCTTAGATGGCTTGACTAAAAACTTGGACTTGTCTGTCTTGGAAGAGTTGACCATTGAGGCCAACCCAGGCGATTTGGACGCGGATAAGATTGCGGTTTTGAAACAGTCGGCAGTCAATCGTGTTTCCTTAGGTGTCCAGACTTTTGATGACAAAATGCTGAAAAAGATTGGGCGTAGTCACTTGGAGAAGGATATTTATGAAAATATCGACCGCCTCAAACTGGCTGGTTTTGACAATATCTCCATCGACCTAATCTATGCTCTTCCAGGTCAAACTATGGCTCAGGTCAAGGACAATGTAGCTAAGGCTATCTCGCTTGATATTCCTCATATGAGTCTTTATAGCTTGATTTTGGAAAACCATACGGTCTTTATGAACCGCATGAGACGTGGGAAATTGCCCCTGCCCAAGGAGGAACTGGAAGCGGAGATGTTTGAGTACATCATCGCAGAACTGGAGCGAGCTGGTTTTGAGCATTATGAGATTTCCAATTTCTGCAAGCCTGGATTTGAAAGTCGCCACAATCTCATGTACTGGGACAATGCCGAGTATTATGGTATCGGTGCGGGTGCTTCAGGTTATGTGAACGGGGTGCGCTATAAAAATCACGGTCCTATCCGCCACTATCTCAATGCGGTAGAGGCAGGAAATGCTCGGATTACAGAAGAACACCTGAGTCAAAGGGAGCAGATGGAAGAAGAAATGTTCCTAGGTCTCCGGAAAAAATCCGGGGTTTCCATGGCACGATTTGAGGAAAAATTCGGACGGTCCTTTGATGGACTTTATGGTGAAATCATCAGAGACTTGGTTCAACAAGGACTCATGCAGATCGATGGTGATCGTGTCCGAATGACAAAGAGAGGTCTCTTTTTAGGAGACACTGTAGCAGAACGATTTATTTTGGAGTAGAACAATGGGCTTAACTTATCAAATGAAAATGAAAATTCCTTTTGATATGGCGGACATGAACGGTCATATCAAACTTCCAGATGTGATTTTGCTGTCCTTGCAAGTATCAGGTATGCAGTCAATTGAGCTGGGAGTTAGCGACAAGGATGTGCTAGAACGTTACAATCTAGTCTGGATTATTACAGATTATGCGATTGACGTGGTTCGCTTGCCTCGCTTTGCTGAGGAGATTACGATTGAAACGGAAGCATTGACTTACAATCGTCTTTTTTGCTACCGCCGTTTCACTATCTATGATGAAGCAGGTCAAGAAATCATTCGCATGGTAGCAACCTTTGTTCTCATGGACAGAGACAGTCGTAAAGTTCATGCTGTCGAACCAGAGATTGTTGCTCCTTACCAGTCTGAGTTTGATAAAAAACTCATCCGTGGGCCGAAGTATGCTAACCTAGAAGACCCGATCAGTAAAGACTACCATGTTCGTTTTTACGACTTGGATATGAATGGTCATGTCAATAATAGCAAATATCTGGATTGGATTTTTGAAGTCATGGGACCAGATTTTTTGACCAAGTATATTCCAAAGAAAATCAATCTCAAATATGTCAAAGAAGTGCGACCAGGTGGTATGATTGCTTCAGCATATGAACTCAAGGGACTAGAAAGCAAGCATGAGATCATCAGTGATGGCGAGATCAATGCCCAAGCTATGATTACGTGGCAAGAAATTGAAAGCAATTAGAAAGGACGATATGGCTTATAAAGGTTATTTAATTGATTTAGACGGAACCATTTACAAGGGGAAAGACCGGATTCCGGCGGGTGAGGCTTTTGTCCATGAGTTACAAAAAAGAGAAATTCCCTACCTCTTTGTGACCAATAATACAACTCGTACTCCTGAGAGTGTACAAGAGATCTTGGCTAAGAATTTTAATATCAACACGCCTTTATCAACTGTCTACACAGCGACTTTGGCAACCATCGACTATATGAATGACTTGGGATTGGAGAAGACAGTCTATGTCATCGGAGAAGCAGGACTCAAGGATGCCATTCGGGCTGCTGGTTATGTGGAAGACAAGGAAAATCCTGCCTATGTGGTAGTTGGACTGGACTGGCAAGTCGACTATGAAAAATTTGCGACAGCAACTCTAGCCATTCAAAAGGGGGCTCACTTTATCGGAACCAATCCAGACCTCAATATTCCGACGGAACGTGGTCTCTTGCCAGGTGCTGGTTCACTGATAACCCTTCTTGAAGTAGCAACTCGGGTAAAACCAGTTTATATCGGAAAACCAAATGCTATCATCATGGACAAGGCCGTGGAATATCTGGGTATAGATCGAGAAGACTTGCTCATGGTCGGGGATAACTACCTGACAGATATCCGAGCAGGGATTGACAATGGCATTCCAACGCTCTTGGTGACGACAGGTTTTACCAAAGCAGAAGAAGTGGCGGACTTGCCAATCGCACCAACTCATGTAGTTTCTAGCCTTGCGGAGTGGAATTTTGATGAAAACTAAACTGACCTTTTGGGGAAGTATGCTCTTTCTCCTCTCACTGTCTATCCTCTTAACCATTTATCTGGCATGGATTTTCTATCCTTTGGAAATTGAGTGGCTGAACTTAGCGAATCGAGTCTATCTAAGGCCAGAAACCATTCAGTACAACTTTCATATCTTGATGAATTACCTGACCAATCCCTTTAGTCAGGTCTTAGAGATGCCAGATTTTCGTTCATCAGCAGCAGGTCTACACCACTTTGCGGTGGTGAAGAATCTCTTCCACTTGGTTCAGTTAGTTGCCCTAGTGACACTACCAAGTTTCTATTTCTTTGTTAGAAAGATTGTGAAAAAAGGCTTTTTGCCCCTATATCGTAAAAGTATCCTGGCTCTAGTGCTACTGCCTCTAGTCATTGGCCTTGTAGGAGTGTTGATTGGTTTTGAGCAATTCTTTACTCTTTTCCATCAGATTCTCTTTGTGGGAGACGATACCTGGCTTTTTGATCCCGTAAAGGATCCCGTTATTTTGATTTTACCAGAGACCTTCTTCCTCCATGCTTTCCTTCTCTTCTTTGGACTCTATGAAAGTTTCTTTGGTTTTCTTTATTTGAAAAGTCGTAGAATACTTTAATGTGTTGCATTGATAAAACAGTGATGAAGTTAAAAATTCTTACGAGGAGTGAATTAACTTCATTGGAATTGAGTAATTCGTTCGCATACAGTCTATTTTTCTAGAAAAAAATAGGCTTTTTTCTAGAAATTGCTAGTCAAGCGCTTTATTTTTTTGTATAATAGGAATAGTAAAGTATAGATAAAGAAGAGAAAAGCATGATTACACTATTTTTATCACCGAGCTGTACATCATGTCGTAAGGCAAAGGCCTGGTTAGAGACGCATAAAGTTCCTTTTGAGGAGCACAATATTATGACCAGTCCTTTAACAAGAAAAGAATTACAACACATTCTTTCCTTGACCGAAAATGGTACTGATGACATCATTTCAACTCGTTCAAAAATTTTTCAAAAATTGGATATTGATGTAGAGAGTATTTCGGTATCGGAGTTGCTTCAGTTGATTGAGCAATATCCTAGTCTTTTGCGTCGCCCAATTATTATAGACACCAAACGCATGCAGATCGGTTTTAATGAAGATGAGATTCGTGCTTTTCTCCCTCGTAGTTACCGTAAACAAGAACTAAAAGAAGCAACATTGAGAGCTGGTATTGGATAGATGAACAAACAGTATAGTTACCCACTAGATTTGTCGTGGAGCACTGAAGAACTTGCTTCAGTGCTTTCTTTTTTTAATGATGTTGAAGCTGCCTATGAAGACAAGGTAGAAGCTAAAAAACTGCTAGATTCTTACAAGAAATTTAAGTCTGTGGTCCCGAGCAAAAGTGAAGAAAAGCGCCTAGGTCGTGAATTTGAGACGGCTAGCGGTTATTCCTTCTATCATGCAGTTCAATTAGCAAAAGAAAAAAGAGAAGGGAAGATTTCTCTTGGAAACTAAATTTGAATTTGCCAAGCAGATTGTGCAGGAAGCTGCTGCCTATATTTTGGCTCACATGAAAGAAGATTTGCAGGTCGAGCGAAAGTCTTCACCTACAGACTTGGTGACGCGTCTGGATAAGGAGGTTCAGGATCTCTTGGTTGATCGGATCAAGTCCTCCTATCCTGAGGACTTGATTTGTGCGGAAGAGGGCTGTTTACGTGCTGCAGTTGGTCAAGGTTCCGTTTGGGTGATTGATCCCATTGACGGTACCAATAACTTTGTCGCTCAGCAGGAAGATTTTGCCGTGATGTTGGCCTATTTTGAGGATGGTGTGGGCAAATTTGGCGTCATTTATGATGTTATGAAAGGTGATTGTTACCATGGTGGTGGTACCTTTCCTCCTTGCCGCAATAATGATCCCTTACCGCCTTTTAAAAAGAAACCTCTTCAAGAATTTTTAGTTGCCGGTAACTCAGGTATGTTTGAAAGCAATGAGTGGGGCTTGGCAGATTTAGGGCGAGCAGCGTTGGGTGTCCGTGTATATGGCAGTGCGGCCATTAGTTTTGCTAAGGTTTTATCGGGTCGCCTTCTGACTTATATTACCTACTTGCAGCCATGGGATTACGCTGCGGCTAGTATTTTAGGAGAAAGTCTGGGTTATCGCCTTCTTACGGTATCAGGTGAGCCCGCTGATTTTAAAACGCGTCAGCCTGTTATGATGGTGCCAATTGAGATGCAAGAAGAAATTCAGTCCTATATTTATGAAAGGAAAGAAAATTAAATGCAATTTCCAGAAGGATTTGTTGAAAAATATGAAGCGATATTAGAAGATGAGGCAAGAGATTTTCTTGCCTCTTTTAAACAAGAAGCGGTTTCGGCTTTTCGGATCAATCCCTTAAAAGAAAGTCAGTTGTCGTTTGCAGATGCCATTCCCCATACACCTTGGGGGCATTATGGTAAAGTCTCTGGGAAATCTCCAGAGCATGTGACAGGTCTCGTTTATTCACAAGAGCCTGCAGCCCAAATGGTGGCCCAGGTAGCTCAACCCCTTCCCGGTATGAAGGTCTTAGACTTGGCTGCAGCACCAGGTGGAAAATCCACTCAACTAGCAGCTTATCTGGCTAATCAAGGAGTCCTTGTTTCCAACGAAATTTCAAGCAAGCGTGCTAAGATTTTAGTGGAAAATATGGAGCGATTTGGAGCGACAAATGTTGTCGTGACCAATGAATCTGCTGACCGCTTGGCCAAGGTTTTTAAAGGTTATTTTGATGTGATTGTCCTTGATGCACCTTGCTCGGGTGAAGGGATGTTCCGTAAGCAGCCAGAGGCCATGGATTATTGGAGTACCGATTATCCTAGCCAATGTGCCAGTCTCCAAAGAGAAATTTTAGAAGATGCAGTGACCATGCTTGCAGAAGGTGGTCGTTTGGTCTATTCGACCTGTACTTGGGCACCAGAGGAAAATGAAGAAATCGTCCACTGGTTGCTGGATACTTATGATTTTGAACTGCTTCCAGTTGATCATGTGAATGGCATGGTAGCAGGAATTGACCTTCCTGAAACGGCTCGGATGTATCCTCATCATTTCAAGGGAGAAGGCCAGTTTGTTGCCCACCTGCAGTTTAAGGGAGAAAATCCGGCACCTAAATTCAAGGCTAGCAAGAGCAATCTCAGTCGTGAGCAACTGGCTTTGTGGCAAGAATTTGCCCAAAAACACTTGCGGGTCAATCTAGCTGGTATCTTGCAAACTTTTGGAGACCAACTTTATCTCTTGCCAGAGATGTTACCTGATCTAGGGAAACTCAAAATTGCCCGAAATGGACTTCATCTGGGTACTTTTAAGAAGAAACGCTTCGAACCAAGCTTTGCTCTGGGATTAGCCTTAAAACCAAGTCAAGTGAAACAAAGAGTCGAAATCAAGGATGAGAATTTTGTAAAATATGTAGCTGGGGAAACAGTTCAGCTAGCTGAAAGTCTACCAAATGGCTGGTATCAAGTTCTGGTTCATGGAAACGGTCTGGGCTTTGCAAAAGTTACTGGAAATGTTTTGAAAAATTATTATCCAAAAGGCCTCAGATTCAAGTGAAAAAGCTAGTCAAAGAAGATTTTCTATGTTATATTGGAAGTATGAGTTTTTTCTGATAGTCTTTCATTTTTACTTATATTATGTGATGAACTGACTGGTCCTCAAGGGGGCTTCCAGCCTATAAATCGTAAACGAAATCTTATCATCATTGATTGAAATGATAGGAACTGAAAGATATCAGAACATTCATCATTATGTTCAAGGAGAAAAACAGTGAAAAAAAGAAAAAAGCTCGTCCTATCTCTTGCGACTCTTTTGCTTGCAGGTTTTCTAGCTGGATGTGCAAGCTGGATTGATCGTGGAGAAACCATGACAGCCGTCGGTTCAACTGCCCTTCAGCCTCTGGTCGAAGCCGCAGCAGACGAATTTGGTTCAAAAAATATCGGAAAAACAGTCAACGTTCAAGGTGGTGGATCGGGTACAGGACTATCCCAAGTCCAGTCTGGAGCAGTTGACATCGGGAACTCTGACGTTTTTGCGGAGGAAAAAGATGGAATTGACGCTTCAGCGCTTGTGGACCATAAGGTTGCAGTAGCTGGTCTGGCAGTGATTGTGAACAAAGAAGTGGATGTTGAAAATCTGACAATTGAGCAACTTCGTAAAATCTTTACAGGTGAAGTGACCAACTGGAAAGAAGTTGGGGGCAAAGATCTGGCGATTTCAATCATCAACCGAGCAGCAAGTTCTGGTTCGCGAGCAACCTTTGACAATGTCGTAATGAATGGTCAGGCGGCTATGCAGAGCCAAGAGCAGGATTCTAACGGGATGGTCAAGTCAATTGTTTCGCAAACTCCAGGAGCCATTTCTTATCTTGCCTTTGCCTATGTGGATGACTCAGTGAAAAGCACGAAACTGAATGGCTATGAGCCGACAACTGAAAATGTAACGACCAACAACTGGCCTTTGTGGTCTTATGAGCACATGTACACTCTAGGTCAGCCTAATGAGTTGGCAGCTGAATTTTTAAAATTCATCCTCTCAGACGAAGCCCAAACTGGTATTGTTAAGGGCATGGGCTATATTTCCATCAATGAAATGAAAGTCCAAAAAGATGCTTCAGGTACAGTGACAGCGATAGAAGGGAGTCAATAATGAATCAAGAAGAACTTTCAAAAAAATTACTCTCTCCTTCAAAGAACTCTCGTCTTGAGAAGTTTGGTAAAGGTTTGACCTTCGCCTGTCTTTCTTTGATTGTGATCATAGTGGCGATGATTTTGATTTTTGTAGCCCAAAAAGGCTTATCGACCTTCTTTGTCAATGGGGTCAACATCTTTGATTTCCTCTTTGGACAAACTTGGAATCCTTCAGGGAAACAATTTGGTGCCCTTCCAATGATTTTGGGCTCCTTTATTGTGACGATTTTATCTGCCCTCATCGCAACACCCTTTGCTATTGGAGCTGCAGTCTTTATGACCGAGGTATCACCAAAGGGTGCAAAGATTTTGCAACCAGCCATTGAACTCCTCGTCGGTATTCCTTCAGTCGTCTATGGATTTATCGGTTTGCAAGTTGTGGTGCCTTTTGTTCGTAGCGTCTTTGGTGGAACTGGTTTTGGGATTTTGTCAGGGATTTTCGTTCTTTTTGTCATGATTCTACCAACTGTAACTTTTATGACAACAGACAGTTTGCGTGCTGTGCCTCGTCACTATCGTGAAGCGAGTTTGGCTATGGGAGCGACTCGCTGGCAAACCATCTGGCGTGTGACCTTGAAAGCAGCACGCTCAGGTATTTTCACAGCAGTAGTCTTTGGAATGGCACGTGCCTTTGGTGAAGCCCTTGCTATTCAGATGGTGGTCGGAAACTCAGCAGTTATCCCAACCTCGCTAACAACACCAGCTGCGACTTTGACTTCTGTTTTGACTATGGGAATTGGGAATACCGTCATGGGAACGGTTGATAATAACGTTCTCTGGTCACTGGCCTTAGTCTTGCTCTTGATGAGTTTGGCCTTTAACAGTGTGATTAAATTGATTACGAAAGAAAGAGGAAAGAAAAACTATGCACGCTAAGAAATTAGATAAACTTGCAACAGCTGTCCTCTATACCATCGCGGGTATCATCGTGACCATTCTGGCATCTTTGATTCTCTATATCTTGGTGAGAGGGTTACCGCACATCTCTTGGACCTTCTTGACTGGGAAATCCTCCTCTTATCAAGCAGGTGGGGGTATCGGGATTCAGCTCTACAATTCCTTCTTCCTTTTGGTCATTACCTTGATCATTTCTGTTCCCCTGTCTATGGGAGCTGGCGTTTTCCTCGCTGAGTATGCCAAAAAAGGACCTGTGACCAATTTTATTCGTACCTGTATTGAGATTTTGTCTTCTCTACCATCAGTCGTTGTGGGTCTCTTTGGTTACTTGATCTTTGTAGTCCAGTTTGAGTATGGATTTTCAATCATTTCAGGTGCCTTGGCCTTGACGGTCTTTAACCTCCCTCAGATGACTCGAAATGTTGAGGACAGTTTAAAACATGTTCACCATACACAACGTGAGGCTGGTCTGGCCCTTGGAATTTCACGTTGGGAGACTGTAGTTCATGTTGTCATTCCAGAAGCTCTTCCAGGCATCGTAACGGGTGTTGTCTTGGCATCTGGCCGTATCTTTGGTGAGGCTGCCGCTCTTATCTATACGGCAGGACAGTCTGCACCAGCCCTAGACTGGTCTAACTGGAATATTCTCAGTGTTACCAGCCCCATCTCAATCTTCCGTCAAGCAGAAACCTTGGCTGTCCACATCTGGAAAGTCAATAGCGAGGGAACCATTCCTGATGCTACCATCGTGTCTGCAGGTTCTGCAGCTGTGCTCCTCATCTTTATCTTAATCTTTAACTTTGGAGCACGCAAACTCGGAAGCTATTTACACAAGAAATTAACCGCTGCCTAAAGGAGAAGCCATGTCAAAATATAACTGGGATGAAAAGCATATCATCACCTTCCCTGAAGAAAAAGTGGCCCTCTCAACCAAGGATTTACATGTTTACTATGGTAAAAATGAATCCATTAAGGGCATCGATATGCAATTTGAAAGAAATAAAATTACAGCCTTGATTGGTCCGTCTGGATCTGGGAAATCTACCTACCTTCGCAGTCTCAACCGGATGAATGATACCATTGACATTGCCAAGGTAACAGGGCAAATCCTCTACCAAGGAATTGATGTCAACCGTCCAGAAATCAATGTCTATGAGATGCGCAAGCATATCGGAATGGTCTTCCAACGGCCAAATCCATTTGCCAAGTCTATCTACCGCAACATTACTTTTGCCCACGAACGTGCAGGAGTTAAGGATAAGAAGGTCTTGGATGAAATTGTGGAAACTTCTCTCCGTCAGGCTGCCCTTTGGGACCAGGTCAAAGATGATTTGCACAAGTCAGCCTTGATGCTTTCTGGTGGACAGCAACAACGTCTCTGTATCGCTCGAGCTATCTCTGTTAAACCAGACATTCTTTTGATGGATGAGCCAGCGTCAGCCTTGGATCCAATTGCGACAGCCCAGCTTGAAGAAACCATGCTGGAGTTGAAGAAAGACTTTACCATCATCATCGTGACCCACAGTATGCAGCAGGCTGCCCGTGCAAGTGACTACACTGGATTTTTCTACTTGGGCGATTTGATTGAGTATGATAAGACATCCAATATTTTCCAAAATGCTAAGTTACAGTCAACCAATGACTATGTAACGGGACACTTTGGTTAGAAAGGAAACAGCATGACAGAACCGATTTTGCAGGTTAAAGACCTGTCCGTTTATTACAACAAAAAGAAGGCCTTGAATAGTGTTTCTCTTTCTTTTCAACCCAAGGAAATAACCGCCCTCATTGGTCCGTCAGGTTCAGGGAAGTCAACTCTTCTCAAGGCCATCAACCGCATGGGAGATTTAAACCCTGAGGTGACAACAACTGGGACAGTGATTTATAATGGCCACAACATTTACAGCCCTCGTACCGATACGGTTGAATTGCGTAAGGAGATCGGCATGGTTTTCCAACAGCCCAATCCCTTCCCTATGTCTATCTACGAAAATGTTGTTTACGGACTACGTATCAATGGGGTCAAGGATAAGCAAGTTCTTGATGAAGCAGTAGAAAAGGCCTTGCAACGTGCTTCTATCTGGGATGAAGTCAAGGATCGTTTGCATGATTCGGCCATTGGTCTCTCAGGAGGTCAACAGCAACGTGTCTGTGTTGCCCGTGTTTTGGCAACCAGCCCGAAAATCATCCTCTTAGATGAACCAACTTCAGCTTTGGATCCTATTTCTGCAGGTAAGATTGAGGAAACCTTGTATGGTCTGAAAGATAAATACACCATGCTCTTGGTAACGCGTTCGATGCAACAGGCCTCACGTATCTCTGATAAGACAGGTTTTTTCCTAGATGGAGATTTGATTGAGTTTAATGATACGAAGAAGATGTTCCTTTCCCCTCAAAACAAGGAAACAGAAGATTATATTACAGGAAAATTTGGATAAGGAGTTGAAAGATGTTACGATCTCAATTTGAAGAAGATTTGGAGAAATTGCACAACCAGTTCTACGCTATGGGACAAGAAGTGCTCTCGCAGATCAATCGTACAGTACGTGCCTTTGTCACTCATGACCGTGATTTGGCAAAAGAAGTCATCGAAGACGATGCAGAAGTAAATGAATATGAAGTGAAGTTGGAAAAGAAATCATTTGAAATGATTGCCCTTCAACAACCTGTTTCGCAAGACCTTCGTACCGTCTTGACCGTTCTCAAGGCAGTGTCAGACGTGGAACGCATGGGAGATCATGCAGTGTCTATCGCTGAGGCGACCATTCGTATGAAAGGGGAGCAACGTATCCCTTCTGTTGAAGAAGAAATCAAAAAGATGGGACGCGACGTGAAAAACTTCGTCGAAGCAGCTCTAGATCTCTATCTCAACGGTTCTGTGGATCAAGCCTACGAAGTAGCAGCGATGGATGAAAAAATCAACCATTACTTTGATAGTATCCGAGATTTGGCTACAGAAGAAATTAGGAAAAATCCTGAAGCCATCGTTACAGGCCGTGATTACTTCCAGGTCATTTCCTTCTTGGAACGAATCGGAGACTACGCAAAAAATATCTGTGAATGGGTTGTTTACTTTGAAACAGGTAAGATTGTAGAATTATAAAGTATTTAAATGATAGAATAATTGTGAAAGCTTACTTTTTAATATAGTAAGCTTTCGTTGTATTGATGGTTTACTTTGTCAGAAGTGAGTAATGGACTACATACAGAATATAAGAAAAAAAGTAGGAAAAGATAAAATAATTTTAAATTTTACCTCTGGAATATTAAGTCAATTAGGAAAAATATTATTACAAAAACGTGCAGATAAAGGAACTTGGGGCTTACCAGGTGGTGATTGTGCATAATAACAGGTGCTTAAAACGTTGATAAAATAAGAAGTCGAGTTTTTACCAATTATATATACTGTAAAAAGTTCAAAAAGAATGCTATAATTTAAAATGGAGGATATTGCCATGAAAATTAATGCTGTAGATTTGTTTTGTGGTGTTGGAGGGTTGACCTGTGGTGTTCAGCAAGCAGGTATAAATGTAATAGCAGGTTATGATATAGATCCTCATAGTCAATTTGCATACGAATTTAATAATAAAGCGAGATTCATTTTAAAAGATGTAAAAGAAATTGATAGCAAGGAAATTACTGCTCTTTATCCGAATGATACTGATATAAAAATTTTAATGGGTTGTGCCCCATGCCAACCCTTTTCGACTTATAGTCATAAGTACAAGAATAATGAGAATACACTTCAGAAGATGGATCTTTTAGACTATTTTGGGAAACAAATAGAGTATGTTCAACCCGATATTGTTTCAATGGAAAATGTTCCACAAATGGTCAATGAAAAGGTATTTGATAAATTTATCCAGATTTTGAATGATAATAATTACTTAATTGATTACAAAGTGATATTCGCGCCAGATTACGGTGTTCCTCAAAAAAGAAAGAGATTATTGCTTTTAGCTTCAAAATTGGGAGAAATCAAATTAATTCCTGCACAATTTAATAAAGATAATTACCCTACACTTCGAGATACAATTGGAAATTTACCAAAATTGAAGGCAGGAGATACTGATTTAAATGATCCTCTTCATAGAAGCAGAAATCTATCTGAATTGAATATGAAGAGAATAAAGCAGTCAAAACCTGGTGGAACTTGGAGGGATTGGGACGAGGAGCTATTACTGGAAGCTTATAAGAAAAAAAGCGGAGCTTCTTTTGGATCGGTATATGGTCGTTTAGAATGGGATAAACCTGCTAATACAATTACAACACAATTTCCAGGAATAGGAAATGGGCGATTTGGACATCCTGATCAAGATAGAGCTTTAAGTCTACGTGAAGGTGCAATGTTACAAACATTTCCGAGAGATTACTTATTTACACAACCTGAACTTAAGGGAAAATATCCTATTTCACAGGTAGCACTACAAATTGGGAATGCTGTTCCACCTAAGTTGGGAGAGGTAATTGGTCAAAGTATATTAAATCATTTGGAGGACGTATAATGAAAAAAGAATATCCAATTCAAATTAGTCCAGAAATATTAGAATTATTGGGACCTAGTTTGTACACTAATATTTATTATGTGCTAGCAGAACTAGTAGCTAATAGCTATGATGCTGATGCTGAAAATGTTTGGATTAATTTTTCGGATTCTGTAATTATCATTGAGGATGATGGAAAGGGAATGACATATGATGAAACACGAGAAAAGTATTTATCTGTGGCTAAACCAACTCGAGTTGATGAGAATAGCTCAAAAAGTGAGAAATATAAACGACCTAAAATGGGGAGAAAGGGAATTGGTAAACTAGCAGCATTAGCTGTTTCTAGCAGAGTAAAAGTGATGACGAAATCGGGCAGTGATAAATCGGGATTCTGGTTAACGAGAACTGTTCCAGATAATGGGAGATTAAAGGCGATTTCTGAAGATGAGATGTATTTTGATCATATTACTGAGTCTGGGACAAGGATTGAGATGCTGGACTCAGAGTTTGAAATTCCTAAGCTGTCCAAAACTATAAAAAACAATCTTTCAAAGTTTTTCCCGCAACTGAGCGATAATGAAGAAAACCCTTTTGCAATTCATATCAAGGGGATAGATGGAAAAAATGAAACTTCAAGAAAGTTTGTGGATTCTTTGGCGACCTCCTTGGACTCTCTTATCATATTTGGGAAAGATGAGTATGGAATTCTTGATAAATTTAAAAATAAATCCCCTAAATACGCAAATCTTAATTATTCAGTAAAGAACCCTATCAAAAAAGACTATTCAATAAAAAACAGATTAGGTAAAATTGAAGATAGAACTTTGGAAGTAAAAGGATGGATAGGTACATATAGTACGACAAGGGGTTTGAAAGAGAAAGAATCATCTGATTTTCCAGATAACTTTCTAGCAATATATTCTCATGGGAAATTAGGTCAATTTAATGTTTTAAACGAAATTGGTCAAAATAGATTGAATGAAGTTTATGTTGTGGGGCAATTATATGTAGATGAATTTGAAGAAACAAATTTACCTGATATGGCATTGAGCAATAGACAAGGATATAAGAGCGACGATGTTCGTTATAAAATATTCTTGGAGGCTGCATCAGATATATTAAACCAAGTGCTCAGAAAAAAAGATTTAGCAATTAAAGCTAAGAATAAAGATAAACTAGAAAGTAAAAAGAAACAAAAACGAAAAGCCGAGGATGAATTTGCAGAAAAAGCACAAGAAGTACTTGAAACGTTTAATAAAGCTGTTCCAAACAACACATTGGATCCTAAAATAGCAAATAATATGTTCCAGCAATTAGGAATGAAAAAAATAAGGGTTGATAATGAATCTAGAAAAATTTTGCTTAGCCATACTCGGGAGGACCAAAAGCTAAATAATGTTTTATATGGTTTATTATTATTCAATGGCTTCAGTGAGGAAGAAATCATTTATACTAGTGACCCGCAGAATCGCTCGGTAGTTCCTTACGGACAAAATATATGGGATTATTTTCGAGAATTTTTTATAAATAGTTATTCAAATAAACCAATCTATGTTTTATATGTACATTCTAATAACTCTGCAGAAAAAAGAGGTGTTTTACTTGAAGTAGGTGCCGGTTGGGTTGTTAAAACGAAGCATGGGATTATTAAAGCTGGTCAAGAAGAACCTACGGCACCTCTAGTGACAACAACAGTGCATCCTAATGTTTATATTGATGATAATGCTGAACGTGTGGTAACAACTGACAATCACTTCGGAACACTTCATTCACTTCTAAGTGAAGTTTGTAGTATGTTTAATAAAACACTTAGAACATTGGAAGAAAACAAGGAAGAATATCAGAAATTAGGTGGTGAAATTTTAACCGAATCTAATTTTGTTAATTTTTTTAATAATAAGGAGACAATAAATGAAAGAAACAAAATCTAAACATATTGATTTAGTTCAATCAATAATTACTAGGATGGCACAAAATTCTTTTGTGATCAAGGGCTGGATGATTACGATTGTTGTAGGGTTATTTTTATTTTTACAAAAAGATAATCTACAAAATAATTTTCTAATATATCTTTTTCCGATTATTGGCTTTTGGCTTCTAGATTCTTATTATCTATGGCAAGAAAGATTGTATAGAAAACTTTATGGAAGTGTGATTAGTAATTTAAAGGAAAGTTCTGATTTAAAATTATCAGTAGAAGAATTTAAAAATAGTACAAAATATCTATCAGCGTTATTTTCAATCACAGAAATTTTAACTTATTTACCAGTTGCGTTGTTTGTATTTTTAATTTTGTGCTCTAAAAACTAGGTGATAATATTTTAAGCTTGGATGAGAAAATGAATGAAGAGTTAGTATGCTTCGTATTTAGACAGTGGTTTTAACCAATTTGTACATGATTCGCGACGGACAAAAAATTGTTGTCATGGAGAGGCTTAAACAAGATTGGCCCGGTTTGGTTTTCCCAGGTGGTGCTATTGAATTAGGTGAATCGGCTTTAGAAGCCTTAGTGCGAGAGTTTTATGAAGAAACGGGAATCGAAGTGAGAGTGGAAAAACTCTTAAATGTTTATACAAAATATTCAGATAGTTATCCGAATGCTGATGAGTCTCAAGTTCTTACAATTTTGTATTTAGTTTCATCTAAAACTTCTATCTCTACAAATTTTTTTACAAGTGATGAAACTTTAGAATTAGGATTTTTTGATCATAGAGACATACAAAATATTACAATTGTGAACCAACAACATCTAGATATGATTGAAGATTTTTTTGAAAATAATTTTCCAGTTGGTAGATAAGCTTAATATTGTGTTTCTATTTTTTGTAAATAGCCTCTCTGTTTTGATTAAAAAAGTGTGAAGTGTTCACAAATATTTTCAATTTAGTTATAATTATTAACAAAAAATATCGTTTATTTATAAAATTTTAAAAGTGAATATTATTTGTTTGTAGCTTGTCTGTCAGGTGCTGATAGTTCCCAGTCTGCTGTGGAAGCTATCAAACAAAAAGGGAAGCTAGTTGTGGCAACTAGTCCAGACTATGCACCATTTGAATTCCAAGCATTGGTAGATGGTAAAAACCAAGTGGTTGGTGCAGATATTGATATGGCTCAAGCGATTGCGGATGAACTTGGCGTTAAGCTTGAAATCTCTAGTATGAATTTTGACAATGTCTTGACCAGTCTTCAAACTGGAAAGGCTGACTTGGCTATTGCAGGAATTAGTGCTACTGATGAGAGAAAGGAAGTCTTTGACTTTTCAATTCCATACTATGAAAACAAGATGAGTTTCTTGGTTAGAAAAGCCGATTTAGACAAGTACAAGGATCTTTCAAGCCTTGCAAGTGCAAATATCGCTGCACAAAAGGGAACTGTGCCAGAAACCATGGTCAAGGAAACAATTACCAAATGCCCAATTGACATCCTTGACCAATATGGGAGAGGCAGTCAATGAATTGCAGGCTGGGAAAGTGGATGCTGTTCATATGGATGAACCAATTGCTCTTAGTTACGCAGGTAAAATCTCAGACCTTGTCGTTGCGACAGCTACTTTGACGATGAAAGATGGTGAAGCCAATGACGTTGCCATCAAGAAGAATCAATCAGACTTGAAAGCAGTAGTAGATAAGGTTATCCAAAAACTGAAAGATGAAGGAACTTATCAAACCTATCTAGAAAAAGCAGCGAAACTAACAGAAGTTGAACAATAAAAAAGAAAGCAGAGTTGGAGTTTAATCCAATTCTGCTTTTATGTATTGTAATAGTGCTTCTAAATTTTCGAGAGAGACTTTGGCAAACTGATAAGGACAGGCTTCCAAATAAGCCTCTTCAAAGAAGTCTAGTTTGAGTGAACTATGCTTTAAACTGGCAATTTTAGGATAGTGTCTCAAATCAAGGAGAAGCCCATCATGTAGAGGATAGTTGGGCAAGGGACAGGTATTTTTTTCAAGTACTTCCTTTATCCGAGTCTGATAGTTCTCTTGAAGGGTCAGTCGAGCCAGTCGATTTTTTTCAAATAACTGACTATCGATGTAAAGAGAGAGAGCCTTTTGCATGATGAGATTGCTATCATAGTCCAGGATATTTTTGTAGGAAACAAAGGCCTCTTTTAGGGCATTTGGGAGAATGAGAGCCGTGATACGTAGGGCTGGAAAGAGACTGGTTGAGAAGGATTTGATATAAATGACCCGATCCTCTGTATCCAGATAGTGGAAGGTCTGACCTTTTTTAGGGTCTAGGTCTCCTAGATAGTCATCCTCGACGATATAAACACCATACTGGTTTGCTAGATCCAATATGGCCCTTTTTTCCTGATCAGAATAGGAATGGCCAAGAGGATAGTGGAAGCGAGGAATGGTATAGAAGAACTTGATTTTTCCAGATTTGAACTGTTCTTTTAGTTCGTCAAGGTCAATCCCATCGATTCGGCGTTCAATGGTCCTGTAGGCCAATCCCTGAGCGACCAAGAGGCGATTCATCCGGTGGTAGGTCGGCTGTTCGACCAAAATCTCAGCTCCCTCGCTCGGAAAGTTAATCTGAGAAAGGATAAAGAGAGCTTGCTGGGTGCCAGATGTTAGAACCAGTTGATCTGGTTTGCAGTAGAGGGCTTGGTTGAAAAGAAGTTGATGGACAGATTGTCTGAGTTCCTCAAGACCTTCTTGGTTGTCATAGTAGTTGAAGAGGTAGTTTTCTCTTCCAATCAGTGTTTCATTGACGCAGAGTCGGAAGTCGTCATAGGCACTAGCGTGTTCGTCAGTGACTTCAATTTCCAAGTCTTGGTGCTGTCCTTGCTCCAGAACATAGTAGCCACTTTGGGGTTTGGCATAGAGGTATTGTTCATGGCGTAATTCCAGTAGGGCTCGTTGGATAGTGTCCTTGCTACAGTGGAAGTCTTGGCTCAATTGACGTATGGAGGGAAGCCGGCTGCCTGTTGGAAATTTTCCTGATTCGATCCCCTTTTTTAGAAAGGAAACGACTGCTTGGTATTTACTTTCTTTCTTCATTCCAGACCTCCCTTGATTTTGTTACATTGTACCTTTTTTTTGCCTCCTTTGCAATGGGAAAAGCATTTCTCCCTTTCACAACTAGGAGCAAATGTGGTATACTTAGAAAGTATGATGATTCATTGAAAAGAAGATAAGAAAGAGA
This sequence comes from Streptococcus oralis, assembly GCF_021497885.1. NCBI lineage: Bacteria > Bacillati > Bacillota > Bacilli > Lactobacillales > Streptococcaceae > Streptococcus > Streptococcus oralis. The sequence goes on from NZ_CP046523.1 coordinate 689,931, forward strand.
ATGGATAGAAAAGTGCAGGAACCGGTAAAATTATTTCAATACAATACTCTAGGTGCCCTTATGGCTGGTCTCTATGGTGGAACCATGACAGTGGGAGAATTGCTGGAGCATGGCGACCTTGGTTTGGGAACCCTTGATTCGATTGATGGGGAGTTGATTGTCCTTGATGGCAAGGCTTATCAAGCCAAGGGGTCTGGTCAAACACCTGAAATCGTTGAGGTAGCAGCAGATGCTCTTATTCCTTATGCGGCAGTGGTTCCCCATCAGGCAGAAGTGATTTTTCGTCAGCGCTTTGAGATGACAGATAAGGAATTGGAAAAACGAATTGAGTCCTACTATGATGGGGAAAATCTTTTTCGTTCCATCAAGATTCATGGCGAATTTTCACAAATGCATGTGCGGATGATTCCCAAATCCACACCTGATACCAAGTTTGCTGATGTGGCGACTCATCAACCTGAATATAGCCGTGAAAATATTTCAGGAACCATTGTTGGATTTTGGACACCAGAGATTTTCCATGGGGTCAGCGTGGCGGGCTACCATCTGCATTTTATCTCAGATGATTTGACTTTTGGTGGGCATGTGATGGACTTTGTTATCAAAGAAGGAATGATCGAGGTTGGAGCAGTCGATCAGTTGGACCAACGTTTTCCAGTCCAAGATCGCCAGTATTTATTTGCCAAATTTAACGTTGACGAGATGAAGAAAGACATTGATAAGTCAGAATAGGAGAAGAAGATGACAGTACATATTATCCTTACCATGATAGCTTTGGTTTTAGTCCTAGTAGGTGGGACTTGGTACGCCAAAAAACGGTTTAAAATCTCTCTTGCAGTGATGGGCTTGGGGGCAATCGCATTTTTTGTTTCTTCTCAAGTGTTAGAGAAGATGGTTCACCTTCTGATACTTCATCCGCAAAAAGATGGGACCATTCCGCTCATGAATGAGCAACCTTTCCTATATGTTCTTTACGCGATTGCCATGGCTGCCCTTTTTGAGGAAACTGCCCGCCTTGTCTTTTTTAAATGGTTGGAGAAAAAGAGAAGTCTAGAAGAGAAAGACGCTTTGGCTTACGGCTTGGGACATGGAGGTTTGGAGTTGCTCTATCTTGGGATGGGAAGCTTAATCAGCTTGTTGATCCTCTTTTCACTCATCCAGTCTTCAAATACTGATGTAGCCAATCTCCTTCCAAAGTCTACCCTTGAAACGGTTCAGTCTCTTTCTGTATGGCAGGTTTATTTACTAGGAGTTGAGCGTGTGCTTGCCCTAGTTCTCCAAATTGGTCTTTCCATCTGGATCTATCAAAGTGTTCGTCAAAAGAAATGGATCTACCTCGTTGCTGCCTATGGTTTGCATGCCTTGTTTGACTTGGCTCCAGCCTTATCTCAAGTGGGATGGATTGCAAATCCACTTCTAGTGGAGGTCATTCTTCTTTTAGAAGTACTAGCTTTTATCTGGCTTACAAAATCTACATTTTGGAAAAAATCATAAAAAGAGGGGTGACCTCTTTTTTTATGCGATGTTTTGATACTTCCATTTTTCAGTTCGTCAAAAGCCTTTAAAAATGGTATAATGAAATGACTTTACAAAAGGATAAGAGATATGACATTAGTAACTAAAATACAAGAACAATTAGAAGGAATTGATATTCGTTTCAAGGAACCCTTGAAGACCTATACCTATACCAAGGTTGGAGGTCGAGCGGATTACCTAGTTTTACCACGCAATCGCTATGAGATGGCACGTGTCGTCCAATTTGCCAATCAAGAGAATATACCTTGGATGGTGCTAGGAAATGCCAGCAATATCATCGTTCGTGAAGGTGGAATCCGTGGTTTTGTCATCTTGTGTGATAAGCTCAATAATGTTTCAGTTGATGGTTACACTATTGAAGCAGAAGCGGGTGCTAATTTGATTGAGACAACACGCATTGCACTCCGTCATAGTTTGACTGGTTTTGAGTTTGCTTGTGGCATTCCAGGAAGCATCGGGGGAGCCGTCTTTATGAATGCGGGTGCCTACGGAGGAGAGATTGCTCACATCTTGCAGTCTTGTAAGATACTGACCAAGGAAGGGGAAATTGAAACCTTATCAGCCAAGGACTTGGCTTTTGGTTACCGCCATTCAGCTATTCAGGATTCTGGGGCGATTGTCTTGTCAGCTAAATTTGCCCTAGCTCCAGGAAACCATCAGGTTATCAAGCAGGAAATGGATCGCTTGACTCACCTTCGCGAACTTAAACAACCTCTAGAGTACCCATCTTGTGGCTCAGTCTTTAAGCGGCCAGTAGGGCATTTTGCAGGTCAGTTGATTTCAGAGGCTGGCTTGAAAGGCTATCGTATCGGTGGTGTTGAAGTATCTGAAAAGCATGCTGGTTTCATGATCAATGTTGCTGACGGAACGGCGAAAGACTACGAGGACTTGATCCAATCTGTTATTGAAAAAGTCAAGGAACACTCAGGTGTCACCCTTGAGAGAGAAGTTCGAATCTTGGGTGAGAAGGAATAAGGTTTCGCCAGAATTGCTGCTGCTATGTCAATGGAAAGGGGGTGAAAGCCTATCGGTAGCGAAGATGTATGCAGGTGGTTTTACTCCCTGCAAGAGGTAGTAGCGGCCTGACAGAGCCCTGATCTGTTAATTTATGAAAAAGAAGGAATTTATGCCAATTGAAAAAACCAATTATTGAATTCAAAAACGTCTCTAAAGTTTTTGAAGACAGCAACACCAAGGTTCTCAAAGACATTAACTTTGAGTTGGAAGAAGGGAAGTTCTATACCCTACTAGGCGCATCTGGTTCAGGAAAATCAACTATCCTAAACATCATTGCAGGTTTACTGGATGCGACGACAGGAGATATTTTGCTGGACGGGGTGCGGATCAATGACATCCCGACCAACAAGCGAGACGTCCATACGGTCTTCCAATCCTATGCCTTGTTTCCACATATGAATGTGTTTGAAAATGTTGCCTTTCCGCTACGCTTGCGTAAAATTGACAAGAAAGAAATTGAGCAGCGTGTAGCGGAAGTTCTCAAGATGGTTCAGTTGGAAGGTTATGAGAAGCGTTCCATCCGTAAACTTTCTGGAGGACAACGACAGCGTGTAGCCATTGCCCGCGCTATCATCAACCAACCTCGTGTGGTATTGTTGGATGAACCTTTGTCAGCGCTGGACTTGAAATTGCGAACAGACATGCAGTACGAACTGCGTGAACTGCAACAACGATTGGGGATTACCTTTGTCTTTGTCACTCACGATCAAGAAGAAGCCCTTGCTATGAGTGACTGGATTTTCGTTATGAACGATGGCGAGATTGTCCAATCTGGAACACCTGTGGATATCTACGATGAGCCGATCAACCATTTTGTTGCTACCTTTATCGGTGAGTCCAACATCTTGCCAGGAACCATGATTGAGGACTACTTGGTTGAGTTTAACGGCAAACGCTTTGAAGCGGTCGATGGTGGGATGAAGCCAAATGAGCCTGTCGAGGTTGTCATTCGTCCAGAGGACTTGCGCATTACCCTTCCTGAAGAAGGCAAGCTCCAAGTTAAGGTCGATACTCAACTTTTCCGTGGGGTTCACTATGAGATTATCGCCTATGATGAACTTGGAAATGAATGGATGATCCACTCAACTCGTAAGGCCATCGTAGGTGAGGAGATTGGTCTGGACTTTGAACCAGAAGACATCCACATCATGCGTCTCAATGAAACTGAAGAAGAGTTCGATGCTCGTATTGAAGAATACGTAGAAATCGAAGAGCAAGAAGCAGGTCTGATTAACGCAATCGAGGAGGAAAGAGATGAAGAAAACAACCTCTAAACTCTTTGTAGTGCCCTATATGCTTTGGATTGCACTCTTTGTCCTCGCACCCTTAGTCTTGATTTTTGGACAATCCTTTTTCAACATCGAAGGGCAGTTTAGTTTAGAAAACTACAAATCCTACTTTGCATCACAAAACTTGACCTATCTCAAAATGAGCTTCAACTCTGTGCTCTATGCGGGGATTGTGACTATGGTGACGCTACTCATCAGCTATCCGACAGCCCTCTTTTTGACCCGTCTCAAGCACCGTCAACTCTGGCTCATGCTGATTATCCTGCCGACTTGGATCAATCTCCTCCTAAAGGCTTATGCCTTTATCGGGATTTTTGGTCAAGATGGCTCCATTAACCAATTTTTAGAGTTCATCGGAATCGGTTCGCAACAGTTGCTCTTTACGGATTTCTCCTTTATCTTTGTCGCAAGCTACATCGAGCTTCCATTTATGATCTTGCCGATCTTCAATGTTTTGGATGATATGGATAATAATCTGATCAATGCCAGCTATGACCTCGGTGCGACCAAGTGGGAGACCTTCCGCCATGTCATTTTCCCTCTATCTATGAATGGAGTGAGAAGTGGGGTCCAGTCCGTCTTTATCCCTAGCTTGAGCCTCTTCATGCTGACACGTTTGATCGGTGGGAACCGCGTTATTACCTTGGGAACGGCTATTGAGCAGAACTTTCTAACCAATGACAACTATGGAATGGGTTCTACCATCGGTGTGATCCTTATCCTGACCATGTTCATCACCATGTGGGTGACCAAGGAAAGGAGAGAACGATGAAAAAATTTGCCAATCTCTACCTAGCCTTTGTCTTTATCATCCTTTATTTGCCAATTTTTTACTTGATTGGCTATGCATTTAATGCTGGCGATGATATGAACAGTTTTACCGGCTTTAGTTTGGGCCATTTTAAAACCATGTTTGGTGATGGTCGTCTCATGTTGATCCTCACCCAGACCTTCTTATTGGCCTTTTTATCAGCCTTGATAGCGACCATTATCGGGACTTTCGGTGCTATTTACATCTATCAGTCTCGTAAGAAATACCAAGAAGCCTTTTTATCACTCAATAATATCCTCATGGTTGCACCTGACGTTATGATTGGTGCCAGCTTCTTGATTCTCTTTACCCAGCTTAAGTTTTCACTTGGCTTTTTGACCGTTCTATCTAGTCATGTGGCCTTTTCCATCCCTATCGTGGTCTTGATGGTCTTGCCTCGTCTCAAGGAGATGAATGATGACATGATTCATGCGGCTTATGATTTGGGGGCCAGTCAATTTCAGATGTTTAAGGAAATCATGCTCCCTTATCTGACTCCGTCTATCATTGCAGGTTATTTCATGGCCTTTACCTATTCGCTGGATGACTTTGCCGTGACCTTCTTTGTAACAGGAAATGGCTTTTCAACCCTGTCAGTTGAGATTTACTCTCGTGCTCGTAAGGGGATTTCACTAGAAATCAATGCCCTGTCTGCCCTTGTCTTTCTCTTTAGTATTATCCTAGTTGTTGGATATTACTTTATCTCACGTGAGAAGGAGGAGCAAGCATGAAAAAACTCTATTCATTTTTAGCTGGAATTGTAGCAATTATCCTCGTCTTGTGGGGAATTGCGACTCATCTAGACAATAAAATCAATAGCCGAGATAGTCAAAAACTGGTTATCTACAACTGGGGAGACTATATCGATCCAGAACTCTTGGAGCAATTCACAGAAGAAACAGGAATTCAAGTCCAGTACGAGACCTTTGACTCCAACGAAGCCATGTATACCAAGATCAAGCAAGGCGGAACGACCTACGATATCGCCATTCCGAGTGAATACATGATCAACAAGATGAAGGATGAGGACCTCTTGGTTCCACTTGATTATTCAAAAATTGAAGGAATCGAAAATATCGGACCTGAGTTCCTCAACCAGTCCTTTGACCCGGGCAATAAATTCTCCATCCCATACTTCTGGGGAACTTTGGGAATTGTCTACAATGAAACCATGGTAGATGAGGCGCCTGAGCATTGGGATGACCTCTGGAAACCAGAATACAAGGATTCCATCATGCTCTTTGATGGGGCGCGTGAGGTGCTGGGACTCGGGCTTAACTCACTTGGTTACAGTCTCAACTCCAAGGATCCTCAGCAGTTGGAAGAGACAGTGGATAAGCTCTACAAATTGACTCCAAATATCAAGGCCATTGTGGCAGACGAGATGAAGGGTTACATGATTCAGAACAACGCTGCTATCGGTGTGACTTTCTCTGGGGAAGCCAGTCAGATGTTGGAGAAAAATCCTAACCTCAAGTATGTCGTTCCGACTGAGGCCAGCAATCTCTGGTTTGATAACATGGTCATTCCAAAAACTGTGAAAAACCAAGATGCAGCCTACGCCTTTATCAACTTTATGTTGAAACCCGACAATGCTCTGAAAAATGCTGAGTATGTAGGCTATGCAACACCAAATAACACAGCCAAGGAACTGCTCCCAGAGGAGACCAAGGAAGACAAGGCCTTCTATCCAGACGCTGATACCATGAAAAACCTAGAAGTTTATGAGAAGTTTGACCATAAATGGACAGGCAAATACAGCGACCTCTTCCTACAATTTAAAATGTATCGGAAGTAGGAGTGATGGTTTATTATCGGTTTTTCCAGTTGACGCAGAACCCAAAAAACGATATAATAAGAAAGTTGAGAATTGATTTTCTGTCATCTTAGTCCAGAGAAATGGCGGTGCTGCGAGCCATCTAAGGTAGGAAGTTATGCTACTCAATCATACAATTGCATAAGATTTTGAGGATGACAAGTTCATTGAATGAAGGTGGTACCGCGGTTTTTCGCCCTTCGTGATATGGACTTGTCTTTTGATTTTTGGAGGTGTTTATGAAGACATTTCTCGTGAAACAAAAGTTTCGTCTTGGAGGCGAACGCTTCGATATCAAGGATGATAGAGGAGTAGTGAACTATCAGGTGGAGGGATCATTTTTCCAAATTCCTAAGACCTTTACCATCTATGACGCCTATGGTGAGCAGGTCAGTGAAATCAGTAAAGAATTTTTCACCTTGCTTCCTCGCTTTAATATCCAGTTACGAAACGGTTCCAATTTCGTCATTCGTAAGAAGTTGACCTTCTTTCGAGATAAGTATGAGTTTGATGATTTAGGGCTTCGTATCGAGGGCAATATCTGGGATTTGAATTTCAAATTGCTGGATGATCGTGATCAGCTTGTCGCCGAGATTCGGAAAGAGATTTTCCATTTGACCTCAACTTACACCGTAACCGTCTATGAAGACTCTTATGCAGACCTGGTCATTTCCCTCTGTGTCGCGATTGACTATGTGGAGATGCTGGAAAGCCAATCAAATTAAATAAGTAATAAGGAGATATTATGAAACAACTATCTAGTGCTCAAGTTCGCCAAATGTGGCTTGATTTCTGGGCAAGCAAAGGCCACTCTGTAGAACCATCAGTCAGTTTGGTTCCTGTAAATGACCCTACACTTTTGTGGATTAACTCAGGGGTTGCTACCCTTAAGAAATACTTTGACGGGACTATCAAACCTGAAAATCCACGTATCACCAATGCGCAAAAAGCTATCCGTACCAACGACATCGAAAATGTCGGAAAAACGGCTCGCCACCATACCATGTTTGAAATGTTGGGGAACTTCTCTATCGGAGATTACTTCCGTGATGAAGCCATCACTTGGGCTTATGAGCTCTTGACAAGCCCAGAATGGTTTGATTTTCCAGCTGAAAAACTCTACATGACCTATTACCCTGATGACAAAGATTCTTACAACCGCTGGATTGAAGTAGGAGTGGATCCAAGCCACTTGATTCCGATCGAAGATAACTTCTGGGAAATTGGTGCGGGACCTTCTGGACCAGATACAGAGATTTTCTTTGACCGTGGAGAAGCCTTTGACCCAGAAAATATTGGTCTTCGTCTGCTTGCAGAAGATATCGAAAACGACCGTTATATCGAAATCTGGAACATCGTTTTGTCACAATTTAACGCGGATCCTGCTGTTCCTCGTAGCGAATACAAGGAATTGCCACACAAGAACATTGATACGGGCGCTGGTTTGGAGCGTTTGGTGGCAGTTATCCAAGGGGCTAAAACAAACTTTGAAACAGACCTCTTCATGCCGATCATTCGTGAAGTGGAGAAATTGTCTGGTAAGGTTTATGACCAAGACGGCGACAACATGAGCTTCAAGGTTATCGCTGACCACATTCGTTCCCTTTCATTTGCCATCGGGGATGGTGCCCTTCCAGGAAATGAAGGTCGTGGTTATGTCCTTCGCCGTCTCCTCCGTCGCGCGTCTATGCACGGTCAAAAATTGGGCATCAACGAGCCTTTCCTTTACAAACTCGTTCCAACTGTTGGGAAAATCATGGAAAGCTACTACCCAGAAGTACTTGAGAAACGCGACTTTATCGAGAAAATAGTCAAGAGCGAAGAAGAGTCATTTGCTCGTACCCTTCACTCAGGTCAACATTTTGCAGAAACCATTGTAGCAGACTTGAAAGAAAAAGGTCAATCTGTCATCGCTGGTTCAGATGTCTTCAAACTCTATGATACATACGGGTTCCCAGTGGAGTTGACAGAAGAAATCGCTGAAGAAGCTGGTATGACGGTGGACCGTGAAGGTTTTGAAGCAGCTATGAAAGAGCAACAAGAACGTGCGCGTGCATCAGCTGTTAAGGGTGGCTCAATGGGTATGCAAAATGAAACCCTTCAAAACATTACAGTGGAAAGTCGCTTTAACTACAATGCTAGTCAATTGCCTTCTAAGTTGGTGGCTATTGTAGCTGACAATGCTGAAGTTGAAGCTGTTTCAGAAGGAACTGCCTCTCTCATCTTTGCAGAGACTCCATTCTACGCTGAAATGGGTGGACAGGTAGCTGACCACGGTCAAATCTTGGATGCTACAGGAAACCTTGTAGCTACAGTGACAGATGTTCAAAAAGCGCCAAACGGACAAGCTCTTCACACGGTTGAAGTTCTTGCACCGCTTGCTTTGAACCAAGAATACACCTTGGCCATCGATACCAATCGTCGTCACCGTGTCATGAAAAACCATACAGCAACTCACTTGCTCCATGCAGCCCTTCACAATATCCTTGGAAACCATGCGACACAAGCAGGATCCCTTAACGAAGTCGAATTCCTTCGCTTTGACTTCACACACTTCCAAGCAGTAACTTCTGAAGAATTGCGCGCCATTGAACAACAGGTCAATGAGAAAATCTGGGAAGCAATTGCAGTAGAAACTGTTGAGACAGATATTGACACTGCTAAAGAAATGGGTGCTATGGCCCTCTTTGGTGAGAAATACGGTAAGGAAGTTCGTGTTGTTACGATTGGTGACTACTCAGTGGAACTTTGTGGTGGTACCCACGTTGGCAACACTTCTGAGATTGGTCTCTTCAAGATTGTCAAAGAAGAAGGAATCGGATCAGGAACTCGCCGTATCTTGGCAGTGACTGGTAAGGAAGCCTTTGAAGCCTACCGTGAACAAGAAGACGCTCTGAAAGCAGTCGCAGCAACCTTGAAAGCACCTCAACTCAAAGAAGTACCCCACAAGGTGGAAGGGCTTCAAGAACAACTCCGTCAGCTTCAAAAAGAAAATGCAGAATTGAAGGAAAAAGCAGCAGCAGCAGCCGCAGGCGATGTCTTCAAGGATGTGAAGGAAGTCAACGGACACCGTTACATTGCAAGCCAAGTTTCTGTATCAGATGCAGGTGCCCTTCGCACCTTTGCGGATAACTGGAAACAAAAAGACTACTCTGATGTGCTTGTCCTAGTTGCAGCTATCGGTGACAAAGTCAATGTTCTTGTAGCTAGCAAGACAAAAGATGTGCATGCAGGAAACCTTGTCAAAGAATTGGCTCCAATCGTCGATGGACGTGGTGGTGGTAAACCAGACATGGCCATGGCAGGAGGAAGCAACCAAGCGAAAATCCAAGAACTCTTGGATTCAGTAGCAGGTAAATTTTAAGACAATAAAGATCTATCCATTAGGGTAGGTCTTTTTGTGCATACAAAAAAGCCAAATCTGCTTGGATCTGGCTTGTAACTGATAGGTTTATTTTGTTGCCCAGACACTTACGGATCTAGCTGAGACCGGAAATTCTCCATAACCGTCAGCATCGATCGTAACTTGTGCTGGATGATTTTCAAGGAGGTCAACAAAGGTTTGGTCAGCCCATTCTTGACCAACAAACATAGATTTGCTGTTTTCTTGGTCATTTGAGATAAGGACAGCGATTGGAGATTGATGTTCAGCACCTGAACGAACCCAACCGACACAGTTGGCATCGTCAAAGTAGTCTGTTTGCTCTCCATAGGCCCTGTCTTTTCGGATGGCTAGGAGACGATCAAGAACTTCTTTGAAATCTTGTTGGGCGTATTTTCCTGAGATACCGTAGTAGTCTCCGTAAAAAACACATGGAAGTCCATCTTGACGTAAAAGAATAAGGGCATAGGCTGCTGGTTTGAACCATTCTTCAACAGTAGACTCAAGGGCTTGACCTCTTTGGGTATCGTGGTTGTCAACGAAAGTGACAGCCTTATCAGGCTTGAGTTCAACCAAGCTATCAGTAAAGATAGTACGAAGGTCGTAGCTTGCTCCAGCATGACTGGCCTCAAAAAGGTTTTGGTGGAGGCGAACATCGACAAGGTCAAAACGTTCCTCTGTTTTCTCGAGATAGTCTAGATTGGCTTCCTTGTCTGGATTCCAAAATTCCCCAAAAACATAGAAATCGTCACCGTATTTTTCCTTCATATCACGGATGAAATTGCCCATAAAGAAGGAGTCAATGTGCTTAACAGCATCCAAGCGGAATCCCGCCACACCAGTCGTTTCCATGAACCAGTCAGCCCAGTCATAGATGTTTTGGATGACTTCAGGGTGCTTAAAGTCTAGGTCGGCATACATAAGATAGTCGTAGTTTCCGTTTTCATTATCGACCAATTCTTCGTTTGCCCAACCTTTATTGTCCCCTTGAATCAGGTAAATGCCAGATTTACGGCGTTTGGCATCGTAGTCTGTCCCTGTAAAATGGTACCAGTGCCAGTGGAAGTCATTGTAGGTATCTTGGCGACCATCGAAAGTAAAGTGAGTCCAGCCATTGATAGTAAAGGGCTCGCTTAGTTGAACGGTACGATCCTCAGGGTCCACTTCAATAACCTGAAAGGCTTCCATATGATCAGCAGCGGCCTTGTGATTGAGCACCACATCAGCCATAGGTTGGATTCCATGCTCCTTGAGAGTCTGAATCGTTTGAAGATAGTCTTCTTTAAACCCATACTTGGTACGGACAGTCCCTTTTTGGTTAAATTCACCTAGGTCAAAAAGATCATAAACGCCATAGCCAACATCTTTTTCATTGGTTGCCTTGAAGGCAGGTGGCATCCAGACATGACTGATACCAAGATTTGCTAGGTGTTCTGCGTCATCTGCCAATCTCGTCCAGTGTTGGCCGTCGTGGGGCAGATACCACTCAAAGTATTGCATAAGTGTCTGATTTTGCATTGTTTTTCCTCTTGCTTATCAATGTTGTGTTTTATTCTACCATAAAGTTTAGAACTAGGCAAACGTTTGCGCAAGATTCTATACTCATTTCTGAAATTGTCTATTTTTAGCGAATAGAATCTCTCTTTCCATTATAAGGGAAAGGATGTTTTGGTGAAAAAGTAAATGGAATAAACTTATTTGAACAAAAATGACACTCAGTAAACTAAAGTACAAATGGTTAAACGGTTTCTTTTTTGAGAATTGTCACAAAATTTGCTATAATAGTAGCTATGAATAGAATTAGGGTCAGCAGACGTGTTGAAAAAAAGCTAGCTAAGGGTCTAGTTCTTTTGGAAGCAAGCGATTTAACAGATATTGATCTGACGGATCAGGCAGTAGAAGTTCTAAGTCAAGACAGGAAGTTTTTAGGGAGTGCCTATCTTTCTCAGCAGAACAAGGGCATTGGCTGGTTCATCAGCAAGGAAAAGGTTAGTTTCAATCAAGCCTTTTTTGAATCGCTGTTTCGTAAGGCTAAGGAAGCTAGAAAGCCTTATTATCAGGATGACTTGACCACTGCCTTTCGCCTTTTTAACCAAGAGGGGGATGGTTTTGGTGGTCTGACTATTGATCTCTATGGAAATTATGCTGTTTTTTCTTGGTACAACTCCTTTGTTTACCAGATTCGTGAGCTGATCGTAAGGGCTTTTAAGGAAGTTTTCCCTGAGGTCTTGGGGGCTTATGAAAAGATTCGTTTTAAAGGTCTAGACTACGAGTCTGCCCATGTTTATGGTGAGGAAGCGTCAGATTATTTTACTGTTCTTGAGAATGGCGTACTCTATCAAGTCTTTATGAATGATGGCTTGATGACAGGGATTTTCCTAGACCAGCATGAGGTTCGTGGGAGTCTGGTTGACGGTCTAGCCATGGGCAAATCCTTGCTCAATATGTTTTCCTATACGGCTGCCTTTTCAGTTGCTGCAGCTATGGGAGGCGCGAGTGAGACGACTTCTGTCGACTTAGCCAAACGATCCAGAGAGCTATCAGAAGCCCATTTTCAGGCAAATGGATTTAGCACGGACAATCATCGTTTTATCGTTATGGATGTCTTTGAATATTTCAAGTATGCTAAGCGAAAAGGCTTGACCTATGATGTGATTGTTCTTGATCCGCCGAGCTTTGCCCGCAATAAAAAACAAACATTCTCTGTAGCTAAGGACTATCACAAGTTGATTTCCCAGAGTCTAGAGATTTTAAATCCGGGAGGGATTATCATTGCCAGTACCAATGCTGCCAATGTTTCCCGCCAGAAATTTACAGAACAAATTGATAAAGGTTTTGCAGGAAGAAGGTACCAAGTCTTGAATAAATACGGACTTCCAGCAGACTTTGCCTATAATAAAAAAGATGAAAGTAGTAATTACCTCAAGGTGATTAGTATGAAGGTTAGTAAATGAAATTAGTCGTTTCAGTAATGCCAAGAAGTTTAGAAGAAGCGCAAGAACTGGATGCCACAAGGTATGAAGATGCCGATATCATTGAGTGGCGTGCGGACTTTCTTGCAAAGGACGCTATTTTACAGGTAGCACCCGCTATCTTTGAGAAATTTGCAGGACGCGAACTTGTCTTTACCCTTCGGACTCGCGCTGAGGGAGGAGAAATCGAACTTTCCTCAGAAGAGTATGTTCAAATTATTAAGGAAGTCACACAGCTCTATCAGCCGGATTATGTAGATTTCGAGTATTTCAGTTACAAGGACGTTTTTGAGGAGATGTTGGATTTTCCAAATTTGGTTTTGAGTTACCATAATTTCCAAGAGACACCTGAAAACATGATGGAAATCCTGTCTGAGTTGACCAGTCTCTCTCCCAAAGTGGTCAAGGTATCTGTCATGGCCCACACGGAGCAGGATGTTTTAGACCTGATGAACTACACACGAGGATTTAAAACACTCAACCCTGAGCAAGAGTACGTAACCATTTCCATGGGGAAAATGGGCAAGGTATCACGTATCACTTCAGATGTGACGGGTTCAAGTTGGTCATTTGCTAGTCTAGATGAAGCGAGTGCCCCGGGTCAAATTTCTCTATCAAACATGAAGAAAATCAGGGAGATTTTGGATGAAGCTTGATGGCTATACACGTTTAGCTGCAGTTGTTGCAAATCCCATCAAACACTCTATTTCACCCTTTATCCATAATAGGGCCTTTGAGGCGACAGCTACCAATGGTGTCTATGTGGCTTGGGAGATTGAAGCGGGTGACTTGGCAGAAACAGTAGCCAATATTCGCCGTTACCAGATGTTTGGGATCAACCTGTCTATGCCTTACAAGGAGCAAGTGATTCCTCATCTGGATGAGTTGAGTGATGAAGCTCGTTTGATTGGAGCAGTCAATACAGTTGTTAATCAAGACGGAACGTTAATTGGATATAATACAGATGGCAAGGGATTCTTTAAGAGCTTGCCTTCTTTTACAATCTCGGATAAGAAAATGACCATTCTGGGAGCAGGTGGTGCGGCCAAATCAATCTTGGCACAAGCTATTTTGGATGGCGTCAGTCAAATTTCAGTCTTTGTTCGTTCAGTTTCCATGGAAAAAACAAGACCTTACCTAGATAAGTTGCAGGAGCAAACAGGTTTTAAAGTGGACTTGTATGCTTTAGAAGATCTTTCTGAACTGCAATCAAGGATTGCCGAGTCGGACCTGCTCGTCAATGCGACCAGTGTAGGGATGGATGGCCAGTCGTCGCCAGTTCCAGAAAGTATCAATTTGCCAGAGGCTCTCTTGGTGGCAGATATCATTTACCAACCCTTTGAGACGCCATTTTTGAAATGGGCTAGAAGTCAGGGCAATCCAGCCGTCAATGGCCTGGGGATGTTGCTCTATCAAGCTGCTGAAGCTTTTCAACTGTGGACAGGTAAAGAAATGCCGACAGAAGAGATCTGGCAGTCTTTAACAGAAAAATATAAATAGTGAAAAGGAGACCCTACTATGAAAATCAGAATCGATATTCCGTATCATCCTTATGATATTCAGATTGAAAAAGGTTGTCTGGCCCAGGCTGGTCAATGGTTGCGAGAACTCTGGCAACCACAAAAGGTAGTCATTGTGACAGATAACCATGTAGCTTCTCTCTATGCAGAGAAGGTTAAACTCAGCCTAGAAGATGCTGGTTTTCAGGTAGCTGTTTTTGACTTTTTAGAAGGTGAAGAACGAAAAAATTTAACCACTGTTCAGAAGGTCTATGAGTTTCTAGTTAAGCAAGGTTTGACTCGTAGCGATGGAATCGTGGCTCTAGGTGGTGGTGTCGTTGGGGACCTGGCTGGTTTCGTAGCCTCTACCTATATGCGGGGCATTCACTTTGTTCAGATTCCGACTAGTTTGACTGCTCAGGTTGATTCTTCTATCGGTGGAAAGACGGGTGTCAATACTCCTTTTGCTAAAAATATGGTGGGTACCTTTGCCCAACCAGATGGGGTTCTGATTGACCCACTTGTCCTTGAAACACTCGGGAAAAGAGAGTTGATTGAAGGGATGGGTGAGGTTATCAAGTACGGCTTGATTGAGGACCCAGAACTGTGGGCTCTCTTGATGGAGCTAGATGGTTCTGTAGAGAGTATACTGGAACATGCAGAGACTTTGATTGAACATTCTTGCCAAGTCAAGCGCAAGATGGTGGTTGAGGATGAGTTGGATAACGGTGTTCGCCTTTACCTCAATTTTGGTCACACTATTGGACATGCCATTGAAGCGACTGCCGGTTATGGCAAGGTCATGCATGGTGAGGCCGTGGCCATGGGTATGGTACAGATTTCCAAAGTTGCTGAGGAAAAAGGCCTCATGCCTGATGGCATAACCCAGTCTATCACAGAAATGTGTCAGAAGTTTGGTTTGCCTGTTGACTATGAAAACTGGGATGTTGACAAGCTTTATCAAGCTTTGACTCATGACAAGAAAGCGCGTGGCAACACCTTGAAATTGGTCTTGGTACCAGAGCTTGGTTCAGCGACCATTCACCCAGTTTCTCTGGAAGAGATGAAAGACTACTTGGTAAAATAAGGAGAACGTATGAGATATTTAACTGCAGGAGAATCACACGGCCCTCGTCTGACGACTATTATTGAAGGAATTCCAGCGGGCCTTCCTTTAACAGTAGAGGACATCAATGAGGATCTGAAACGCCGTCAGGGTGGCTACGGTCGTGGTGGCCGTATGAAGATTGAGAGTGATCAGATTGTCTTTACATCAGGCGTTCGCCACGGGAAGACGACAGGGGCTCCCATTACAATGGATGTCATCAATAAGGACCACCAAAAATGGCTGGATATCATGTCTGCAGAGGACATTGAAGACCGCCTTAAAAGCAAGCGAAAAATCACCCATCCTCGTCCAGGTCATGCCGATTTAGTTGGGGGCATCAAGTACCGTTTTGATGACTTGCGAAATTCTTTGGAACGTTCATCAGCTCGTGAAACAACCATGCGAGTAGCAGTTGGAGCAGTAGCCAAACGTCTCTTAGCTGAGCTAGATATGGAGATTGCCAACCATGTCGTGGTCTTTGGTGGCAAGGAAATAGATGTACCTGAAAATCTGACAGTGGCTGAGCTTAAGCAAAGAGCTGCCCAGTCTGAAGTTTCTATTGTCAACCAAGAACGGGAACAGGAAATCAAGGACTATATTGACCAAATCAAACGTGACGGTGATACTATCGGTGGAGTTGTTGAGACAGTCGTCGGAGGTGTTCCAGTTGGTCTCGGTTCCTATGTTCAATGGGACAGAAAATTGGATGCGCGATTGGCCCAAGCAGTTGTTTCTATCAATGCCTTTAAAGGGGTGGAATTTGGTCTTGGATTTGAAGCTGGTTACCGCAAAGGCAGCCAAGTCATGGATGAAATTCTCTGGTCTAAAGAAGACGGCTATACTCGCCGTACCAATAATCTAGGTGGTTTCGAAGGTGGTATGACCAATGGGCAACCCATCGTTGTCCGTGGTGTCATGAAACCCATTCCCACTCTCTATAAACCATTGATGAGTGTGGATATCGAGACTCACGAACCTTACAAGGCAACTGTGGAAAGAAGTGATCCAACTGCTCTTCCAGCAGCAGGTGTGGTTATGGAAGCTGTTGTGGCAACAGTTCTAGCGCAGGAAATTCTTGAAAAATTTTCATCGGACAACCTAGAGGAATTAAAAGAAGCAGTAGCCAAATACCGTGAGTATACAAAGAACTATTAAGGAGTCTCTATGGCAAAAACCATCTATATCGCAGGTCTCGGTTTGATTGGTGCCTCGATGGCGCTTGGTATCAAGCGTGATCATCCCGATTACGAAATTCTAGGTTACAATCGTAGCCAGGCTTCGAGAGATATTGCCTTGGAGCGAGAAATGATAGACCGTGCGACGGATGATTTTGCCAGTTTTGCTCCTCTGGCAGATGTCATCATTCTGACCTTACCAATCCAGCAGACCATTGCTTTTATTCAGGAGTTGGCAATGTTAGACTTGAAAGAAGACGTCATTATCTCGGATGCGGGCTCAACCAAATCAGCCATTGTAGATGCGGCGGAGCAGTATTTGGCTGGCAAGCCTGTTCGCTTTGTCGGGGCCCATCCCATGGCTGGTAGCCACAAGACAGGGGCTGCTTCTGCGGATGTTAATCTCTTTGAGAATGCCTATTATATCTTCACACCTTCGAGCCTGACAAGTCCTGACACACTTGAGGAAATGAAGGATCTGCTTTCAGGACTTCATGCTCGCTTTATCGAGATTGATGCCAAGGAGCATGATCGGGTGACTTCTCAGATTAGCCATTTTCCACATATTCTGGCTTCCAGTCTCATGGAGCAGACGGCAGTTTATGCTCAAGAACATGAGATGGCAAGGCGCTTTGCGGCGGGTGGTTTTCGAGATATGACTCGGATTGCGGAGAGTGAGCCAGGTATGTGGACTTCTATTCTCTTGTCCAATCGTGAGACCATTCTAGAGCGAATTGCGGATTTCAAGGAGCGCTTGGAAGCGATTGGTCAGGCCATCAGTGAGGGAGATGAAGAGCAGATTTGGAACTTTTTCAATCAGGCGCGTGAGCAACGTCAGGCCATGGAAATTCATAAGCGTGGCGGTGTGGATAGCTCTTACGACCTCTATGTCGACGTTCCTGATGAAGAAGATGTCATCTTGCGGATTTTGGAACTGCTACGTGGGACTTCCTTGGTCAACATCCACATCAACGAAGAAAACCGTGAGGATATTCACGGGATTCTACAAATTTCCTTTAAAAATGCTCAAGATTTGGAACGAGCTGAGCGCTTAATTACAGAAAATACGGACTACACAGTCGTCGTCAAATAAGGAGAAAATCATGTCAAATATTTACGATAGTGCAAATGAACTCAGTCGCGGGTTACGCGAATTACCAGAATACAAGGCGGTTAAGGCAGCAAAAGATGCCATCCAAGCTGATGAACAAGCTAGCAAGATTTTTGCAGACTACCTCGCCTTCCAGCAAGAAATCCAGGTCATGGCGCAAACTGGACAAATGCCAGATGCCTCTTTCCAAGAAAAGATGCAGTCTTTCAGCAAGCAAATCCAAGAGAACGCTCTTTTGTCAGATTTCTTTGCCAAACAGCAACAATTGTCCATTTACCTTTCAGACATTGAAAAAATTATCTTTGAACCTGTTTCAGAATTATTGAAATAGTATTTTATCTGTATAAAAGCCAGAAATTTCAGGAATTTCTGGCTTTTTTGTGATAAAATAAGAAAAAGTATTGCAAGTATGAGGTCAACTATGAAACTAAAAACAAACATTCGCCACTTACATGGCAGTATCCGGGTTCCAGGTGACAAGTCTATTAGCCACCGTTCGATTATTTTTGGAAGTTTGGCTGAGGGCGAGACTAAGGTTTATGATATTCTGCGTGGAGAGGATGTGCTCTCAACCATGCAGGTTTTTCGTGACCTTGGTGTAGAGATTGAGGATAAAGACGGTGTCATTACTATTCAAGGTGTTGGAATGGATGGCTTAAAAGCTCCGCAGAACGCCTTGAACATGGGGAATTCTGGCACCTCGATTCGCCTGATCTCGGGTGTCCTTGCTGGTGCAGACTTCGAAGTAGAGATGTTTGGAGATGATAGTCTTTCTAAACGCCCTATGGATCGCGTGACAATTCCACTGAAAAAAATGGGTGTCAGCATTTCAGGGCAAACAGAGCGAGACCTGCCCCCTCTTCGCTTAAAAGGGACGAAAAATTTAAGACCGATTCATTATGAGTTGCCAATCGCCTCTGCCCAAGTCAAGTCCGCCTTGATGTTTGCAGCCTTACAGGCTCAGGGGGAGTCCGTTATTATCGAGAAAGAATGTACTCGTAACCACACCGAAGATATGCTTCAGCAATTTGGTGGTCATTTAAGTGTGGATGGCAAGAAAATTACAGTCCAAGGACCACAAAAACTTACCGGACAAAAGGTAGTTGTGCCAGGAGATATTTCCAGTGCAGCCTTTTGGTTGGTCGCAGGTTTGATTGTGCCAGATTCTCGTGTGGTGCTGCAGAATGTGGGCATCAATGAAACGCGTACTGGTATTATTGATGTCATTCGTGCCATGGGAGGAAAACTAGAAATAACTGAAATTGATCCAATCGCTAAATCAGCAACCCTGACTGTCGAATCTTCAGACCTGAAAGGAACAGAGATTGGTGGAGCCTTGATTCCCCGCTTGATTGATGAATTGCCTATTATTGCCCTTCTAGCGACACAAGCGCAAGGTGTAACGGTCATTAAGGATGCTGAGGAACTCAAGGTTAAGGAAACCGATCGCATTCAGGTGGTGGCAGATGCCCTAAATAGCATGGGAGCGGATATCACCCCCACAGCAGATGGGATGATTATCAAAGGGAAATCAAGACTTCATGGCGCTAGAGTTAATACGTTTGGTGACCATCGAATCGGAATGATGACTTCCATTGCAGCCCTCTTAGTAACAGATGGAGAAGTGGAACTTGACCGTGCAGAAGCCATCAATACCAGCTATCCTAGCTTCTTTGATGATTTGGAGACCTTGATTCATGGCTAAGGTATTACTCGGATTTATGGGGGCAGGCAAGTCGACAATCGCTAGAGGATTGGACCCAGACTACATCGATATGGATACTTTAATCGAGGAACGTTTGGGCATGTCCATTGCGAATTTTTTCGCTGAAAAGGGAGAAGAGGCCTTTCGTCAAGTAGAGTCAGAAGTCCTAGCTGACTTATTAAAAACAGATCACGTTGTGTCAACTGGCGGAGGAGTTGTCATTTCTCAGAAAAATCGCGACTTGCTCAAAACCAATCCTGATAACATCTATCTAAAAGCCGATTTTGAAACTCTCTACCAACGTATCGCAGCTGATAAGGACAATCAGCGCCCGCTTTTTCTTAACAAAAGCAAGGAAGAACTAGCAGCTATTTTCCATGAAAGACAAGCTTGGTATGAGGAAGTAGCCAGTCAAGTTCTGGATGTGACCAAGTTAAGTCCAGAGGAAATTATAGAGGAACTGAGATGAAAATTGCCTATCTAGGTCCCAAGGGATCTTTTTCGCATCATGTTGTGCAGACAGCTTTTCCCAAAGAGCAATTGCAGGCTTTTGCCAATATCACAGATGTCATCAAGGCCTATGAACAGGGCTTGGTGGACTATTCTGTGGTGCCAGTTGAAAATTCTATTGAGGGTAGCGTTCATGAAAGTTTGGATTATCTTTTTCATCAGGCTCGCATCCAAGCAGTTGCAGAAATCGTTCAGCCCATTCACCAGCAGTTGATGGTGGTTCCAGGTCAGTCAAAAATTGAGAAAATTTTTTCTCATCCTCAGGCTCTGGCTCAAGGAAAGAAATTCATCGACAAACACTATCCAGAAGCCAAAATTGAGGTAACAGCCAGTACCGCCTATGCGGCCCGCTTTATCTCGGAACATCCAGACCAGCCTTATGCAGCTATTGCTCCTAGAACTTCAGCTGAAGAATATGGATTGGAGCTGATAGCAGAAGATATCCAAGAAATGGAAGCCAATTTCACGCGTTTTTGGGTGTTAGGGGCAGAGATACCGAAGATTCCTTTGAACTCACAAGCTGAAAAAATGAGTTTGGCCTTGACCTTACCAGACAACTTACCTGGTGCTCTTTACAAGGCACTTTCGACCTTTGCTTGGAGAGGGATTGATTTAACAAAGATTGAAAGTCGCCCTCTTAAAACAGCCTTGGGTGAATACTTTTTCATTATCGATGTAGACTATAGTGACAAAGAACTGTTTCATTTTGCCAGACAAGAACTAGAAGCTATTGGAATCCAACATAAGATACTGGGAACTTACCCGATTTTTACCATAACTGATTTAGAAAAGGAGAGTCAATGAGCAAAGAAAATCCTTTAAGTCATCACGAGCAGTTACGTTATGACTATCTCTTCAAGAATATTCATTATCTAAATGACCGTGAACGGAGGGAGTTTGACTATCTGAAAAGAAAAATGGACGGTGGATTTCCCTCTAATGAAGGTGAAAGGGAAAAAAATTTAGGGAAGGATATTGGGATTCCACAGTATTCCAATCAAAGTCGCTCGAATAGACATCAGAAATTTCCCTCTCTTCCAAAAGTGAAAAAGAAGAAACCAAGAAAATTTTTCAAACGACTTCTAATTTGGCTTTTACTGTTGATAACCTGTGTGGCTGCGGGCATGATTATTATGTTCCTTCGCGGTTTCCAGTCAGCAACTTCTACCAATAAGTCAGCTGATGCAAAAGCAGCTCAAGTAGAGGTCTTTAATGGTCAGGATACTAAAGATGGGGTGAATATCCTAGTCATGGGGACAGATGGTCGGATTGGTCAAAATAGTGCAGAAACTCGCACAGACACGATTATGGTGTTGAATGTTAGTGGTTCGGATAAGAAAATCAAGCTAGTCAGCTTCATGCGTGACAACCTAGTCTATATTGATGGCTACAGCCAGATTGTGAATGGCAAGAAACAAACGGATAATAAACTAAATGTTGCCTATGAACTTGGGGAACAAGAAGGGCAAAAAGGGGCAGAAATGGTCCGCAAGGTTCTAAAAGATAATTTTGATTTGGACATTAAGTACTATGCCCTAGTAGATTTCCAAGCCTTTGCAACTGCTATTGATACGCTATTTCCTGATGGAGTGACTATAGACGCTAAGTTTTCAACGTTAAATGGCCAGCCTCTAACAGAAGCTACAGTTGGAGATGACCTTCATGCAACAGAAACGGAATCACCAACTCAAACGATTCGTGCTGGCAAGCAACAAATGAATGGCTCAACCTTGCTTAACTATGCCCGTTTCCGTGACGATGATGAAGGAGACTATGGTCGTACCAAACGTCAGCAGCAAGTCATGTCAGCTGTTCTTGAGCAAATCAAAGATCCAACCAAACTCTTTACAGGATCAGAAGCACTTGGAAAAGTTTTTGGAATGACTTCAACCAATCTACCTTATACTTTCCTACTGACTAATGGTTTGTCAGTTATCGAAGGCGCACAGAATGGTATCGAAAGACTCACAGTGCCAGAACTTGGCGATTGGGTGGATGCTTATGATGTCTACGGAGGACAAGGTCTACTTGTCGACCAGAACAAATACCGGACTAAACTCGCCCAGATGGGCTTGAGATAAGATGTAAATAAATGAAAATCAAAGCTTCATTCACCAGTAAAATGGTGGATTGGGCTTTGATTTTTTACGGTATCTGATGGATTTTTAAGGCTTTTTTATGGTATAATAAAACGATATAACTCGTTATTGGACAGAAGAGGAGAGACATGAGTGATTTGAAAGCGATTCAGGCTCGTAGTCTGGAAATGGCTGAATATTTCGTCGCATTTTGTAAAGAACATAATTTGTTGTGCTATCTCTGTGGTGGAGGAGCGATTGGTGCCCTTCGTAATAAGGGCTTCATTCCTTGGGATGATGACCTAGATTTTTTCATGCCTCGCAAGGACTATGAAAAATTAGCAGAACTATGGCCTCGTTATGCAGATGAGCGTTATTTCTTGTCAAAGAGTCACAAGGATTTTGTAGACCGTAACCTTTTTATTACCATTCGTGATAAGGAAACGACCTGTATCAAGCCTTATCAACAGGATTTGGACTTGCCTCATGGATTGGCTTTGGATGTTTTGCCTTTAGATTATTATCCTAAAAATTCATCTGAGCGCAAGAAACAAGTTCGTTGGGCCTTAATCTATTCACTCTTTTGCGCCCAAACTGTCCCAGAAAAGCATGGTGCAGTTATGAAATGGGGAAGTCGTATTTTACTCGGTTTAACTCCTAAGTCTCTACGCTATCGCATTTGGAAAAAAGCTGAAAAAGAAATGACTAAGTATAGTCTGACTGAGAGCGATGGAATCACGGAATTATGCTCAGGTCCCGGCTACATGCGAAACAAGTACCCAATCGCTTCCTTTGAAGACAATCTCTTCTTGCCATTTGAAGGAACAGAGATGCCTATTCCAGTTGGCTATGATGCCTATCTCAGCACTGCTTTTGGGGATTATATGACGCCACCACCAGCAGACAAGCAGGTACCGCATCATGATGCCATTATAGCAGACATGGACAAGAGTTACACAGAGTATAAGGGAGAATATGGGGCATGATGGGAGAAAAAATTAGCGTTATTGTTCCAGTCTACAATGTAGAAGCCTATCTGGAGCGATGTGTAGAGTCGATTCTTCAACAAACTTATGCCAATTTTGAACTAATTCTGATCAATGATGGTTCTACTGATTCCAGTGGACTGATCTGTGATCACTTAGCATCTCAGTATGAGAATATCAAGGTTTATCATATCGAAAATGCTGGAGTTTCAAATGCTAGAAATATGGGAATTCAGCTGGCGACTGGTGCTTGGATTACCTTTATTGATAGCGATGATTTCGTTACCCAGGATTACCTAGCTACTTTAGCTAGTGCAGTTGAGGGGGAAAATATAGGCTTTGTAATTGCTCCTCTGCACCATATTAAAAATGGCATTGTAACAGACCTACCTCCACATTCTGGAAAAACAGAACTCTGGTCAACAGAAGAAACCATGAAGGAACTACTGATGACTACCAGAACATCATTTTTTCCAGTTGCAAAACTGTTTAAGAGAGACCTGCTTGCGGATGAAAAGTTTAATACAAATTATCACCTAGCTGAAGATGCCTTATTTTTAACTGAATTGCTACTAAAGACAAGATGCAGTAGCGTATTTATTGATAAACCTGTTTATTATTATGATCATCGTGAGGGAAGTGCAACAACATCTGTTAACCAGCATGTATTTGACACGATAGAAGTTTATCAGCAAATAATTGCTCAAGTTTCACAAGCTTTTCCTGATTTAAAACCTGAATTAAAAAATAGAGAATGTTGGTCGTACATCACAGTTTACGATAAAATTATCTTTACTTCACGTGAAGAGTATCAAAAGGAGAAAGCCGAGCTGAGGACTTGGATTGTTCAGCACCGACGCGAAATATGGAAGGATGCTTATTTCACTACTTTTCGCAAGGTAGCGATCCTTTCACTTGTCATTTCTCCATGGCTATATAAGAAAATTGTTGGATTAAAAAACTAATATCATGAGAAGGAGTTGAAAATGAATTTTTCAAAAATGGATGAATACTTTGAAAAATCAAAACTATGGATTGCATATCTGTTTGTTTTCATTTCGATTTTAAGTATGAGTTCACTGGTTTATAAGATAGCAAATCCCCTCTATAAGGGATTGTCAGCGATTGTAGTGCTTTATATTTGCTACACATTGTTGTTTAAGTGGAAACAGATTACAGTAGATCGAAAATTTTTGGCCTTATTTGGCTTGTTATCTGGGAGCCACCTACTATCGGCAGTATTCAATCGCTCCGGACATTTGATTGGGAATGTGATTGAAATCCTCTTCATGGTAACCTATGTTTTATTATTTACCATGTTACAATCAGGGCAACTTAAAAAATTATTTGACTGGATTGCTTATACGGTTCAAATTGTATCTTTTTCTTCCGCAATTTTTGCGTTTGGTTTATTAGTAAGTAGAGTCCTTATCCTATTTAAAATTGGCGAGCAATCTTATTATTATGGTGTCATGAATGGACGTCTATGGGGAATTGTTAATCCTAATGCTAGTGCGATATTTTCATACATTAGCATTATTTTGGCCATGTATTTGATCCATAAAGGAAGTAAATATTCTGTTTATCTTAAACTGAACAATGTGATTCAGTTAGTTTACTTCGCTACAATGCAAAGTCGGGGAGCCTTACTTTCTTTACTTCTCATGATTGGACTCTATAGTTTCTTTGCTACTAGAGGAAGTATCCTTAAACGATTCCTCACTTTTATAGTTGCTGGTTTGCTTATTACTGCAACTAATATTGGATTGAGCTATGTAACCTCAATCTATATCGCATCTGAAACTGCGACTGTTTTTGACTTAAACAAAGGACAGTCCTACGCTGAGACAGATTCGTCTGTTACCAAGAAGAATGGTGAACTCCATCTGATTGAAACAACACCAAGTGGTAGAACCTATATCTGGAAAAATGCTATCAAGATGGGAAGTGCCAAACCAATTTTTGGTTATGGTGTACGGAATGTTCCAGATTACTATACAGAATATTTCAGTAAATTTGAGATTCAAAACTCCCTTATTGGTGGGAATTTCCATAATATTTTTGTGACCATATTTGTCAGTTCGGGAGTTCTAGGCTTGGTATCCTTCCTTCTTATATTGGGTTATGTCATCAAGCGCTTTTTAACGTATTTGATTGTGTCCAAGAAAAATACTGATAAATTGATTATGATCCTTTTCTTTGGTATCTTGTTTGGTCAATTATTTGAGAGTCAGATTATGTATTCAACCAACTTTATTAATATCATCTTCTGGTTAGCAATTGGCTATGGACTCGTAGTCTGCAAACGGGATGAAGGAGTTCGGTACCAAGAAGTAACAGATATCAGTGAAATTCAACAGATGGAACTTGGAATCATGGAATATATTCATGAAGTTTGTCAGAAAATTGGGGTCAAGTATTTCTTAGCATATGGAAGTCTAATTGGTGCTGTTCGCCATCAAGGTTTTATCCCTTGGGATGATGATATGGATATCTGCATGCTAAGAGAAGATTATGAGAAGTTGCAAGATTACCTTATCGCTAACCCTGATGAACGTTACGAGGTTATGTCTTATAAAAATAATCTCAACTATGTCTATCCTTTTATGAAAGTGCAGGATAACCATACCTACTTGCTCGAAGAAGATGTACGAATTGATTCCAATATGGGAATTTATGTGGATATTTTCCCTGTAGATGGTTATGAAGATGATGCAGATTTTAAAAACAAAATGACAAAACTCATAAAGAAACGTCAATTGAGTTGTTACACTTTTAAAGGAATTACTAATACAAAAAGTCTACTGAATTCTTTGATCCGTTATATCTCTGTTGTCATTTTCTATTTCACAAGTACGAATAAGTATGTTGAGCAAATTGATGAGCTTGCTAAAACTAGAGCAGTTGCTGACTACGAGCAAGTTGACTATTTGATTTACAAGGATATGAATAAGCCAGTTTGGAAACGTGAGTGGTTAGAACAAGTGATTGTGGGAACATTTGAAGGTAAGGAATTTATGATTCCAAAACACTACCATGAAATTTTGACCTCTGACTATGGGCATTACATGCAATTGCCCCCTCTTGAACAGAGAGTATCTCACCATGATTTTAAACTGTGGAAAATCACTAAAAGTTCTAATTAAGCAAATCGCAGTTAGAAATCGTTTAAAGAATTAGTCGAAATTAGGAGAATAAAACGTATGTCTGAGAGAGTTTTAAGTCTTGAAGAAATAAAACAAGTGGAGTTGGATATTTTAAAGTATCTACATGAACTATGTGAAAAGCATCAGATTAAATATTTTATTGATTTTGGAACCTTACTAGGAGCTGTCCGCCATAAAGGATTTATCCCTTGGGATGATGATACGGATATTTCTTTGGCGCGAGATGAATTTGAAAAGCTTTATAAGGTTTTAAAAAATGAGAATCATCCCTACTACAAATTGATTTCATTTAGGGAGACAAAAGGCTATCCTTACAGTTATCTACGTGTTCATGACATTAGAACACGTAGAGATGCCAATCTTCTGGACCCGACAGTCGTATTGGGAACTTGCGTTGACATTTTTCCATACGATGGTGTCGTGACGGAGGAAAGTGATTGTAAGAAAATGAAGCTCTACAAACATTTCATCCGCCTTTCTTCTCTGAATTTCAAAGGAATTAAATCAGAAAATGGAGGGATAAAAAATCTGCCTCGCTATATTGGATCGGCTATTTTTCGCCTAAGTTCTCCACAAACTTGGAATCAAAAATTAGAGAATCTTGCTTTGAAATATAGTGTAAATCAAGCTACAGATCTTACCTGTACGATATTTGATCCAAGTTTTCCAGAGGGAATCAAAAAAGAATGGCTCTATGATCTGATTGATATGCCATACGAAAACATCGTAGTGAAAGCTCCGAGAAAATACCATGAAATTCTTGTCTACGAATTTGGAGCAGATTATATGACTCCACCGCCTGTTGAACAACAGATTCCAGGAACTGATAAGAATTATTGGATTGATTAGTAAGAGATTGTTTTCATCGAGAAAGGAGTATTCAAGATGAAGAATAAAAAATTAGTTAAATCAGTCAGTTATAGTTTATTTGCTTTCCTTTTTGTGTTGATTGGTTTATCACAACAAGTTAATGCAGACACCATTACTGCTGGTTCAGGCAATCGTATCCATTTCATAAATACTAAAGCAAAATCTGGGAGTGATGCTATCCTTCTGGAAAGCAATGGTCATTATGCCTTGATTGATATGGGGGAAGATTATGACTTTCCTGATGGGAGTGATCCACGCTATCCAAGTCGTTGGGGAATTTCCATGAGAAATTATCAAGTCTTGGAAGACCGTTTGATTCGCCATCTTGATCAGATTGGTGTTAAAAAACTGGATTTTATTATTGGAACCCATGTACATAGTGACCATATCGGTGGAGCAGATGAGATACTTAACCGTTATCAAGTTGGTAAGTTTTATTTAAAAAAATATTCAGATGACCGGATTACCTCACACTGGGGACTCTGGGATAATCTTTTCAATTATGATAATGCTTTGAGAGCCGCACAAAAACGAGGGGTTACTCTTATTCAGAATATTACAGACGAGGATAGTCACTTTAAATTAGGTGATATGGATATCAAACTCTATAATTATAAAAATGAATATGATGCTGAGGGGAATCTGAAAAAAGTTCTAGATGATAACTCCAACTCTATCGTTTCAGTGGTGACTGTGGCAGGAAAGAGAATCTATCTTGGTGGAGATTTGGATAATGCCGAAGGAGCGGAAGATAAGTTAGGTCCTGTTATCGGCAAGGTTGATATGATGAAATGGAACCATCATTATGATGCGACAATTTCAAATACGATTAATTTTCTTGAAAACCTATCTCCAAAGATGATTATTCAAACAACTGGTGGTGATATTAATGTTGCTTCAACCAGAGAATATCTCCAAAAGAAAAATATTCAAGTTCTCAGAGC
The DNA here is from genome assembly GCF_021497885.1 of Streptococcus oralis. NCBI lineage: Bacteria > Bacillati > Bacillota > Bacilli > Lactobacillales > Streptococcaceae > Streptococcus > Streptococcus oralis. The sequence continues at coordinate 717,907 of NZ_CP046523.1, forward strand.
TTCTAGTCAAACTCAGGATGCAACTGTTTTTGATATTAGTGATAGCGGATTTGCTAATGTTTCTAATCTCTTCCCTGACATCCCTGTAGTTGACGAAAAATGGTATCAAGAAGGTGGCTACTGGAAATATCGTTTAGCAGATGGAGAAATGGCTATCGGTTGGAAAGAGATTGGCGGAGCCACTTACTTCTTTAATGGAAAAGGGCAAATGCAAGCAGGACGCTGGCTTCACCTTAATGATGATTGGGGAGAAAATGCTAAGGGGAATGATTACTATCTCAACTCAAATGGCAAAATGCAAACAGGCGGTTGGTTCAAGCTGGATGGCTCTTGGTATTATATCCAATCAAATGGCGCTAGACGATTTAGTGAACTTTCTGAAATTGGAGGGAAGAAATATCTCTTTGCAGCAGATGGAAAGATGCTAACAGGACATCAAGTCTATAATGGTAAGAAGATGTTCTTTAGCGAAAGTGGTGCACTCCAAACAGCAGGTAAGCCTTCAACTTGGCAAAAGATTGATTCAGATTGGTATTTCTATGATGAGGATGGGCTAAAGACCGTTGGTAAAAAGAATATCAATGGAAGCACATACTACTTTAATCAAGAAGGTGTCATGCAAACTGGCTGGGCCTTTGTTGATGGTCACTGGAACTATTTTGCAAGTTCTGGAGCTATGAAAACTGGTTGGGTCAAGGATCAGGATACTTGGTATTATCTGGACAAAGATGGTATCATGCTCACTGGAAAACAAGATATAAATGGTACTCGTTACTACTTGAATGCTAGTGGTGCCATGCAAACAGGCTGGAAATGGCTAGAGAACAATTGGTATTACTATGCGAACTCAGGAGCTATGAAAACAGGCTGGATTAAGGATAATGAGAAATGGTATTATCTAAATCAAGATGGTATTATGCAGACTGGGAAACAAGAAATCAACGGTACGCGTTACTATTTGAATACCAGCGGTGCCATGCAAACAGGCTGGCAGTGGCTTGATAAACACTGGCATTACTACGCTGACTCAGGAGCTATGAAAACTGGTTGGGTCAAGGATCAAGGAACATGGTATTATCTTGAAGATCAGGAAGGTATCATGCTGGTCGGTTTCCAACAAGTAGATGGTAAGCAGTATTACTTTAGTGCATCAGGAGCTATGCAAACAGGCTGGAAATGGTTTGATAATCATTATCGTTACTTTGAAGCAAATGGAGCTATGAAAACAGGTTGGATAAAGGATAAAGGAATCTGGTATTATCTCAATCCTGAAGATGGCATCATGTTGGTTGGCCTTCATAAAGTAAATGGTGATCATTATTACTTTGATGAATCAGGAGCTATGCAGACCGGTTGGAAACGAATTGACGGTAATTGGTACTATTTCCAAACAGATGGTTCCTTGTTGAAAAATGCCACCACACCGGATGGTTATAAGGTAAACGAGGAAGGCATTTGGAGACAGGCTGTTGCTGCTGTCAATGACGAAGCAGATCAGTCAGAAAAGAAACAAGAAGCTAATTCCTCTATTGTTGAACAACCTAAACAAGATTCAAATCTAGAAGCCAACGCTTCTGACAAGAAAGAAAAAGAATAAAGAAGAAATCCCCTACTGGCAATTAATTTATCAGTAGGGGATTTTTTAATTTCGTTTTAATTTAGCAAGTACAAGGTTCAGTGCATAGTGTAATGTTTTGTCTTTGGCGATAAAAAGCGTCAAGAGATAGTAGATTCCACAAGTAGCTATGGTAGAAAGAACCATGAGGATCATGTTGAGGTTCACTGTATAGGAACTGATTTGGAAAATCATCTTGAAAATATAGAAGATCGGGATAAATCCAAGGGATATGAGACCATAACGTGTTAAGGTCATAAAAATTTCTTTTAAACTAATCAGTTGATGTTTCTTGATAAAATGAATTTCAAGTAAAACGACGATGGCTTCTGCAATAATGGTAGTAGCAATATAATACTCAGGGGCAAAAATATTATTGATATACAAGATACAGTTGAAGAGGAGATTTGCTCCACCACCAGCAAAGTAGAAAGCAGTCAAGCGGTTCTCGTGGTCATTGATAAAGATAATTTGCTTACCAAGAATCAATTCAATAGCCCAGATAATGGTTCGAAAGGCGAAGACGCTGGTCACGATACCTGCCTCAAGATACTTTTCAGAAGAGTAGATAACCGTTGCGTACTTTCCCAAAATCATAATTCCGAAACTAGTTGGAATCATGAGAAAATAGAATAATGATGCCGCTTGATTTACAAGATAATTATAAGAATTGTAATCCTTTTTCCCAAGGTAGTAGCCGAGACGTGGAATGCTGACACTGATAGCTCCACTTAAGACACCTGCAATCAGCATAACGATGCTATAGGCAATTGTATAATAAGAAATGTAGTTTTCATCCGGTCCCTTGGTGATAAACATTCTATCGAGTAAGGTGTAGAGCATATTAGCATTTGCCAAGAGAAGCATAGTAAAGAGTGGTTTAGAAGCTTTAGCTAATTCGACGAATCCAATTTTAACAAAAGAAACTTCTCTCTTAATCCAAAGAAAACTAAGGAGGTAGTTGAGGATAGTGGTCGCAGTCATGACGATAGCATAAGGAACGATATCATCAGCAGTTTTGACAAAGGCAAAGATGGCGACCAGCATGGTAATCCGAATAATCAATGTCTTGTAAAGGATAAAGGCATAGTTTTCATAAGCTTCGTTCATCCATTCGATATTGAGGAATTGGAAGAGAGCCTGGGCCCCTAGGATGTAGTAGAGGACTTTCATGTTCTCAATGCTGGTGTCAAAGAAGATGAAGAGGAAGTAGATACCAGTCGTCAGGAGAGAGGTGAAAACCGAGATATAAAACAACTTAGAAAAAACGTAGTTGATTTTATTCTTGTCATCCTTGACCTTACTGATAGCTCGAATCCCGTAGTTGTAAATACCAAAGGCAGCTAGTGGAATAACAAAGCTAGCCCAGGTATTGGCGGTATTGAAATAACCGTAGTTGGATTTGCTGAGGATTCGCGTCAGATAAGGGTTGGTTATCAGAGGAAAAACGATATTGAGAATATTGACCAGCAAGCTAGCCAATGCATTAACTTTTATATTTTTCATTGAACTTTCTTTCTTAAATCTAAAATCATATCTAGTATTATATCACATTCCAGCTTCATTCTTTTGATAAAATCGTAAAAATCTAGTATAATAGATAGACTGAAAGTAAGAGGTTACTAGATATGAAGATGAAACAAATTAGTGATACAACACTGAAAATCACGATGACTTTAGATGATTTGATGGATCGAGGAATGGAGATTGCAGACTTTCTCGTTCCTCAGGAAAAAACCGAAGAGTTTTTCTATGCTATTTTAGATGAACTGGAAATGCCAGACAATTTCTTGGATAGTGGCATGCTGAGTTTTCGTGTGACGCCAAAACCAGATAAGGTTGATGTCTTTGTGACCAAGTCCAAGATTGACCAGAATCTGGATTTTGAAGATTTGGCGGATTTACCAGACATGGAAGAATTGGCCAAAATGTCTCCGGATGAATTTCTCAAAACGCTAGAAAAGAGTATCGCAGAGAAAACCAAGGATGATATTGAGGCTATTCAATCCCTAGAACAGGTAGAAGCTAAGGAAGAAGAGCAAGAGCAGACAGAAAAGGAGTCGGAGAATAAGAAAGAACCTTATATCTACTATATCCTGCGTTTCGTGAATCTTGCAGACCTAGTGGCTTTTGCTAAAACAGTGACTTTTGAGATGGAAACATCTGAACTCTATAAGATGAATGGACACTATTATTTAACAATCTTAGTCGATGTAGAAAATCATCCAAGTCCATATCCGGCTTGGCTCTTGGCTCGTATGCGTGAATTTGCAGACGACAGTGACATCAGTCGTTCAGTCTTGCAAGAGTATGGGCAAATCTTGATCAATCACGATGCAGTTCTCGGTCTGCAAAAGATTCATTCATAATTTTTAAAATTAATTTTCATTTATCAAGAAAGGCGAATCACATGATTCGTTTTTTCTTTTCTATCTATAAATAGTGGTTCTATTGGATAGGAATTTTCACAAAATTCTGTTATAATGGCTATATCAGAAAATTTCTAGGAGACAAACATGACAGTTAAAATTGCTTTACTTGGATTTGGTACCGTTGCAAGTGGCGTGCCATTCCTCCTAAAGGAAAATGAAGAAAAAATCGTTCAGTCAGCTCATTCAGAGATTGAAGTAGCCAAGGTATTGGTCAAGGATGAAGATGAAAAGAACCGCTTGCTTGCAGCAGGAAATGACTTTAACTTTGTAACCAATGTAGATGATATTTTATCAGACAAGGACATTACTATTGTAGTGGAATTGATGGGGCGTATCGAACCAGCTAAAACCTTTATCACTCGTGCCTTAGAAGCTGGGAAACACGTTGTTACTGCTAACAAGGACCTTTTGGCTGTCCATGGTGCAGAATTGCTAGAAATCGCTAAAGAGCATAAGGTAGCACTTTACTACGAAGCAGCAGTAGCTGGCGGGATTCCAATTCTTCGTACTTTGGCAAATTCATTGGCTTCTGATAAAATCACGCGCGTTCTTGGTGTCGTTAACGGAACTTCTAACTTCATGATGACCAAGATGGTCGAAGAAGGCTGGTCTTATGACGATGCTCTGGCTGAAGCTCAAAGACTAGGATTTGCAGAAAGCGACCCTACAAATGACGTTGATGGGATTGATGCAGCCTACAAGATGGTGATTTTGAGCCAGTTTGCTTTTGGGATGAAGGTTGCTTTTGACGATGTAGCCCACAAGGGAATCCGTAACATCACACCAGAAGACGTAGCTGTAGCCCAAGACCTTGGCTATGTAGTGAAATTGGTTGGTTCTATCGAGGAAACTCCTTCAGGTATTGCTGCAGAAGTGACTCCAACCTTCCTACCTAAAGCGCACCCACTTGCCAGTGTGAATGGGGTAATGAACGCAGTCTTTGTGGAGTCTATCGGTATTGGTGAGTCTATGTATTACGGACCAGGTGCGGGTCAAAAACCAACTGCAACAAGTGTTGTAGCAGACATTGTCCGTATCGTTCGTCGCTTGAATGATGGTACCATTGGTAAAGACTTCAACGAATACAGCCGTGACTTGGTCTTGGCTAATCCAGAAGATGTCAAAGCTAATTACTACTTCTCAATCTTGGCTCCAGACTCAAAAGGTCAGGTCTTGAAATTAGCTGAGATTTTCAACGCTCAAGATATTTCCTTCAAGCAAATCCTCCAAGATGGTAAAGAGGGTGACAAGGCGCGTGTAGTGATTATCACTCATAAGATTAATAAAGCACAACTTGAGAATGTTTCAGAAGAGTTGGCCAAAGCTTCAGAATTTGACCTCTTGAATACCTTCAAGGTGTTAGGAGAATAAGATGAAGATTATTGTACCTGCAACCAGTGCCAATATCGGGCCAGGTTTTGATTCGGTCGGTGTAGCTGTAACCAAGTATCTTCAAATTGAGGTCTGTGAAGAACGGGATGAGTGGCTGATTGAACACCAGATTGGCAAATGGATTCCCCATGACGAGCGTAATCTTTTGCTTAAGATTGCCTTGCAAATTGCGCCTGACTTGCAACCGAGACGCTTGAAAATGACCAGTGATGTTCCCTTGGCGCGTGGTTTGGGTTCTTCTAGCTCGGTTATCGTTGCTGGAATTGAACTGGCTAACCAACTGGGCAATCTCAACTTATCTAACCACGACAAATTGCAGCTGGCGTCCAAGATTGAAGGACATCCTGACAATGTGGCTCCAGCAATTTACGGTAATCTCGTTATTGCAAGTTCTGTTGAAGGAAATGTTTCAGCGATTGTGGCTGACTTCCCAGAGTGTGATTTTCTAGCTTATATTCCCAACTATGAATTACGCACTCGAGACAGTCGTGGTGTCCTACCTAAAAAATTGTCCTACAAGGAAGCTGTTGCAGCTAGTTCCATTGCCAATGTGGCGGTTGCAGCCTTGTTGGCAGGAGACATGGTGACTGCTGGTCAAGCGATTGAGGGAGATCTCTTCCACGAGCGCTATCGTCAAAGTCTGGTCCGTGAATTTGCGACGATTAAGCAAGTAGCCAAAGAGAATGATGCCTATGCAACCTATCTCTCTGGTGCCGGACCAACAGTTATGGTCTTGGCTTCTCATGACAAGATGCCAAAGATTAAAGCTGAATTGCAAAACCAACCTTTCAAAGGCAAACTGCATGATTTGAAAGTTGATACGCAAGGTGTCCGTGTCGAAATAAAGTAAAGAACAGAAGATAGGATGGGGAAACTCTTGACCAGAGGGCTTCCTATCCTTTTTTTGAAAAGAAGTCTAGTTAAAGAACTTGATAAAGGAGAAACGAAGATGGCAGAAATTTATCTAGCAGGTGGTTGTTTTTGGGGCCTAGAGGAGTATTTTTCACGAATTTCTGGAGTGCTAGCGACCAGTGTTGGCTACGCTAATGGGCAAGTCGAAACGACCAATTACCAGCTACTCAAGGAAACAGACCATGCAGAGACTGTTCAAGTGATTTATGAAGAGAATACAGTATCACTAAGAGAGATTTTACTTTATTATTTCCGTGTCATTGATCCCTTATCAATCAATCAACAAGGAAATGACCGTGGTCGCCAATATCGAACGGGGATCTATTATCAGGATGAAGCAGACTTGCCTGCTATCTACACAGTGGTGCAGGAGCAGGAGCGTATGCTGGGTCGAAAGATTGCAGTAGAAGTGGAGAAACTTCGCCACTACATTTTAGCTGAAGACTACCATCAAGACTATCTCAAGAAAAATCCTTCCGGTTATTGTCATATCGATGTGACCGATGCTGAGAAGCCATTGATTGACGCATCTAACTATGAAAAGCCTAGTCAAGAGGTGTTAAGGAAAAGTTTATCTGAAGAGTCTTACCGTGTTACACAAGAAGCTGCTACAGAGGCTCCATTTAGCAATGCCTATGACCAAACCTTTGAAGAAGGGATTTATGTAGACATCACGACGGGTGAGCCACTCTTTTTCGCCAAGGATAAGTTTGCCTCAGGTTGTGGTTGGCCAAGTTTTAGCCGTCCGATTTCTAAGGAATTGATTCACTACTACAAGGACCTGAGTCATGGAATGGAGCGAATCGAGGTTCGTTCTCGGTCAGGAAATGCTCACTTGGGTCATGTCTTCACAGATGGACCTCGGGAGTTAGGTGGACTCCGTTACTGTATCAATTCTGCATCCTTGCGCTTTGTAGCAAAGGATGAGATGGAAAAAGCAGGATATGGATATCTATTGCCTTACTTAAACAAATAAAACTGAGGGTGGGGCTTCCCACTTTCTTCATTTCCAGAATAAGAATAGAAGGGACTTATGAAACACTTACTATCTTACTTCAAACCCTATATCAAAGAATCCATTTTGGCACCCTTGTTTAAGCTACTAGAAGCTGTTTTTGAGCTCTTGGTTCCCATGGTGATTGCTGGAATTGTTGACCACTCCTTGCCTCAGAGAGATCAAGGGTATCTATGGATGCAGATTGGCCTGCTCCTTATCTTTGCAGTGATTGGTGTTTTAGTGGCCCTGGTAGCCCAGTTTTACTCAGCTAAGGCTGCGGTAGGATTTGCCAGAGAGTTAACAGATGACTTATATCGGCACGTTTTATCTTTGCCCAAAGAGAGCAGGGATCGTTTGACAACTTCTAGCTTGGTTACTCGCTTGACTTCGGATACCTACCAGATTCAGATTGGTATCAATCAATTCCTGCGTCTCTTTTTGCGAGCTCCTATTATCGTTTTTGGTGCCATCTTTATGGCCTATCGCATCTCAGCTGAGCTGACTTTCTGGTTCTTGGTCATGGTTGTCATTTTGACCATTGTCATTGTAGGGCTCTCACGACTGGTCAATCCTCTCTACAGTGGTCTCAGAAAGAAAACAGACCAACTAGTTCAAGAAACACGCCAGCAATTACAAGGAATGCGGGTTATTCGTGCCTTTGGACAAGAAAAACGAGAATTACAGATTTTTCAAACCCTTAACCAGGTCTATGCCAGTTTGCAAGAGAAAACAGGTTTCTGGTCTAGTTTATTAACACCCCTGACCTATCTGATTGTTAATGGAACCCTCCTCGTTATCATCTGGCAGGGCTATATTTCGATTCAAGGAGGTTTACTCAGCCAAGGTGCTCTTATTGCCCTTATCAACTACCTCTTGCAGATCTTGGTGGAATTGGTCAAGCTAGCTATGCTGATAAATTCTCTCAATCAGTCCTATATCTCAGCTAAGCGAATCGAGGAAGTCTTTGCTCAAGCTCCAGAAAACATCCATTCAGAGTTAGAAGAAAAGCAAGCTTCCAGTAATCAGGTTTTACAAGTTCAAGAACTGACCTTTACCTATCCTGATGCAGCCCAGCCTTCTTTGAGAGACATTTCCTTTGATATGACTCAAGGGCAAATCCTTGGTATCATTGGGGGAACGGGTTCTGGTAAATCAAGCTTGGTACAAGTCTTACTTGGACTTTATCCAGCAGATAGGGGAAGCATTTCCCTTTATCGAGATGGATCTAGTCCTCGTAATTTGGAGGAATGGCGGTCTTGGATTGCCTATGTGCCTCAAAAAGTAGAACTCTTTAAGGGGAGCATTCGTGCCAACTTGACTCTTGGTTTAGATCAAGAACTATCTGACCAAGAACTCTGGCAGGCCTTGGAAATTGCCCAAGCAAAGGATTTTGTCAATGAAAAGGAAGGACTTTTGGATGCCCTAGTTGAGGCAGGAGGACGAAATTTCTCAGGCGGACAAAAACAAAGGCTGTCTATCGCTCGAGCAGTCTTGCGCCGAGCTCCGTTTCTCATCTTAGATGATGCAACCTCGGCCCTTGACACCATTACCGAGTCTAAGCTCTTGAAAGCTATCCGCGAAAACTTACCAAACACGAGCTTAATCTTGGTTTCTCAAAGAACCTCGACTTTACAGATGGCGGACCAGATTCTCCTCTTGGAAAAAGGTGAGCTCCTAGCTATCGGCAATCACGAGGACTTGATGAAGTCCAGTCAAGTCTATCGTGAAATCAATGCCTCCCAACATGGAAAGGAGGACTAGCATGAGAAGACAAACTGCAAACCAGACGCTCACGCGTTTGGCTAAAGACCTTGTAAACCATCCTTTCCTCCTTTTCCTAGCCTTTCTAGGAACCATTGCTCAGGTTGCCTTATCGATCTACCTACCTATTCTGATTGGGCAGGTCATTGACCAGGTCCTAGTGGCTGGCTCTTCACCAGTTTTTTGGCAGATTTTCATTCAGATGATTTTGGTGGTCATAGGAAATACTCTGGTACAATGGGTAAATCCTCTTCTCTATAATCGCCTAATCTTCTCTTATACCAGAGACTTGCGAGAGCGAATCATCCATAAGCTCCATCGTTTACCGATTGCTTTTGTGGATCGGCAAGGCAGTGGGGAGATGGTCAGTCGTGTAACCACGGACATCGAACAGTTGGCAGCTGGCTTGACTATGATTTTTAACCAATTTTTCATTGGCGTCTTGATGATTTTGGTTAGTATTTTAGCCATGCTCCAAATTCATCTCCTCATGACCCTCTTGGTCTTGCTGTTGACGCCCCTATCCATGGTGATTTCACGCTTTATTGCCAAGAAATCCTATCATCTCTTCCAGAAGCAAACAGAGACAAGGGGGATTCAGACTCAGTTGATTGAAGAATCGCTTAGCCAGCAGACTATTATCCAGTCCTTCAATGCTCAAACAGAGTTTATCCAAAGACTGCATGAGGCGAATACCAACTACGCAAGTTATTCTCAGTCAGCCATCTTTTATTCTTCAACGGTTAATCCTTCGACTCGCTTTGTGAATGCACTCATCTATGCTCTTCTTGCTGGAGTAGGAGCTTATCGTATCATGATGGGATCCACCTTGACCATCGGACGTTTAGTGACTTTTTTGAACTATGTCCAACAGTACACCAAGCCCTTTAATGATATTTCTTCAGTTCTAGCCGAGTTGCAAAGTGCTCTCGCCTGCGCAGAGCGTGTCTATGCTGTCTTAGAAAGTCCTGAGGTTGTTGAAACAGGTAAGGAAATCTTGACCAGTGACCAAGTACAGGGAGCCATTTCCTTTAAGCATGTTTCTTTTGGCTACAATCCTGAAAGGATCTTGATTAAGGATTTGTCTATCGATATCCCAGCTGGTAGCAAGGTAGCCATCGTTGGTCCGACAGGTGCTGGTAAGTCAACTCTCATCAATCTCCTCATGCGTTTTTATCCTATTAACTCGGGAGATATCTTGTTAGATGGGCAATCCATTTATGATTATACCCGAGCATCATTGAGACAGCAGTTTGGAATGGTGCTCCAAGAAACCTGGCTCAAGCAAGGAACTATTCATGATAATATTGCCTTTGGAAATCCTGATGCCAGTCGGGAACAAGTGATTGCTGCTGCAAAAGCAGCTAACGCAGACTTTTTCATCCAACAGTTGCCACAGGGATACGATACCAAGTTGGAAAATGCAGGAGAATCTCTCTCTGTTGGTCAAGCCCAGCTCTTGACCATCGCCCGAGTCTTTCTAGCTATTCCCAAGATTCTTATCTTAGATGAGGCGACTTCCTCCATCGATACACGGACAGAGGTACTAGTTCAGGATGCCTTTGCCAAACTGATGAAGGGGCGCACAAGCTTTATCATTGCTCACCGTTTGTCAACCATTCAGGATGCGGATTTGATTCTTGTCTTGGTAGATGGTGATATTGTGGAGCATGGCAATCATCAGAACCTCATGGCAAGAAAGGGTAAGTATTACCAAATGCAAAAAGCAGCAGCTTTTAGTTCCGAATAATCCTTTCTATTTTGCAGTATTATGGACAAAAAAAGTTGCCTTCGGGTGACTTTTTTGTTACAATAGCTAGAAAAATCAGGGTCTTAGAAGGAGAAAACAATGAAAGTCTATCAGCATGTAAATATCGTGACTTGTGACCAAGATTTCCATGTTTATTTGGATGATATCTTAGCTGTTAAGGATTCCCAAATCGTCTATGTTGGTCAAGAGAAGCAAGAAATTTTAGAGCAAGCTGAGCAGATTATAGACTATCAGGGAGCCTGGATAATGCCTGGTTTGGTCAATTGCCACACCCATTCTGCCATGACAGGCTTGCGAGGGATTCGGGATGACAGCAATCTCCACGAATGGCTCAATGACTATATCTGGCCAGCAGAAGCTGAGTTTACTCCCGACATGACTACCAATGCAGTCAAAGAGGCTCTGACGGAGATGCTCCAGTCAGGGACAACAACCTTCAACGATATGTATAATCCCAATGGTGTGGATATTGAGAGAATTTATCAGGCAGTGAAAGCTTCCAAGATGCGTTGTTATTTCTCACCGACCCTCTTTTCTTCAGAGGCAGAAACAGCTGATGAGACAATTGCTAGAACACGAGCCATCATAGAGGAAATCTTAGGATATGATAATCCAAATTTCAAGGTTATGGTAGCCCCTCACTCTCCTTATAGTTGTAGTAAAGACTTGTTGCAAGCGAGTTTAGAAATGGCGAAAGAGCTAAATATTCCTATCCATATCCATGTGGCGGAGACCAAGGAAGAGTCAGGAATTATCCTGAAACGATACGGCAAACGCCCCCTCGCCTTTCTAGAAGAACTGGGTTACTTAGATCATCCGTCTATTTTTGCTCATGGGGTCGAACTAAACGAGCGAGAAATTGAACGCTTGGCAACCTCTCAAGTGGCTATCGCCCATAATCCCATTAGTAATCTCAAATTGGCCTCAGGGATTGCTCCCATCATCCAACTGCAAAAATCAGGAGTAGCAGTGGGAATTGCGACAGACTCGGTTGCTTCTAATAACAACCTAGATATGTTTGAGGAAGGACGGACTGCAGCCCTCCTTCAGAAGATGAAGGGTGAAGATGCCAGTCAATTCCCTATCGAGATAGCCCTTAAGGCTTTGACCATTGAAGGTGCTAAGGTTCTTGGAATGGAAGATCAGATAGGAAGTCTGGAAGTTGGCAAGCAAGCAGATTTTCTCGTTGTTCAACCTAAAGGAAAAATCCATCTTCAACCAGAGGAAAATATGCTCTCTCACCTCGTTTATGCAGTTAAATCCAGTGATGTTGACGATGTCTATATTGCAGGACAGCAGGTTGTTAAGCAAGGCAAAATTTTGACGGTAGAGATTTAAAAAAATTTCAAAAAAAGTTTGCAAAAATCTTGCATTCTTTTTTTGTCTATGCTATACTTATATACGGTTTGAAAAAACTGCCTAAGACAGTAGGGGAGCTTGACTCATAAAGATCCTACCGAGGACAAAACGTATCATGTAAAAAGAAGCGTATTGTACTTTCGTGTCTAGGTTTGGGCGCGTTTTTCTTTTGGGAAAATTCCCCAAGCAAAATAATTACGGAGGTGAACACACTAATGAGTGAAGCAATTATTGCTAAAAAAGCGGAACTAGTTGACGTAGTAGCTGAAAAAATGAAAGCTGCTGCATCTATCGTCGTTGTTGACGCTCGTGGTTTGACAGTTGAGCAAGATACAGTTCTTCGTCGTGAGCTTCGTGGAAGCGAAGTTGAGTATAAAGTCATTAAAAACTCAATCTTGCGTCGTGCAGCTGAAAAAGCTGGTCTTGAAGATCTTGCATCAGTATTTGTTGGACCATCTGCAGTAGCATTTTCTAACGAAGATGTTATCGCACCAGCGAAAATCTTGAACGATTTTGCTAAAAACGCTGACGCACTTGAAATCAAAGGTGGTGCAATCGAAGGCGCTGTCGCATCTAAAGAAGAAATCGTTGCTCTTGCAACTCTTCCAAACCGCGAAGGACTTCTTTCTATGCTCCTTTCTGTACTTCAAGCGCCAGTGCGCAACGTTGCTCTTGCAGTCAAAGCGGTTGCAGACAACAAAGAAGACGCAGCTTAATCTTAAGCTACGCAGCGTAGCCTAGCTACGAAAAAAACTATTATAAAATTTAAAACTTATTTGGAGGAAATAACAATGGCATTGAACATTGAAAACATTATTGCTGAAATTAAAGAAGCTTCAATCCTTGAATTGAACGACCTTGTAAAAGCTATCGAAGAAGAATTTGGTGTAACTGCGGCTGCTCCTGTAGCTGTAGCTGCTGCTGGTGGCGCTGAAGAAGCTGCTAAAGATTCATTTGACGTTGAATTGACAGCTGCAGGCGACAAGAAAGTCGGCGTTATCAAAGTTGTACGTGAAATCACAGGTCTTGGTCTTAAAGAAGCTAAAGAACTTGTTGATGGTGCACCAGGTGTCATCAAAGAAGGCGTTGCAGCAGCAGAAGCTGAAGAAATCAAAGCTAAATTGGAAGAAGCTGGAGCTTCAGTTACTCTTAAATAATAGAGAAACTACATTAGTAGCTTAAAAACATGATTAAACCGCTATTCTTAGGATTAGCGGTTTTCTTTATAATTGAAAAGAGAAAATTTATAAAGTGTCTCCAGTTGTTCCATAAGATTTTCGTCATAAAGTTCTGGAGTTTGATTAGAGAACCATGTCAATCAAACTCCAACGCTCGATAAAGCGATGATGTATCTGTGGAAGGAGATTATGTTTGCTAAGGTATTTTTTGCAGAAATAGTGGTACAATATCCTTAGAATAGTTCAAAATTTATCTTTGCTAGGGGAAAGGGAGATTGAACTCCCTGATGCATCCGTCTTAGTATGGGATTAATGTCCTATAAAAAGGAAATGTTATAAAGGTGATATTGATGGAAAGATATGAATTTACAGGGACAACAGCAAAATCAGATATAATAATTGGTATCCTTTTTCCCATGTTCCTCATGCTTCCTGTATTGGGAATACAGTTGGCTATATTCTATTTAAAACTGAATGATTTTTTTAGATCACAACCTCTTTTTCTTTATACGATAGTATTAGTATTTTTTGGTATTAGTTTTCTTTTAATTAGAAAAATACAAGGTAGTCTAGTGAAGAATTTTGTCGTAGAATTATCTGGAAGAAATATTAGGATTTGGTGTGATGGAAAGGAGATTGTATCAGGAGAAGTTATTTTCTGTAGGATAAAAAATAAGGAGCCTAAACTGGGGGCGAGAGCCTTAAATGTAGACATAGACACCAAGGGGGATAACATTAAATTTCGAGTTCGGTCTAAGGAATATGAAAATTTATCATCTTCTACTTGGAATCCTCTCAGGACAAGCAAACCCTCTGATGTAGAAACGTTATTATCTTTGGGCAAAAAAATAAAAAATGTTATGGAAGAAGAAGTTTTGATAGAAGATGAAGCTTCAAAAAAACCTCGATCGTTTTGATTGAGGTTTTTAGCATATTTCTTAAACAATACCTTGCGCAATCATAGCATTGGCTACATTTTCAAAGGCAGCAATGTTTGCTCCTGCATGGTAGTCAGTACCAAGACCATATGTTTCAGCAGTTGTTTTAGCTGTGTTGAAGATGTTGGTCATGATGTCTTTGAGACGTCCATCAACTTCTTCACGGGTCCATGAGAGGCGAAGGCTGTTTTGGCTCATTTCAAGCGCTGATACAGCTACACCACCAGCGTTGGCAGCTTTGGCTGGTCCGTAAAGGATTCCGTTTTCTTTGTAGACTTTAATCGCATCAAGGTCGCTAGGCATGTTGGCACCTTCTGATACGAAATACCAAACTCAACATATTCCTCTGAAAGCCAAGTATCCCGGAGGATTTGATGCTTTGTTCTTACTTGGTTTTATGAATCAGCTACCCGGAACTCTGTCAGAGAAGGATAGACCAGCTATCGACGCTCTGAGCTCTGATCAACTCTGGCAAGATTGTCAGGATACTATCAAGAGGAGTATCGGTCTTTTTAAGCAAGCTGGCTATGACTTAGAGGTTGAGGATTACCATTTTACTATTTTACTGGGCAATCCAGAAAAACCTATGCTACAGCTTAATAAGGGATACAGTGGAGATGGAGGAATTCCAGGATACCTCATGCTTAGTCTGTTGCCGAATGACTATACTTTACCACGTGTGCGAGCCGCGTTGGCTCACGAGTGCAACCACAATGTTCGCTTCCAATTTATCAAATGGAACCAGCAGACAACACTAGCAGACTGGGTAGTCAGTGAAGGATTAGCAGAGTCTTTTGCTGCTGAGCTCTATGGTAAAGAGCTCATCGGATCCTGGGTCACTTCAACTAGTTCCGAGCAGTTAGAAGAGATTAAGCACATCATCTCAAGTCAGCTTCAGCTAACAGGGATGGCGGAAATGGCTCCTTATCTTTACGGTGATGAAATAGCTGAGATTCAAGGTCAAATACCGGTTGGAATGCCCTATGCTGCAGGCTATGCTTATGGCTATCATCTGATACAAGCCTATCTGAAAAAGACTGGCAAGAGCATTATTGAGGCCACAGTAACACCGACAGAAGAAATTTTAGAGGCTACTAAAGATTTTTGGAAATGATACTTTTGCTTGCAAATCTGCCAGAGTCTGATATAATGAAAGTAATTTTTGGAGGTGACTATATGCACTATAAAAGAGTTGAATTAAAAGTCACAAATCAGGGTATCCATGAGCGCAAGATTTTTCAAGGAGTTAAAATTTTCAGTCGGAGCAAGCTGTCCAAAGATCAGAAAAGCATTCTGACGCAGAAGCTTTACCTGACACCGAAGCAAAATATTGTTTACTATCAACGGAAAGATATCAATTATGACCAGAACTGGCATCATCATAAGGACTATTTCGAACTAGCTTATGACCAGTTGGACAGAGAAACTATCTTTAAGGTTTGTCAAGATTTTGACGAACTAAGTTCTTTTCTGGAGAATGAGCTGCTTGAGAATCTAAAAGAAAAGCAGTCTGCAGGCAAATTTTTTGAAAAATTAGATATATAAAAATCCGGTTGCTTTGATAAGCAGTCGGATTTCTTTGAGTTATAGTTTGATAATCTTTCAAAAGGGAAAATAAATCTATTTTTATCATGAACAGCTTTTGTTAGAAGCTGTTGAAACAGTATAGTTGACATCTATGGGAAATAAGCATATAATTAAGAAAAGTGATTGAGTGCTCACTCAATTTTGTAGATGTGTAAAGGAGTTCATACAATGCTTGTTCAAGCAATACAATATAGTCGTTTCGGTGATGAAGAAGTGTTAGATTTAGTGAACATTAAATCTGATGTTTTGAAAGAGAATCAAGTTAGGGTAGAAGTTCATGCTGTTGGTTTAAATCCTATTGATTATAAGACTTTTGAAGGTGCAAAGCCACTCCGATTTCTATCTTTTATGACAAAACTAAGGAAGCCAAGTCGTTGGTTTGAGTCAAAATCACCTCTTTTTCCAAGAGGTGTTGGTCGGGATTTTGCTGGAGTTATCACAGAAGTTGGTGAAGGAGTAAGTCGGTTTGCAGTAGGTGATAAGGTTTTTGGAACAATGATCAGTGACCCTGGATTGGGAACCAAGAGGGGAGCTTTAGCAACAGAAATTTGTGTCAATGAATCGGAAATTGTATTGAAACCAGAGACGATCGACATGACTCACGCAGCTACTATGGGAGTAGCTTCTCTAACTGTGGGTGGGGCTTTTAGAAGAATCGGTTTAAATTCAAGAGATACTGTTGTTATTTCAGCTGCAGCAGGAGGTATTGGAAGTATTGCAGTACAGTATGCAGTTGCTAAGGGGGCGACAGTGATCGGAATAGCAAGTAAGAAAAATGCAGATTATCTGAAGTCTTTAGGTGCCATACCAGTAAGTTACGAAGAGAATATCAAGAAGGCTCTTCTATCAGCTAGTACAACGCCTATTACAAAATTTTTGGATTGTTATGGATCTGATTATGTTAGATTGGCTTTTAGTTTAGGCTTGAAAGGGACAGCTATTGGGACATTAGTACCTTCACCCTATGTTATGATAAAAGGTGCTCAGTTTACTGGTCCGAGACATTCCACATACGATGATTTTAGAACTTTAGCTGAAATGGTCTCAGATGGGAAAGTTCGGCTGAATATTGATCAGGTTTATGATTTTTCTCTAAAGTCTGTTAGAGAGGCATATCGTAGTCTGAAGTCGGGACACACTCGAGGTAAGAAAGTTGTAAAAGTAAGAGAGTAGCAGAGAGGTGCCAGCAATGGAAAGTTTAGAACAAAAGTATGCTCAGACATTAGAAAATAGCAACTTGAGTTTAAAACAACGTCAAGTATTATTATCAAGTCTAAAGTTATTTTCAGAAATTGGCTTTGAAAATACAACAGCCAGCCTTATTGCTAAGGAGGCTAGAGTTTCAGAAGGGACCGTTTTTAGTTACTTTAAAACTAAGGAAGGCATCTTAGAAGCAATTTTATCGACTTTTCTTAAGCAAGTTATTCCAGATGTGATTGCTGATTTTTCTGAGAAGAAATTTACAGCAAACCAAGAGTCTTTTCCGCTATTTTTAAGAATCATTGTTCGAGATAGACTAGTCTTTATTCAGGAGAATCAAATGCAAGTTAAAATTCTCTTGAGCCGTTCTTTTATTGATAAAAATATTTCTGATCAGTTAGGGAATGTTATTGTTCACTCTATCATTAAGCCAATTAGTCCAGTTCTGAATCAGTTTAAAGAAAATGGTGTTATCCGAGATTGGTCAAATGAAAGAATCGTTCGTTATATTTTAGCTTTGAGTCTTTCTTATGCTCTTCCAATGATGTTGAATAATAATGAGGTCCTAGACATAGATGAAGCAGTAAATGAAATTGTTGAATGCCTGTCTTTTTCCTTAGTAGAAGTAAAATAAATCTTGATTTTAAGCTTACTATTTTAAATAGTGAGCTTTTTTGAAGTCGACATAAAAATCCCCAATCAGAGCGATTGAGGATTAAGCAAATGAATCTTAAACAATACCTTGTGCAATCATAGCGTTTGCTACATTTTCAAAGGCAGCGATATTTGCTCCTGCAAGGTAGTCAGTACCAAGACCGTATGTTTCAGCAGTTGTTTTAGCTGTGTTGAAGATGTTGGTCATGATGTCTTTGAGGCGGCCGTCAACTTCTTCACGGGTCCATGAGAGGCGAAGGCTGTTTTGGCTCATTTCAAGAGCAGATACAGCAACACCACCAGCGTTGGCAGCTTTGGCAGGTCCGTAAAGGATTCCGTTTTCTTTGTAGACTTTAATCGCATCAAGGTCACTAGGCATGTTGGCGCCTTCAGATACACAGATAACACCTTGAGCAACCAAACGTTTAGCTGCTTCACCATTGATTTCGTTTTGAGTCGCACATGGAAGAGCAATGTCATAGTTTCCAGAGTAAGTCCATACAGAACCTTCGTAGTAAGTAGCAGTCGGCTTCTCAGCTGCATACTCAGTCAAACGAGCACGACGATTATTTTTCACATCTGCTAGAAGGTCAAAGTCGATACCATTATCGTCAATGACATAGCCATTTGAGTCAGATACAGAGATAACAGTCGCACCAAGTTCAGTTGCTTTTTGAAGAGCGTATTGAGCTACGTTACCAGAACCTGAAATAACTACTTTTTTACCAGCAAAGTTGTTACCGTTGGCTTTGAGCATTTCTTCAGTATAGTAAACCAAACCGTAACCAGTTGCTTCTGGGCGAATCAAGCTACCACCGAATCCAAGAGGTTTACCAGTCAAGACACCCGCATCAAATTGATTAAGACGTTTGTATTGTCCATAAAGGTAACCAATTTCACGTCCACCAACACCGATATCACCAGCAGGTACGTCAAGAGATGGTCCGATGTATTTTTGCAATTCTGTCATAAAGCTTTGGCAGAAGCGCATAACTTCAGCATCAGTCTTTCCTTTAGGATCGAAGTCTGATCCCCCTTTACCTCCACCGATTGGAAGTCCAGTCAAAACGTTTTTAAAGATTTGTTCAAATCCGAGAAATTTCAAGATCCCTTGGTTTACAGTTGGGTGGAAACGAAGTCCGCCTTTATATGGTCCAACAGCTGAGTTGAATTGAACACGGTAACCACGATTCACTTGGACTTTTCCATCACGGTCAACCCAAGGAACACGGAAAGAAATCACGCGCTCAGGCTCAGTGATACGTGCCAAGATATTTTCTTCGATATACTCAGGGTGTTTTTCAAAGACAGGCTCCAAGGTACTGAAGAATTCTTCAACCGCCTGGAGAAATTCAGCCTCATGCCCGTTACGAGCTTTTACAGTTTCAAACACGCTTTGGATATATTCTTTAGCAGATGTCATATCGTTCTCCTTTTTGTTGTTATATTTTATTACATGAGCCATTATAGCAGAATTTTTTTTGAGTGTAAAGAAAAAAACAGAAATTTTCTAAAAATTCTTTCAATTCACAAAACCGAACATTTTATATAGAAATTAGTTTCTCAAAGAGAAAATCTTAAAGTATGGTATAATATTAGAAATAAAAGGAATCTGGAGGATCAGAATCATGGTATCAACGAAAACACAAATAGCTGGCTTTGAGTTTGATAATTGCTTAATGAATGCAGCAGGTGTGGCTTGTATGACGATAGCTGAGTTGGAGGGTGTCAAAAACTCAGCAGCAGGAACCTTTGTCACGAAGACAGCGACCTTGGACTTCCGTCAGGGCAATCCTGAACCACGTTACCAGGATATTCCACTTGGTTCTATCAACTCCATGGGCTTGCCAAATAATGGCTTAGACTATTATCTGGACTATCTTTTGGACTTGCAGGAAAAAGAGCCAAACCGAACTTTCTTTCTATCTTTAGTTGGCATGTCTCCAGAAGAAACACATACCATCTTGAAAAAAGTTCAAGAGAGTGAATTTAAAGTACTGACAGAGCTCAATCTCTCTTGTCCAAACGTTCCAGGAAAACCTCAGATTGCCTATGATTTTGAGACAACAGACCGTATCTTGTCAGAGGTATTTGCCTACTTTACCAAACCTCTCGGGATCAAATTGCCACCATATTTTGATATTGTTCACTTTGATCAAGCGGCTGCTATTTTCAACAAATACCCGCTCAAGTTTGTTAACTGTGTTAACTCTATCGGAAACGGCCTTTACATAGAAGACGAGTCTGTCGTTATTCGTCCTAAAAATGGTTTTGGTGGGATTGGTGGAGAGTATATCAAGCCGACTGCTCTTGCTAATGTGCACGCCTTCTACCAACGCTTAAATCCAGAAATCCAAATCATCGGAACGGGTGGTGTTCTAACGGGTCGTGATGCCTTTGAACACATCCTCTGTGGTGCGAGTATGGTGCAAGTAGGAACGACGCTCCACAAGGAAGGCGTTGGAGCTTTTGAGCGCATTACCAATGAATTGAAAGCTATTATGGTGGAAAAAGGGTATGAGAGCCTAGAAGATTTCCGTGGGAAATTGCGCTATATTGGTTAAAGTTACTAAAAAATCAGAAGAAAGGAGAGAAGATGCTTGCCATTGAAGACAGTCAGAAGTTGACTTTATCAAATCTATCTAGCTTAAACCTATTCACAGGGACAGACCAAGGTCAGTTTGAAGTTATGAAGAGTCAAGTGTTAAAGCAGATTGGCTATGACCCAGCTGATCTCAATTTTGCTTACTTTGATATGAAAGAAGTAGCTTATAAAGACTTGGAGTTGGAGTTGGTCAGTCTCCCTTTCTTTGCGGATGAAAAAATCGTGATATTAGACCATTTTGTCGATATCACAACAGCCAAGAAACGCTTTTTAACAGATGATGAGCTCAAGTCATTTGAAGAATACCTTGATAACCCTTCGCCGACGACTAAACTCTTGATTTTTGCAGAAGGAAAGTTGGATAGCAAAAGACGGCTGGTCAAATTGCTTAAGCGCGATGCCAAACTTTTTGATGCTATTGAACCCAAGGAACAAGAACTGCGCCAGTATTTCCAAAAGTGGAGTCAGACACAAGGTCTGCAGTTTGCAGAAAAGTCTTTTGAAAATCTACTAATCAAGTCTGGTTTTCAATTTAGTGAAATCCAGAAAAATCTCCTTTTTTTGCAGTCTTATAAGTCAGACGGCGTGATTGAGGAGAAGGATATTGTCGAGGCTATTCCAAAGACTCTGCAGGACAATATTTTTGATTTGACTCAGTTTATCTTGGACAAAAAGATCGACCAGGCGCGTGACTTGGTTAGAGATTTGACCTTGCAAGGGGAAGACGAAATCAAGCTCATAGCTGTCATGTTAGGACAGTTTCGAACCTTTACCCAAGTGAAGATTTTATCAGAGAGCGGTCAGACGGAAGCACAGATTGCAAGTAGTTTAGGTAGTTATCTAGGACGCACTCCAAATCCTTATCAAATCAAGTTTGCATTGAGAGATTCGCGAGGAATTTCCTTGGCCTTTCTCAAGCGAGCGATTTCTTATTTGATTGAAACAGACTACCAGATTAAGACAGGTGTCTATGAAAAAGGGTACCTGTTTGAAAAGGCACTTTTGCAGATCGCGGCAGAAGCAAATTGAGCAAAAAACTTGAAAAAAGAGAATGATTGCGTTATCATTTTCATATAGAAAGAAAAAGAGGTATTACAGATGGCTATTATCTTACCAGACCTTCCATACGCATACGACGCCTTGGAACCATACATCGATGCTGAAACAATGCACTTGCACCATGACAAACACCACCAAACTTATGTCAACAATGCAAACGCAGCGCTTGAAAAACACCCTGAAATCGGTGAAGACCTTGAAGCTTTGCTTGCTGATGTAGATTCTATCCCAGCTGATATCCGTCAAGCACTTATCAACAATGGTGGTGGACACTTGAACCACGCTCTTTTCTGGGAATTGATGACTCCTGAAAAAACAGCTCCATCAGCAGAACTTGCAGCAGCAATCGACGCAACATTTGGTTCATTTGAAGAGTTCCAAGCAGCCTTTACAGCAGCAGCTACAACTCGCTTTGGTTCTGGATGGGCATGGTTGGTTGTCAACAAAGAAGGGAAGCTTGAAGTGACTTCAACAGCAAACCAAGACACCCCAATCTCAGAAGGTAAAAAACCAATCTTGGGCTTGGACGTTTGGGAACATGCTTACTACGTGAAATACCGCAACGTGCGTCCTGACTACATCAAAGCTTTCTTCTCAGTCATTAACTGGAACAAAGTAGACGAGCTTTACGCAGCAGCTAAATAATAAAATATGGAGGGAAGAATTGTTCTTCTCTTTTTAAGGTTATAAAGCAGAAGTCTGACAGAATCGTCAGACTTTTTTCATTTTCAGGATATTCGTGCCAACTTGTAGAAAATATGGTAAAATAGAGTGTTAAGTAATCGTGGAAAAGGAAGACTATGCGTAAAGAAATTGCACCTGAATTATACAACTATAACAAGTTTCCTGGCCCAGAATTTCAGGTAAATGGGGATAAGGTTGAGACTGAAGGGATTGCTTTTACCTTGGTTGAAAATATCAAGGAGGCTTTCGATGTGACCGTCTTTAATCAGCGCTTTTCAGAAGTGTTGACCAAGTTTGATTATGTCGTGGGGGACTGGAGCAATGAACAGCTTCGCCTTCGCGGTTTTTACAAAGACGATCGAACAGAGGAAAAAATTGAAAAAATCAGTCGCTTACAAGATTATCTTTTGGAGTACTGTAGTTATGGTTGTGCTTATTTTGTCTTAGAAAACCAAGCACCTAAACGTGCGTCGTTTGACAAGAAAATGCGTAAAAAGGAAGAGGAAAACCTTCCTAGAAGAGGAAAGAAACCTTCGCAAAATAAGAGAAAGCCAAATGCGGATAAGAGAAATAGACGTCGTCATAAGGACCAAAAGTCTCAGAAAGAGGACAAGGGACAGCGCCATTTTGTCATTCGTCAGAAATAGATAGAGAATAAGGAGAAGAGATGAAACCGTCTATTTATAGTTTAACACGTCAAGCCATGCAAGAATGGGTATTAGAACAAGGAGAAAAGAAATTCCGAGCAGATCAAATCTGGGAATGGCTCTACCGTAAACGTGTCCAGTCCTTTGAAGAAATGACCAACCTTTCCAAGGATTTGATTGCTAAGCTCAATGAGCAGTTTGTCGTAAATCCATTGAAACAACGCATCGTACAAGAGTCAGCCGACGGTACTGTTAAGTATCTTTTTGAGTTGCCAGATGGTATGTTGATTGAGACCGTACTGATGCGTCAACACTACGGGCTGTCAGTCTGTGTGACCACTCAGGTCGGTTGTAATATCGGTTGTACCTTCTGTGCATCAGGCTTGATCAAGAAGCAACGTGATCTCAATAACGGGGAAATTGTAGCGCAGATTATGTTGGTTCAGAAATACTTTGATGAACGTGGTCAGGATGAGCGTGTCAGTCATATTGTTGTCATGGGAATTGGTGAACCATTTGATAACTACAACAATGTGTTGAATTTCGTCCGTACTATCAATGATGACAAGGGGATGGCAATCGGTGCTCGTCACATCACTGTTTCTACCTCAGGTTTGGCCCATAAAATTCGTGACTTTGCTAATGAAGGCGTACAGGTCAATCTGGCTGTTTCCCTTCACGCACCCAATAATGAATTGCGTTCAAGCATCATGAAGATTAACCGTGCCTTTCCGATTGAAAAGCTTTTCGCAGCTATTGAGTATTATATCGAAACAACCAATCGCCGTGTGACCTTTGAATATATCATGCTCAATGAAGTCAACGATGGCGTTGAACAAGCCTTGGAATTGGCTGAATTGCTCAAAAACATCAAGAAATTGTCATATGTCAACTTGATTCCCTATAACCCAGTTAGTGAACATGACCAATATAGCCGTAGTCCTAAAGAGCGCGTGATGGCCTTCTACGATACCCTCAAGAAAAAAGGGATTAACTGTGTCGTCCGTCAGGAACATGGTACAGATATTGATGCGGCCTGTGGACAATTGCGTTCCAATACAATGAAACGTGACCGCCAGAAGGCAGTCGCAGCGGTAAATCCATAAAATGACTAGAAAAAGAGAATTAATCTTAAGGTTGGGAGTGGCTATTTACAGCCTTTGCATTATTTGTTTTTGTTTTACTCCCCAACCTCAACTTCCTACAGGAGTGGAAACTCCAGGTATTCAAACTTTTGGACGCCTGGTTTTTCTTTTAACTCCCTTAAACTCCCTTTGGAATCTGGGTGAAGTGACTAGTTTGGGACAAGTCATTTGGATCTTTTGGCAGAACATCTTAAATGTCTTCTTGCTCTTCCCTCTGGTTTTCCAACTGCTCTATCTCTGTCCAAACTTGCGACAAACCAAAAAAATCATCCTTCTAAGCTTTCTACTGAGCCTAGGAATCGAGTGCACACAACTAGTCTTAGACTTTTTCTTTGATTTTAATCGGGTATTTGAGATTGATGATTTATGGACCAATACCTTGGGTGGCTACCTAGCTTGGGTTCTATACAGAAAATTAAATGTAACTAAACTTACAAAGGAATTAAAATGAGTATTTTAGAAGTTAAAAATCTGAGTCACGGTTTTGGTGACCGTGCAATTTTTGAAGATGTCTCCTTCCGTCTCCTCAAGGGAGAGCATATCGGTCTTGTCGGTGCCAATGGCGAGGGAAAATCAACCTTTATGAGTATCGTGACTGGTAAAATGCTACCAGATGAAGGGAAGGTGGAATGGTCTAAGTATGTGACTGCTGGCTATCTGGACCAGCACGCTGTACTAAAAGAAGGCCAAACCGTGCGTGATGTTTTGCGTACAGCCTTTGATGAGCTTTTTAAAGCAGAAGCCCGTATCAATGGTCTTTATATGGAGATGGCAGAAGAGGGCGCAGATATTGACGCGCTGATGGAAGAAGTCGGGGAGCTCCAAGATCGTTTGGAGAGTCGTGATTTTTATACTTTAGATGCCAAGATTGATGAAGTAGCGCGTGCCCTCGGTGTCATGGACTATGGTATGGATACAGACGTAACAGCCTTGTCAGGTGGACAAAGAACAAAGGTGCTTTTAGCTAAACTCCTCCTTGAAAAGCCAGATATCTTGTTACTGGACGAGCCGACTAACTACTTGGATGCTGAGCATATTGACTGGCTCAAACGCTATCTCCAAAACTATGAGAATGCCTTTGTCCTTATTTCGCATGATATTCCTTTCCTGAATGATGTTATCAATATCGTATATCACGTTGAAAACCAACAACTGACCCGTTACTCTGGAGACTATTACCAGTTCCAAGAAGTCTATGCTATGAAGAAATCTCAGCTGGAAGCAGCCTACGAACGCCAACAGAAAGAGATTGCCGACCTCAAGGACTTTGTTGCCCGAAATAAAGCGCGTGTTGCAACACGAAACATGGCCATGTCCCGTCAGAAGAAATTGGATAAGATGGACATCATCGAACTTCAAAGTGAGAAGCCAAAACCATCCTTTGATTTCAAACCAGCTCGTACACCTGGGCGCTTTATCTTCCAAGCCAAGGATTTGCAGATTGGTTATGACCGTCCACTTACCAAACCCTTAAACCTCACCTTTGAACGCAATCAAAAGGTTGCCATTATCGGGGCAAATGGTATTGGGAAAACAACCCTCTTGAAGTCTCTCTTGGGGATTATTCCACCAATTGCTGGAGAAGTTGAACGTGGCGACTACCTTGAACTTGGTTACTTTGAACAAGAAGTAGAAGGGGGCAATCGTCAAACCCCACTAGAAGCAGTTTGGAATGCCTTTCCAGCCCTAAACCAAGCAGAAGTTCGGGCAGCCCTTGCTCGTTGTGGTTTGACGACTAAGCACATCGAAAGTCAGATTCAGGTCTTATCAGGTGGAGAACAAGCCAAGGTGCGTTTCTGTCTCTTGATGAATCGTGAAAACAACGTTTTAGTACTTGACGAGCCGACCAACCACTTGGATGTGGATGCCAAGGATGAACTCAAACGGGCTCTCAAAGAGTACAGAGGAAGTATCCTCATGGTCTGCCACGAGCCAGACTTCTATGAAGGCTGGATGGACCAAATCTGGGATTTTAATAAGCTAACTTAAAAGCACTAAAAAAGCCAAGTCATTAGACTTGGTCTTTTTAACTAGTAATTTAAATAGCTTTCAATTTCAGATTTCTCAATTTCGTGTCCGTATTTGCATACAGGACAAGAAACATAGTAAGATTTTCCATATGGGAAGAGTGGAATCCAGTAGAGTGTGAACTTGCGTCCAGTTTCTACAATTTCCCAAGTGTCTGTATTGTTGCAGTGTCCGCACTCAATAGAACTTTGTGTATGTCCTAATTCTTTTACAAAACCTTTAGAACCCCAAAACAGAATCATATCATCGTCTCCTTATCTGTTGATGGCTTATTTTTTGCTGAAGTCGTAGTCCTTCACCACTTCAATACTATCAATGGTGATAGCAGTAGTTGGTTTATCTTTTTCATCTTTTTCAGCCTTGGCAATCTTGTCGACAATATCCATGCCCTCGATAACTTGACCAAAGACTGGGTGTTTGCCATCTAGGCTAGGATTTCCGCCCTCTTTATAGGCTTCGATGATTTTCTTTGGATACTTGCTGGTAGGGAGTTTAGCTGAAATATCTGTTGAGTTTTGGTTGATGAAGAATTGGCTACCGTTGGTGTTTGGTTGACCTGTGTTAGCCATAGCAAGGGCTCCGCGGATATTGTATAGGTAAGGAGAGATTTCATTTTTGAAACCAGTTCCCTTGTCCTTCGTTTTATCCTTATCATGCCAGATAGATTGGCCCCCTGTACCATCTCCCTTAGGATCTCCAGTTTGGACCATAAAGCCATCGATGACACGGTGGAAGGTGATGCCGTTATAATAGCCTTCCTTAGCGTGAGTAAGGAAATTTTCAACCGCAAGAGGTGCTAGTTTTGGAAAGAGTTTGATGCGGATATCGCCTTGGTTTGTGTGTAAAATAACCTCGGCTTCATCTTCAGCAACTTCCTTAGAAAGTTGAGGGAAGTTGGCATTTTCATTGGTCAAAGCGTCATTCAAATCTTTGGCAGCCTGAGCAGCTGCTTTTGAGCTTTCTTCTGCTGCGAGACTAGAGTCGACATAGTCATCACCACGGAGACCACGTTGGATACTAGTACATCCAGCAAGGGCAATAGATGATAGTAAAAGAAGGGTTGCTAGTTTTTTCATTGTTTTCCTCTCAAAAATTCATTGCTACCATTGTACCCTAAAAGGGAGGTGATTTCAAATATTTGTGACAAGGTAGTTTAAGAGGAAGCCGACCAGAAAGTCGCTTGCTTAGAGATTTTTCTTTGGATGACGGTCGATAATGTCCTGGTACTGTTCCAGTATCTGCTCCCCCTTTGGAGTCAATTTGTAACCACGAATTGAAAAGTAACTTGCTAATTCTACTTCTGAAAAGTTGTCACGAAGGGATTGGTCCAAATCTGGAGCCCTCATCTTAGAAAGTACTGTAACTCTCCATACTTTTGAGGATATTCTCTTTCATAGTGGTATTTAGATGATCAAGCGAGTCAAACAACTAAAGAATTCTTTGAAGCAATGCATCGTATTTGGTTTGATAGTTTCGTTAATAATATTTGATGATAAAGAATTTTTGGAAAATCTAGACACTGTATGAATCTCTACTTTTTTTCTTAGGCTTTTATAAAGTCTGTCAGAATAGGCTTTGTAGGTGTAGAAGTTAATTTTTACAGAAGTGAAGTAAGCATTCAATACGAATCAATACATAAGAAAAACTCTGATTTCAAGCGTTTTTTCTTTTTTCAATTTTAATACATTTCACTACATTTCAGTCCAATCTCTACCTTCTTATCTATACTTTGATGGAGCTGAAGTTGACATCTACAAAGTTTAATGTTAAAATTCATTCAAAAATATATTTGAATGAGGTGTTTTATGATTCAAAATGTTGTTACTTCAATAATCCTGTATTCTGGGACAGCCGTAGACTTACTTATTATCCTAATGTTATTTTTTGCCAAAAGAAAAAGCAGAAAAGACATCATTAACATCTATTTAGGACAATTTCTAGGCTCTGTTAGTCTAATATTGCTAAGTTTACTTTTTGCATTTGTCTTAAATTATATTCCTAGTAAAGAGATTTTAGGTTTGCTCGGTTTGATTCCAATTTTCCTAGGGCTCAAAGTTTTGCTTTTAGGAGATTCTGATGGAGAAGCTATTGCAAAAGATGGTTTGCGCAAAGATAATAAAAACCTGATTTTTCTAGTCGCTATGATTACTTTTGCAAGTTGTGGTGCTGACAATATTGGTGTTTTTGTCCCATATTTTATTACCTTAAATTTAGCGAATTTGATAGTGGCTTTACTTACCTTTCTAGTCATGATTTATCTCTTGGTTTTTTCTGCCCAAAAATTGGCACAAGTCCCTTCTGTTGGAGAAACTTTGGAAAAATATAGCAGATGGTTTATTGCCGTTGTTTATTTAGGATTGGGGATGTATATTCTGATTGAAAACAACAGCTTTGACATGCTAAGGACTGTGTTCGGCTAGGAGAAAAAATTATGAAAAAAGATAGTATCTGCCAAGTGAATATTATAAATCAACAAAATGTTACAACCGCAACGAACTACCTTGAAAAGGAAAAAGTCCAAAAATCACTTCGCATTTTATCAAAATTTACCGATAATAAACAGATAAATATCATCTTTTATCTCCTTGCCGTCGAAGAACTCTGTGTCTGCGATATAGCCTGTTTACTAAATCTCAGTATGGCATCTGCCTCCCACCATCTTCGTAAACTAGCCAATCAAAACATCTTGGACACTAGAAGAGAGGGGAAAATTATATATTATTTTATAAAAGATGAGGAAATCAGAGATTTTTTTAATCAACTAGGATAACAACTATTTTTACTACTTTTCCATGATTATAGGGGATTATATATGAAATTTTTTGATGAAAATTTCCCATAAGAAATACCTACTCGTATCAAATGTTTAAGAAAAAAGTATAATTTAAAGCAAATCGACCTAGGTAATGCAGCTCAAGTTAGCCAAGTTGAAAAGGGAGGAATTTGAAAGAAAATGTATCTTTGATAGTAGTCATTTATTGTGAAATATGATATATTTATTAATTAGATGGATGAATATTTCTAAAGTTAAATAAAATATGACAGATACATGTTTTTTAGTGTATCTTGTTTGTACTCAAAGTATGAAATGAATATCTAATATTTAAGATTAATAAATATTATACGATGAGATAGAATGCTACAAAATGAAAGGTGATGTAATCTGATGAAGAAAGATAGATTAATTGCATTGACAGATGCGGTTCTAGCAATTATAATGACTATCCTAATCTTAGAATTAGAAAAACCAACGACACCAAGTCTTCAAGCTTTTTGGGATTTACGGCAAAATTTCTTTGCTTATTTTCTTTCCTTTTTCTGGTTAGGATCGTTATGGATGGCACTAAACACACTATGGGAAAAGGTTGAGAAAATTTCCCCACAAATTGTTTGGTGGAATTTGTTTCTTTTATTTTTTGTTTCATTTATGCCCTATGCTACTGGAATCGTTAGTAGTCATTTCATGAACCATACGGCACAGCTCTTTTATGGACTGATCGTTATTGTTTCAACGGTAGCAAACTGGTTTTTACATAAAGTAATTGATAAACCCAATATAGATCAGAAAGAATTACTTGAAGCTACCGCACAATATAGAAAGTTATTGATACCTGACCTAATAATTAAAGGAGTGGGATTGATTCTATCCTTAATTCTCTATCCTCCGATTATGATGTATAGTGTTTTAATTGCGGCATTTTACATCATAACTTTAAAAACACTATCTGAAAAAAGAGTGAATAACTAAAAAACGGTGACCAAAGTTAGGTGTATTATTTTAATGATTACAGACCTAAACTATTCCCCTATTTAGAATCTATTAATTCATATTTTATAAATTAATTAGTAGATATCGTTCTTAAAATCCTTGATATTTCGCTGTTTTTAGTCCAACTGAAACGCATACTTTCCAAACCAGATTTTAAGAAAGCTCGTAAAGCTAGGTAGTTTTCTAAACGTTAAAAACTAGCTACAATACAGCATTTACAACACTTCATGGTTCACACCATGGGGTGTTTTTGATGATTTTAAGCAAAATTCACACCATTTAATTGAAAGTTATTTAAATTAGATGAAAATTTGTTTTCTGAAAAAGTGGGAAAACATTGATTTTAAGCGAATTTTGAATCATATTCGAATGGGAGTTTTTAAAATCATGTTTCGGTTGTAAAAGTGCCAAAGTTGATTCTCCATAGGAGAATGATATCTCCTGCTAGTAAATCATCTGCTAATAGGTCCATGTGTCATTTGGGAACGGGCTTGAGATTTAGTAGCCAAGCTTCGACATCACGATTAAGAGAGATATAGGGCTTGACAGGGTAGTTATCAAAAGTAGTATTCATAAATTTTTTCTTTCTAATTTATCTCTATTAGTCTAATAAATTTCTAAAAAATTTAAAAATTTTTAACTCTGTCAAGTTTTTTTCTTGACACCTGTCAGAAATCTGCTATAATAGAACATGTGCTAAATAGCTCAGCTATTTCACCGAAATAAAAAATAAGAAAAGAGACTTTAAAAATGGCAGTTAAAATTCGTTTGACTCGTATGGGTTCTAAGAAAAAACCTTTCTACCGTATCAACGTAGCAGATTCACGTTCACCACGTGACGGACGTTTCATCGAAACAGTTGGAACTTACAACCCACTTGTTGCTGAAAACCAAGTGACTTTGAAAGAAGACCGCGTTCTTGCATGGTTGGCTGATGGAGCTCAACCTTCAGATACAGTTCGTAACATCCTTTCAAAAGAAGGCGTATTGAAGAAATTCCACGATTCTAAATTCTCAAAATAAGTTTAAAGTAGGTTGACAGATGGATACGATTGAAAATCTCATTATTGCGATTGTGAAACCTTTGATTTCACAACCTGATGCCTTAACTATCAAGATTGAAGACACACCAGAGTTTTTGGAGTATCACTTGGATCTTGACCAAAGCGATGTCGGTCGTGTTATCGGTCGTAAGGGTCGCACTATCTCAGCGATAAGAACGATTGTCTACTCTGTCCCAACTGAAGACAAAAAAGTAAGAATCGTTATTGATGAAAAATAAAAAAAGCGGGACAGATGTCTCGCTTTTTTGTAAGGAGTAGAAGATGAAGGATTTAACATTTAGACAATTACAAGCCTATTTACTCGAACATTACCAGCAATCTCGAACTGAGGAAGGCCTCTTTATCAAGCTAGTGGAGGAAGTCGGAGAAGTAGCTGAGGTCTTGAATGGGCGCTCTGGTCGAAAAGAAGGTGTCCAGGACTCAAATGAGGAACTAGCCAAAGAACTGGCTGATATCATTCATTACACCGTCGCAATCGCGGCTATCAACGATATTGACCTAACCAAAACCATCTTTGACAAAGATAAGAAGGCTGCTATCAAATATCAGCATGAAAGAGATTTAGAAGGATTTTTGGAAAGCCTCCAAGAAAACTAGGAATGATCTCTTTTCAGTAATAAAGGAGCTTTTCACCTTGTTTAGGCTAGCTAGTAAGAGAGAAAGAGAAAGCAATGAAACCAGAGGATTATGCATGGAATGAGTTTGAACGAACTTCCTATAAGACTAAAATAAATCGCCTACCTAGTCCTTACAAAGTTGCCATTTGGGATGATTCTGAGAAAAGATTGGAACTAGAACAAATACTTGAAAGACTTCCTCAGAAAGAACTAGCTCGATGGGCATTAGAGAACTCGCGAGATTTCTTATCTTTAATTGATATCGGTGATGAAGGTGAGAAAAATAAAATGATTCGGCAAGCTTATGAGGCTTTTGATGCACGATTGAGAAATGAGATCTCACCTCATGAGTTGAGAAAAGCAGGTTTCACAGCAAATCTCCTCTCTAAAAATGCCCAAAATCAAATCGCTAAGTACGCTGCCAGAGTCTTTGTACAAGCTATTTCAACAGCCCATATGAGAGGACACGCCATCGTTTCAGCAGATTATGCTATCAAAGTAAGGAATCTCCAAGAGGCAGACAAGTTAGAACTTGTGAGACAAGAACGAGAAAAGCAGATCAGACTGGCTGAATCCTTTTTAGCTAATGAGTAACGAGAGAAAAGAAATTTCCCAAATACCTAAAGAAAATCTATGATGGTATCATTGCTCTAAATCCCAATGCGCGTCAAGTAACGGTTTCAGATAGCAAACACCAACCTATGAATGACCATCCTGAAGAGTTTAATCAGCTTGTTGGTGAATTTTTTGAAGAAGTAGTAGGCCCGTAAGATAGTATCTATCCAACTTGTGAAAATCCTTGGAACGTGATAAAATAAAGGATAGAAATAGATACAGGAGACAAGATGAACTACTTTAATGTTGGGAAAATCGTTAATACGCAGGGTCTACAGGGTGAGATGCGAGTCTTGTCTGTGACAGATTTTGCTGAAGAACGGTTTAAAAAAGGCGCAGAGCTGGCTTTATTTGATGAAAAAGACCAATTTGTCCAAACAGTGACCATCGCCAGCCACCGTAAACAGAAGAACTTTGACATTATCAAATTCAAAGACATGTATCATATCAATGCGATTGAAAAATACAAAGGGTACAGTCTCAAGGTTGCTGAAGAAGACCTAAATGACTTAGACGATGGAGAATTCTACTATCACGAGATTATTGGTTTGGAAGTTTACGAGGGAGACAAGTTGATTGGAACTATCAAGGAGATTCTACAACCAGGTGCCAATGATGTCTGGGTGGTCAAGCGAAAAGGTAAGCGAGATTTGCTTTTACCTTACATTCCGCCAGTAGTTCTCCATGTTGATATTCCAAACAAGCGGGTTCAAGTGGAAATCTTAGAAGGACTAGATGATGAAGATTGATATTTTAACCCTCTTTCCTGAGATGTTTTCTCCGCTGGAGCACTCGATTGTTGGAAAGGCTCGAGAAAAGGGGCTCTTGGACATCCACTACCATAATTTCAGAGAATATGCTGAAAAGGCCCGTCATGTTGACGATGAGCCCTACGGAGGCGGTCAGGGGATGTTGCTCCGAGCTCAACCCATTTTCGATGCCTTTGATGCCATTGAAAAGAAAAATCCCCGCGTCATTCTTCTCGATCCTGCTGGGAAACAGTTCGATCAGACTTACGCTGAGGATTTGGCTCAGGAAGAGGAACTGATCTTTATCTGTGGTCACTATGAAGGGTGTGACGAGCGCATCAAGACCTTGGTAACCGATGAAATTTCCCTAGGAGATTATGTCCTGACTGGTGGTGAATTGGCGGCTATGACTATGATCGATGCGACAGTTCGCTTGATTCCAGAAGTGATTGGCAAGGAATCCAGTCACCAAGATGATAGCTTTTCATCAGGACTTCTCGAATATCCTCAGTACACACGTCCTTACGACTATCGTGGCATGGTGGTCCCAGATGTGCTGATGAGTGGGCATCATGAGAAGATTCGCCAGTGGCGGATTTATGAGAGTCTGAAGAAAACCTACGAGCGCAGACCAGATTTGCTAGAACACTACCAACTGACAGCAGAAGAAGAAAAAATGCTGGCTGAAATCAGAGAAAACAAAGAATAAAGGAGAACCTTATGCAAGTAATCAAACGTAATGGAGAAGTTGCAGACTTTGATCCAGATAAAATTTACCAAGCTGTCCTAAAAGCGGCTCAGACAGTTTATGTTTTGACCGATGATCTACGTCAAAACCTCGCTCAAGTTACTAAAAAAGTAGTCTTGGACTTGGAAGAAGCAAAAGTAGAACGTGCGACCATTAGCATGATCCAATCAATGGTTGAAAATCGTTTGTTGGGGGCAGGATATATCACCATCGCAGAACACTACATTTCTTACCGCTTGCAACGCGATTTGGAGAGAAGTGGTTACGGAGACCATATCGCAGTCCACCTGCATTTTGAACAAATTCGTTAAGAAAAAGAGTGGGATGAAAAGCATCTCACTCTTTCTTAAATCTATTTTTCTGAGCTCTCTGGACAGTAGATGGGACAAAGCGTAGCCTTTTGATGTCAGCGGTTCGGATGATACGTGTTACATTTTTTGTAAAATTTTTGACGATAATTTGTTGGCGATTAGCATCGTGTTTGAGAATATCACCAGTGAAGCTTGTTTCAGCTAGTATGACATGAACAGCTGTTTTTTTCTGGATGGCCTGTTCAATCATAGCAGTGAGGGAGTCGTTTTCAGAATAATCTCGTCCATCCTGTCCACTGAGAAAGTCTTGTATCTTATCTAAGACATGCTTGAATGTATATCTCATAGGCTTCTCCCCTCTTATATAACCATATTATATAAAATTTTCCTAAAATCTACAAGATTTTACGAATAGACTATAGAAAGCATATCACATAAAGGAGTTAAAAATGGCAGAATTTACATTTGAAATCGAAGAACACTTACTGACCTTGTCTGAAAATGAAAAAGGATGGACAAAAGAACTAAATCGAGTCAGCTTTAATGGCGCTCCAGCAAAGTTTGATATTCGAACTTGGAGCCCTGATCATACCAAGATGGGAAAAGGAATCACTCTTACAAACGAGGAATTTCAAGTAATGGTGGATGCCTTTAAAGGAAATCAATAAAAGGATATTGAGTTTTTGACTCACTATCCTTTTTATTGTTCACCAGAGATAAATAAAATTTGCTATTTTAAGATCAAGAAACCAAAAAATTATGCATTAAATAAATTGTTTGATAAATAAAAATAAACAGGCAAAATACTTGACCCTGAGAGGATACATAGTATAATAGATAATGGTCATATTTTGCTATATTTCCATTCTGACTAAGAGTAGTAATACTTCAGCTAAATATTGAATTGAATACATTGTTTTGACATTGCAAATGATCTAGCCATTTACCTAAAGAATTGTTACATGTAGTAAGCATGTAAGAGATAATATCGCTGAAAGGGGTGTTACTTATTGACAGGAAATGGTGTATGGATCAGTTCATTTTAATGATTTAGAAGGGAAAGTTATGAAATTAAAAAAATTGTGGCTCTATATTTTAACGCCACTTTTAGTTCTGTTTGGTTCTGCTACTTTGACAAATGCAGTCCAAGCAAAAGAGCTAACGAAGGTTATTACTAACGTGAGCATCTGGGAGGTTGATAATAGTAAGTTCTTACAATCTGATTCAAAAGGAGTTTACAATTTATCACCTCAAAAATACAGTTATGCAAACTATAAGTTTGCTACTGATTTCGATTTGAGCCAATATGATGGCAATCTGAATGATGGAGACACATTTACACTAACTGTGCCAGCTCCACTAACAGTCAAAGCCGAATCATTTGAGCTTAAAGACAAGGAAACGAATACAGCTGTAGGAGATGTTAAGGTCGTTTCTGATGGAGAAAATAAGGGTGGAAAGGTAACAATCACTTTAAAGAACTTGCAAGAC
Organism: Streptococcus oralis; assembly: GCF_021497885.1. Classification (NCBI taxonomy): domain Bacteria; kingdom Bacillati; phylum Bacillota; class Bacilli; order Lactobacillales; family Streptococcaceae; genus Streptococcus; species Streptococcus oralis. The sequence continues at coordinate 753,235 of NZ_CP046523.1, forward strand.
TACCTTGCTAAAAAAGGAGGAGCTCAAGTTCAAGGTGTTAAAGGTACCTTCTATGTCGCTTTTAGTTCAAAGAAAGAACTAGAAGAACAGACTATCAATTTTAACAAGTCTGAAACTAAAAATGAAATCAGCCAAAAAGTTCGCTTTAAAAATGCTGCTGCCATAGATTATTCTGACGGAATTGGTAAAACAAACTTTAACAAATTCAGTGGAACCATCAGTAAAGAAAAATGGGATTCTCCTTTACTTGGTAAAAAAGGTGATTATCTTCATAATTGGGATGTCCGTGTGAATCCTAAACAAGCTGCCTATGATAAACTTGAAATCCACGACTGGGCAGACTCAGACTTTTCACCGATGCAGTTTATTCCAGAAACCTTGACGGTTACTGCTGGATGGTTTGATAAAACTTACACCTTACAAGATAAAACTGTACTACAAGCTGGAACAGATTACCAAATCAAGTGGAACGAATCGTATACAGATTTCACAATCACGATTTTGAACGCAAAGTCTATTACAAAAAATGGGAAACCTGCGGCTTATCTAATCCACTATGATTCGACCGCTCCTGGGGATGGAACCAAAGTTCAAAACAACGTTGAAGTTAAGGGAAATGACAAGGTTCTAACAACCAGAGATGATCAACAAGATACGATTGCGAAGCAAGTGGGAAATTCTACAGTTGCATCAGGTGGTACTATCCAACTGGAAACAGGTTATCGAATCACTCTATACAAGGTAGATGAAAAAACACAAGATCGTCTAAAAGGAGCAAAATTTAAAATTACCCCTCCGGACGGCGCTACTGTTAGCGAAAAAATCACTGAAACAGACGATAATGGTATTGCACAATCGCCAGTATTTTCAGAAGAGGATGTTAAGAAAGGTGAATTCACCATTACTGAGGTTGAAGCTCCTAAAGGCTACCAATTGGATTCTACTCCAATTAAGGTAACAGTCGGTAAAGAAGGTGTTATCAAAACAATCTCAAACAAACGGAACAGCACAAAAGCTCAAATTCAAGCAATTAAAAAATTGATTGGTCGAGCTATGAAAGCTGGAGAGTTTGAATTCGACTTGTTCGATGATAAGACAAACAAAGTTGTTGAAACAGTAACAAATGATGCGGAAGGAAATATCAGCTTTGCTGAATTGACATTTGACAAAGCTGGTACATACAACTACCACATCGTTGAGAAAAAAGCGAACACAATTGAAAAAGGTGTTACTTACGATGCCAATCCTGTTGGCGTTACAGTTACTGTAACAGCAGATGCTGAGGGCAAATTGTCTGCAGCTGTCGCTTACGAAAACGATGATAAGACTTTTGAAAATACATACGCTGTTGAGAAAACTTCAGCTCCTATTGAAGTAACAAAAGCTCTTTCAGGTCGTACCTTGAAAGCTGATGAGTTTGAGTTTGTATTGAAGAACGACGCAGATGGCTCAGAAGTTCAAAAAGTGAAGAACACTGCCGATGGCAAAGTGGCATTCACTCCAATCGAATACACTGCAGCTGGTACTTACAAATACACTATCGTTGAAACTAACGCTGGACAAACTATTGACGGTGTAACATACGATAGTCTTGAAGTTAAAGTCACAGTAGAAGTTACAGACGATGGTGAAGGAAAACTTACTGCTAACGTAACTTACCCAGCGGACAAAGAATTCAACAACAGCTACGGAGCTTCAAAAACTCCAGCTACTCTTGCAGTTAAGAAAACACTTACTGGTCGTGAGTTGAAAGCTGATGAGTTTGAGTTTACTTTGACAGACCAAGACGGTAATGTGAAAGAAACAGTCAAGAATGACAAAGATGGAAACGTTAAGTTCTCAGTCTTGGAATTCGATAAAGCTGGAACTTTCACTTACAAGATTGCTGAAAAAGCTGGCACTGCTACAGGTATCACCTACGATACGAAAACAATCACAGCTACAGTAACTGTAGCGGATAACAGCAAAGGTGCCCTTGAAGCAACTGTTTCTTACGACGATGAAAAAGCATTCAAGAATACTTACACTCCAGCAGGAGCTACAAGTGTAACTCTTGGAGCTAAGAAAGTTCTTGAAGGTAAAGACCTTGAAGCAGGTAAATACAGCTTTGAATTGAAGAAGGAAGATGGAACTGTTGTTGAAACAGTGACAAACGCCGCAGACAGTACAGTGGCCTTCTCACCAATCTCATATGATGAGAGCCAGGTGGGAACTCACAAGTACACCATCTCTGAAGTTGCTGGAACTGAAACAGGAATCACTTACGATAAGACAGTTCAAGAAGTTGAAGTAACTGTTGAAAAAGTAAGCGCAACTGAATTGAAAGCAACTGCTTCAAAAGAAGCAAAAGATCTTGTATTTATAAACAAATACACTCCAGCCAAAACTGCAGTTCCTGTGAAGAAAGTATGGAACGATGCTAACAACCAAGATGGTAAACGTCCATCTTCTATCACAGTTAAATTGCTTGCAGACGGTCAAGACACTGGTGAAACACTTACATTGAATGAAGCAAACGGTTGGGCTGGAAGCTTCACAAACCTTGATGCTGATAAAGGCGGAACACCTATCAAGTATACTGTAGTAGAAGTAACTGTTACTGGTTATACTTCTGACGTTACTGGTGACGCTGCATCAGGATTCACCATCACAAATAGCTATTCTCCAGAAACAGTTGATGTAAAAGCAACTAAGAACTGGGATGACGCAAACAACCAAGACGGTAAACGTCCAACCAAGATTACAATCAATCTTTTAGCAGACGGTCAGAAACATGATTCGAAAGAAGTTCAAGCAGCCGCAGATGGAACTTGGACTGTCGAATTCACGAAATTAGCAAAATATAAAGATGGTAAAGAAATCAAATACACTGTAACAGAAGAAGCCGTAGCCGAATACGAATCAACTATTACAGACTTTACCATCACAAACAAATATGCTCCTAAAGCAATTGACTACAAGGTAACAAAAGTATGGAACGATGCTAACAACCAAGACGGCAAACGTCCTGAGTCAGTAACCGTTCAACTTTACAAATCTGTAGATGGATCTAAACCAGCAGCCGTTGAAAGTAAGAAATTGACCTTGACAGCTAAGGATAAGACCGACGATAACACTTGGGTAGCATCCTTCACAAATCTTCCACAATACAAAGCTGGTAAAGAAATCACTTACTCTATTGAAGAAGTGGATGTACCTGCTGGCTATGAAGCCTCTGTAACTGGTCAAGTAGTGACAAACACTCATACACCAGATACAGTTATCCTTTCAGGAACTAAGGTTTGGAATGATAACAACAACCAAAGCGGCAAACGTGCAGATAAAGTGACAGTTCAAATTCTTAATGGCGATAAAGTCGTTCAAGAAATTGAAGTATCAGAAAAAACTGGTTGGAAGTTCGAATCAAAAGCACTTCCTAAGTATGAAAATGGTAAACTAATCGAGTACAAAGTCAAAGAAGTGGCTGTGAAAGAATATACTTCAACAGTTACTACGGACAAAGATGGTAAGTACACAGTTACCAATGAATATACACCAGTAAAAACATCTGTAAAAGGTAAGAAGATCTGGAAAGGTGATGAAAAGCATAAAGACGCTCGTCCATCTTCTATCACAGTGAAACTTCTTGCCGATGGTCAAGACACTGGTAAAACTGCAATAGCTTCAGAAGCAAGTGGTTGGACTTATGAATTTACTGGTCTTGAGCGTTATAAAGATACTAAAGATACAGAAATCAAGTACTCTGTAGAAGAAGTGCCGGTTACAGGTTATTCATCTGAAGTAGAAGGCCTCAATATCACAAATACATACATTCCAGAAACCTCAACACCAGGTAAACCAAATGATCCAGGAAAACCAGGTCCAAAACCTCAACTTCCTAACACTGGTGAAAAAGCATCTAGCGCAGCAGTAGTTGTAGGACTTGCTTTGATGGCAGCGACCGGTGGATTGTACTTTGTAAGCCGTAAAAATAAATAATCTCTAGATGAGACTTGATTTTCAGTTAGTTCTTAGGAAGTAATTGGAAAGGAAATAGTCCAGAACGATTGTTCTGGACTATTTTTTTATCTTGAGAAATAAGTGACGCTTTTCAATCGTTTGAGTAGGGGACGACTAATGAAACTAATGGCAATAATCTTACCAAGATCAGGAAGGATAAAGGGAAGGACACCGACAGCGAGTGCTTTGTCAAATGGCATTCCAGCTAGGAAGTGGAGGCTGAGAATACCTCCGACAAAGACGAGGGAATCACCCAAGATGTTGGCTAGGAAAATGCGAATATAGCCACTATTTTGATGGATGAGATAAGATGTAAGCCCCGCATAGGCAAGGTCGAACCAAAGATAGCCTGCACTTGGGCCGACTAAAACGTGAAATCCAGCTCCTCCCCCTGCAAAAACAGGTAAACCAATGGCACCCAGCAAGAGATAGAGAGCTACAGATAGAACAGCTTCTCTGGGTCTAAAAACAGTAGCAATCAGACCGATTGCAAAGTTTTGCAAAGTGAAGGGTACAGGACCGATAGGGAGACTGATTTGTGCCAATACGGCGATGAGAGCAGCACCGATAGCAGGGATAGCATAGATATGAGCTTTTTTCAAAACTGTTAACCTCTTTTCAAAATTATAATAACTATTATACTAATTCAGAAAGAAAAGTCAACCAATTTTTGAAATCAAGGTAACAATTTTGTAACAGCCGATTTTGCAAGTAAAAAGAGACCACATGTGGTCTCTTGCGATAATTAGCGCATGGTCACAAATTCTTCTGAAGCGGTTGGGTGGATAGCTACTGTAGCATCAAAGTCTGCCTTGGTAGCTCCCATCTTGATGGCAACAGCGAATCCTTGAATCATCTCATCCACTCCGTAACCAAGTCCGTGAAGTCCAACAACTTTTTCGTCAGCACCGGCGGTGATGAGTTTAAAGCGAGATTCTTGACGATTGCTTGTAACGGCAGAGTACATAGATGCAAAGCTTGACTTGTAGACTTTGATGTTATCTTGGCCGTATTCTTTGATAGCTTGATCCTCAGTTAAACCAACGGTTCCGATTGCTGGGTGGGAGAAGACAACAGTAGGGATAGTCGTGTAGTCCATCTTAGCATTTGTTTTCCCGTTGAAGAGGCGTTCAGATAGGGTACGTCCTGCCTTGATGGCTACTGGGGTTAGTTCCTTCTCACCAGTAACGTCTCCAAGAGCGTAGATGCCATCTACAACTGTATTTTGATACTCATCCACTTGGATAAATCCACGTTGGTTGAGTGTGACGCCAGCCTTTTCTAACTCCAGACCGTCTACATTTGGACGGCGACCGGTAGCCCAGATAACTTGGCTGGCAGTGTGACTAGAACCGTCTTCGAAATGAATGGTAATACCTTGCTCCGTTTCTTCGAGCTTGACGGGTACCTTATGCGTGTGCAAAGGTAGACCTGTTTTTTCCATTTCATTGACAAGACCTTCAACGATGTAGCTGTCAAAACCACGCAAGGGACGATCGCGACGGACAAACAAATCGGTTTTTACTCCTAGTGCGTGGAGAACACCTGCTAATTCAACAGCGATATAACCAGCTCCAAGAATCGCAACGGATTCAGGAAGTTGCTCCCAAGCAAAGACATCGTCTGAACTACCACCGAGTTCAGCTCCGGGAATAGTTGGGATGCTTGGACGAGCGCCAGTCGCAATCACGATATGTTTGGCACGAATCAATTCACCATTAACGCTAACCGTATGAGCATCAACAAAATGAGCACGACCTTCAATCAAATCAACCCCATTGCGCTTGAAACTTCCATCATAAGATGAGCGAGCACGGTCGATGTAGGCTTCACGATTTTGACGAAGTTTTGCGAAATCAAATTGAACATCTGAACTTGTAAAACCATAGTCAGGGCCGTAGTGGTGGAAGCTTTCAGCGATTTGCGCTCCATACCACATGATTTTCTTAGGAACACAGCCAACGTTGACACAAGTTCCACCTAATTTTTTCTCTTCGATAACAGCTGCTTTAGCGCCGTGTTCACCAGCTCGGTTCATAGTGGCGATACCGCCACTCCCTCCACCGATGGCTATGATATCATATTCTCTCATAGAAAACTCCTTATAGATTTGATAGTCATATTCTATCGTTTTTATTTTTTGAATGCAAAAATCTGCTACGCCCTAAAGAAATAGCAGAAATCACTTGCTAAATATAGAAATAAGGTGTATGATGTTACTAGTACAATTCTGCATAAATCAAATGGAAACAAGGCATGTTTCCTGAATTGTTCTCTTTTCTCTCTGAACAATCATTGTTTAGAGTAGGTAAATTTGCTATAATAGTCTTTGTATTGAAAATAAAATAGGAGTTTTGTGATGAAGGGGAATAAGAAAACTAAAAAATGGCAACTATACACAGCTATTGGTGCTGCAAGTATTATTATAACCAGTGCAGTGGGTATTTTGCTATTTAGACAGCCCTCTCAGGCTGCCGGTAAGGATGACACATCGCATCTCGTAGTCGCAAAGGAAGGAACAGTTGCCTCCTCTGTTCTTTTATCTGGTACCGTCACCGCAAAAAATGAACAATATGTTTATTTGGATGCAAGTAAGGGTGAGGTGGATGAAATCTTGGTTTCTGTTGGAGATAAGGTTGACAAAGGACAAGCACTCGTAAAATACAACAGCACAGAAGCGCAGTCTGCTTATGATGCAGCTAACCGTGCCATAGCCAAGGCTGATCGTCGTATCAATGACTTGAAGGAATCACGAAACAACACTCTAGCTGATTCGGAAGAATATGATGATGGAACGCAGGGTTCTTCTGTCTCTTCCATAGATTCTCAGATTAGTGATGCTCGTGATAGTCGTGCTGATGCAGAGGCGCAACTTAAAAAGGCGCAGGCCCAATTGGACGCAACAAAGGTTTTGAGTACACTAGAAGGTACAGTTGTAGAAGTTAATCGCAATGTATCCAAGTCCACAACTGCTGCAAATCAAGTGATGGTTCATGTAGTAAGTAACGACAATCTACAAGTCAAGGGAGAACTTTCCGAGTACAATCTTGCCAACCTTTCTGTTGGCCAAGAAGTGACCTTTTCTTCCAAGGTTTACCAAGATAAAACTTGGACAGGGAAGATCAGCTTTATTTCAGCTTACCCTAAAAATAGTGGAGAAGGAACGAATGCTATAACTGGGGGGAATACTGGTTCTAAATATCCTTATACGATTGAAGTAACGAGTGAGATTGGTGATTTGAGACCAGGTTTTACCGTTAGTGTTGAGGTTAAAAGTGACAAGAAATCAATCCTCGTACCCTTAACCAGTGTCATTACTGAAGACGGAAAAAACTACGTTTGGGTTGTTGACGAAGAGAATAAGGCTAAGAAGGTTGAAGTTAGCCTAGGAAATGCTGACGCAGAAAACCAAGAGATCATGTCTGGTTTGACAGACGGAACCAAAGTCATCAGTAATCCAACGACTTCCTTGGAAGAAGGAAAAGAGGTGAAGGCTGATGAAACAACTAATTAGTCTAAAAAACATCTGCCGGAGTTATCGAAATGGTGAACAGGAACTGCAGGTCTTGAAAAATATTAATTTGGAGATCGGCGAAGGGGAATTTGTTGCCATTATGGGACCATCTGGCTCGGGTAAATCTACTCTGATGAATACCATTGGAATGCTGGACACCCCAACTAGCGGCGAATATTATCTAGAAGGTCAAGAAGTGGCCCGTCTAGGTGAAAAGCAGTTGGCACAGGTACGTAACCAACAAATTGGTTTTGTCTTTCAACAGTTCTTTCTTTTGTCAAAGATGGATGCTGTTCAAAATGTTGAGTTACCCTTGATTTATGCCGGAGTTCCAGCTGCCCAACGTCGCAAGTTGGCAGAGGAATATCTAAGTAAAGTAGAGTTGACTGATCGTATTCATCACCTTCCTTCGGAGTTGTCTGGCGGTCAAAAACAACGGGTGGCTATTGCGCGTGCTCTTGTTAACGATCCCTCAATCATCCTAGCTGATGAACCGACAGGTGCCTTGGATACGAAAACAGGAAGTCAAATCATGGAACTCTTGGTTGAGTTAAATGAAGAAGGCAAGACTATTATTATGGTAACGCACGAGCCCGAAATTGCAGCCTATGCAAAACGTCAAATTGTAATCCGTGATGGAGTTATTTCGTCTGATAGCGCTCGTTTGGAAGGAAAGGAGAACTAAGATGCAAAATCTGAAATTTGCCTTTTCAACTATTATGGCACACAAGATGCGCTCCTTTTTGACCATGATTGGCATTATCATCGGAGTCTCTTCAGTAGTTGTCATCATGGCTTTAGGGGACTCTATGTCTCGTCAGGTCAATAAAAATATGACAAAATCTCAGAAAAATATTCAGGTGTTTTTCTCACCAATTAAAAGTAAGGACGGTTCCTTTACACAAAAGCAATCTGCACTGACACTATCTGGTAAAGAAGATGTTCACGTAGAACCACCTAAAACACAGGAATCGTGGGTTAAGGAAGCTGCCAAACTAAAAGGTGTAGATGGCTATTATGTGACTAATAGTACAAATGTTACTTTGACCTATAAGGATAAAAAGGTAGAGAGAGCAAGTCTGACAGGTGGAAATATGACTTATATGTCTGCTGTAGAAAATAAAATTATTGCAGGTAGGGATCTGAGAGAACAAGATTACCGAGATTTTGCAAGTGTGATTTTGCTAGATGAAGAACTCGCTAAAAGTCTTTTTGACTCGCCTCAGGCAGCACTCAATCAAATCATTTCAGCCAATGGATATAGCTATCGCGTGGTTGGTGTTTACTCTAGTCCTGCTGTTAAAAGTGCTAAGATGTTTGGTGTAGGTGGCTTACCGATTACAACCAATGCTTCTGTAGCAGCTAATTTTAATGTGGAGGAAATTTCTAATATTGTCTTTCGTGTGAATGATACGAGTCTAACTCCGACTTTGGGGCCAGAACTCGCACGCAAGATGACAGAAATTGCAGGAGTACAGCAGGGAGAATATCAGGTTGTAGACGAAACCGCCGCTTTTGCAGAGGTTCAGCAAATCTTTGGTTTTATGACCGCTATTATTAGTGCTATCGCAGGAATCTCTCTCTTTGTGGGAGGGACTGGAGTTATGAATATTATGCTGGTTTCTGTAACGGAGCGTACTCGTGAGATTGGTCTTCGTAAAGCATTGGGAGCTACACGGGCTAATATCTTGGTACAGTTTTTGATTGAGTCCATGATTTTGACCTTATTAGGTGGTCTTATCGGACTTGTTAGTGCAGCAGGCTTGACCGCACTAGCAGGGGCCTTGCTAAAAAATATGATGGAAGGAATAGAAATTGGTGTCTCGCTACCGATTGCTCTCTTTAGCTTGGCTGTTTCGGCCAGCGTTGGTATGATCTTTGGGGTCTTACCAGCCAATAAAGCGTCTAAGCTTGATCCAATTGAAGCCCTTCGCTATGAATAAGATAAACAAGATGGACACTTGTCTATCTTGTTTTTGTATGGATTTTCCTATCGAAAATCACTAAAAATATGATATAATGAAGTGTTAGAAAAACAGGTTTCATTTGCCTGGAAAGGAAAAAATATGTCTGAAAAGAATTTTTATATTACAACACCGATTTACTATCCATCTGGTAAACTTCATATCGGTTCTGCCTACACAACCATCGCTTGTGATGTCCTAGCTCGCTACAAACGCCTTATGGGCTACGATGTCTTTTATCTGACAGGTCTTGATGAGCATGGTCAGAAAATCCAGCAAAAAGCGGAAGAAGCTGGCATCACACCACAAGCCTATGTTGATGGGATGGCGGTTGGAGTCAAAGAACTCTGGAAATTACTCGATATCTCATATGATAAATTCATCCGTACAACTGATGATTACCATGAAAAAGTAGTGGCTCAGGTCTTTGAACGCTTACTTGCTCAAGATGATATTTACTTGGGCGAATACTCTGGTTGGTATTCAGTTTCAGATGAGGAATTCTTTACAGAAAGCCAGCTTGCAGAAGTTTTCCGTGACGAAGCTGGAAATGTAACAGGCGGTATCGCTCCATCAGGACATGAAGTGGAGTGGGTTTCAGAAGAATCTTATTTCCTTCGCCTCAGCAAATACCAAGATCGTTTGGTAGAATTTTTCAAATCGCATCCAGACTTTATCACTCCTGATGGTCGCCTCAATGAAATGTTGCGTAACTTTATCGAGCCAGGTTTGGAAGACTTAGCGGTTTCTCGTACAACCTTTACATGGGGAGTTCCGGTCCCATCCAATCCAAAACACGTTGTCTATGTTTGGATTGATGCCCTTCTTAACTATGCGACTGCTCTTGGTTACGGTCAAGACGATCATGCTAACTATGATAAATTCTGGAATGGAACAGTCTTCCACATGGTCGGAAAAGACATTCTTCGTTTCCACTCAATCTACTGGCCAATTCTTCTCATGATGTTGGATATGAAGTTGCCTGAACGTTTGATTGCCCATGGTTGGTTCGTCATGAAAGACGGCAAGATGTCTAAATCTAAGGGGAATGTTGTTTATCCTGAAATGTTAGTAGAGCGCTATGGACTGGATCCACTTCGTTACTACCTCATGCGTAGCCTTCCAGTTGGTTCAGACGGAACCTTCACTCCTGAGGACTATGTAGGCCGTATCAATTATGAATTGGCCAATGACCTTGGAAATCTCCTAAACCGTACGGTTTCTATGATTAACAAGTACTTTGATGGGCAAATCCCTGCCTATGTAGAAGGTGTGATAGAATATGACCATGCTCTTGCTGACGTTGCAGAACAATCAATCGCTGATTACCATACACACATGGATGCAGTTGACTACCCACGTGCTTTAGAAGCAGTCTGGATGCTTATCTCTCGTACTAACAAATACATTGATGAGACAGCCCCATGGGTCTTGGCTAAGGATGAAGCCCTTCGCGACCAATTGGCAAGTGTTATGAGCCACTTGGCAGCTAGCCTCCGTGTCGTAGCACACTTGATTGAGCCATTTATGATGGAAACCAGTCGCGCAGTCTTGACTCAGCTTGGTCTCGCAGAAGTTACTAGTCTTGAGAACTTGAGCTTGGGGGATTTTCCTGAGGGTGTAACAGTAGTAGCCAAAGGAACACCAATCTTCCCACGTTTGGATATGGAAGAAGAAATCGCCTATATCAAGGAACAAATGGAAGGCAACAAACCTGCGGTTGAAAAAGAATGGAATCCAGACGAAGTCGAACTCAAACTAAACAAGGATGAAATCAAATTTGAAGACTTCGATAAGGTTGAAATCCGTGTCGCAGAAGTCAAAGAAGTTTCCAAAGTAGAAGGTTCTGATAAGTTGCTTCAATTCCGCCTCGATGCTGGTGATGGCGAAGACCGTCAAATCCTCTCAGGAATTGCGAAATACTATCCAAATGAGCAAGAATTGGTCGGCAAGAAAGTCCAAATCGTTTCCAACCTTAAACCGCGTAAGATGATGAAAAAATATGTCAGCCAAGGCATGATTCTCTCAGCTGAACATGAAGGCAAGTTAACCCTTCTCACAGTTGATCCAGCTGTACCAAACGGAAGTGTGATTGGCTAATAGCAAAAAACCAACGTTATACACGTTGGTTTTTCTTGTTATGTGCGAGATTTTCTAAGAAGTAGTCCATCTCCTTTTGCGACTTGAGGACAATTACTTTCTCAGGGTAGGTTTCTTGAACCCGTTGATAGCGTTCTTTAGCATTCTTTGTCCGCCCATCCCAGAGAATCCATCTGACAAAGTCCCAGTCAAAGCGTTCAGGGCAACCTGCAGCCATACTTTCTCTGACCTTGCCTCGGTATGTGAGATACCGTTTAAAGGCTCGAAAGAGACAAGTCCATGGTGAAAAATTGAGAAAGATGATTTGGTTGGCTTCTTGCATTCTTTCTTCATAGCAACACCAAGAGTAGTTGCCATCGATAACCCAAGCTTCATGCTTTGTGAGAAAGTTTTTCATCTTGCCCAACATCCATTCGCGGTCACTGTCTTGCCAACCAGGTTGAAATTGGAGCGTATCCATATGCAGTTTGGGGATGGAGTAGTAGTTAGATAACGTTTCTGCTAGAGTTGACTTACCAGCTCCAGAATAACCGATAATTGCGATTTTCATTTTCTACCTTTTCTGATTAGAGGACAAAAAAACAGCCTCTATGGACTGTTTCTTATTTAGCAAGTTTAGCTGAAAGACGAGCTTTATCGCGGCTTGCTTTGTTTTTATGAATCAAACCTTTAGTTTCTGCTTTGTCGATAGCTGAGCTAGCAGCACGGAAAAGTTCTTCAGAAGGGTTTGCTTCGAAAGCTTTGATAGCAGTACGCATAGCTGATTTTTGAGCTGAGTTTTTTTCGTTTTGTTTAACGTTCAATTCAGCGCGTTTGATAGCTGATTTAATGTTTGCCAATGTTCTTACCTCCATATTTACTAACTATACCATTATATATGAAAACTTAGGTTTTGACAAGGGGAAATTATTTTTTTAGGTAAATTTCATCGATTTCATGGTTTTTAGTCTTGTGGAGAATGACCTCGGCGCGATTCCTTGTTGGTTCGATATAGTTTTGTAGATTTGTGAGATTAATGCTGGTCCAAACCTGGTGAGCAAATGCTTCAACTTCTCCAATTGGCATTTGAGTAAAACGGTGGTAGTAGCTGTTGGAATCATTTTGGGCAAAGCTGAGCAGCTTTAAGAAACGATCCAGATACCAGCTTTCAATGTCCTCGACAGCAGCATCCACATAGATGGAGAAATCAAAGAAATCAGTAATGTAAAGGCGCTCATTTTGAGGGTTTTGGAAGACATTGATTCCTTCAACGATGACAAAATCCGCAGCCTTAACGCGTTGTTTCTCCCCAGGGACGATGTCATACACTTCATGAGAATAGACTGGAATATCGACATCCTGTCCATTTTTTAGGCGGTCAAGAAAATTCAGCAAGGTTTCCATATCATAACTTTCAGGAAAACCTTTGCGATTTAAGATATCTTGGTCAATCAAGGTTTGATTGGGATAGAGAAAACCGTCAGTTGTCACTAGCTCTACAGTAGCATCCGGTAGAGTACGTGATAGAAGAATCTGAAGTAAGCGACTAGTAGTCGATTTGCCCACAGCAACACTACCAGAAACCCCAATGATAAAAGGTTGGGATTTGCTTTCGCGTTGAAGAAAAATTCCTTTTGAAAATGCCAAATCATCCTTGGTGCGCTTGTAAATATGGATAAGATGAACTAGGGGAAGATAGACATCTGTTACGTCCTGTAGACTAATCTGGTCATTGAAACTCTTGATGGATTCTAACTCTTCCTCTGTCAAGGGAGGGGTTGTTTTGCGATGCAATGATTGCCAAGTCTGGCGACTGATTTTTTCAAAATGTAAAAATTCGTTGGTCATTTGTTTTCCCCTAGATATTTTGTTTATCATACCATAAAAAGCTAAAAAGATAAAGCGGTTACTTGATGGTAGTAAGTCAATATCGTATAATAGAGGTAGATGGAGGTTGAATAATTTAATGATGAGATAGGGAATGGTTTCTAAAGACTTATCAGTTATTGAAAGTGGGCTTTTTGGTTTACAACTTATTGGAGGTGTGTCATGAAAATCTTAAAACGTTATATATTGGAACTCTGTTTTATTTTAAGTTTTGCCTTACCTTTTATAAGGGGAGCGAATGCGGATAATGGGAGACGCTTTGTGGAAATCTATTACGGTTTTACTTTTTTGATGGAACATGCCATTGTAACAGTTGTCTTTATCTGTTCGCTCTTGATTGCTTGGCTAGTAAAAAAGCAGTGGACGAAATGGCTTGCTGCTGGTAGTTATCTATTTTTGACTTTGTGGATTGCTACAGAAGGATATCTATTCCGTATGTCACTAGAAGATTTGATACGACTTTGGACAAGTTTGGAAATCTTGACACAAACTTATCAGTTGGGTTTTTATCTAAACATCATATTGGGAATCTTGTTGATAATAAAGTATTTTAAGGTTAAGAAATAGTAATAAAAATGCGCCCGATTGCAGACGAACTGTTTTTCCCTGACTATGATAATTTGTAGTTCCCGATAGATTGTAATGTATTTCTAATAATTGCAAGAGATTGAAGAAAAGGTTTTTTGACTAGGATTCTTCAGTCTTTTTCATTTGATCATCACTTTGTAAACGATTTACAATTCAAGCCAAATTATGGTAAAATAGTTTTATGAGTAAAATGTATTATGCAGAAAATCCTGATGCTGCTCACGACATTCATGAGTTGAGAGTGGAGTTGTTGGGAGAAAACATGACCTTTTTGACGGATGCGGGTGTTTTTAGCAAGAAAATGGTTGACTTTGGGAGTCAGCTTTTATTAAAGTGTCTAGAGGTTAACAAAGGAGAGACGGTCCTTGATGTGGGTTGTGGTTATGGACCATTGGGCTTGTCATTGGTCAAGGCTTATGGAGTTCAGGCAACCATGGTCGATATCAATAATCGTGCCTTGGACTTAGCACGACAAAATGCCGAACGAAATAGAGTAGAAGCGGAGATTTTCCAATCCAATATCTATGAGCAAGTTGAAGGGAAGTTTGACCATGTTATTTCCAATCCGCCGATTCGAGCGGGCAAACAGGTTGTTCATGAGATTATCGAAAAGAGCAGGGATTTCTTGAAAGACGGAGGAGATTTAACCATTGTCATTCAGAAAAAGCAAGGAGCTCCAAGTGCTAAAAATAAGATGGAAGATGTTTTTGGCAATTGTGAAACCGTAAAGAAAGATAAGGGATACTATATCCTTAGAAGTGTGAAAGAATGAGAGCAGTTGATTTAATCCAAAAGAAACGAGATGGTCAAGAACTGACTGCAGCTGAAATCAAATGGTTGGTAGAAGGCTATGTGGCTGGAACTGTTCCAGACTATCAGATGTCTGCTTTTGCTATGGCTGTTTATTTCAAAGGAATGACCACACGTGAGATTTCTGAACTGACGATGAATATGGTCAAGACAGGTCAGGAGTTTGATTTGTCAGCTATTGATGGGATTAAAGTTGACAAGCATTCGACTGGTGGAGTAGGTGATAAGGTGACCTTGATTCTGGCTCCCCTTGTTGCGAGTTTCGGTGTGCCCGTTGCTAAAATGAGTGGTCGTGGTCTCGGCCATACTGGTGGAACAATTGATAAATTGGAGTCCATTAAGGGCTATCAAGTCGAACGAAGTCAAGAGGATTTCATTCGTCAGGTACAGGACATTGGTGTATCTGTCATTGGGCAGTCAGATCAGCTGGTTAAAGCAGACAAACTTCTCTATGCCCTCCGTGATGTGACAGCAACTGTCGACACGATTCCTTTGATTGCGAGTTCGGTGATGAGCAAGAAAATTGCTGCAGGAGCGGATGCCATTTTGCTAGACGTAACGGTCGGTGAGGGTGCCTTCATGAAGACTGTTGATGAGGCGCGCGAATTGGCTCAAACCATGGTGGATCTTGGTAAGGCTGTTGGTCGAAAAACAGTAGCAGTCATTACCGATATGAGTCAGCCTTTGGGAAGAGCCATTGGCAATCGTCTTGAAATCCTTGAGGCAATCGAGATTCTCCAAGGAAAAGGCCGAGAAGATATTAGTCACTTTATCTGCGAGCTAGCTCAGATTATGCTTGGCTTGGCTGATGTTGAGAAAACGATCAAGGAAATCCGTCAACACCTGGAAAATGGCCAAGCACTGGCTAAGTTTGAAGAAATGGTAGCAGCACAAGGCGGTGATTTAGAAGATCTTTATCGTCCAGTCAAAGTTGCCCATGTGGTGGAAATTCCAGCTCAAGATACAGGTGTTATTTCAGCTCTTCCTGCAATGGAATTTGGGCTCTATGCCATGAGACTAGGAGCCGGTCGTGCTGTCAAGACTGATGACTTGGACTATGAAACAGGGATTGTTTTCGAAAAGAAAGTTGGAGACTCCGTTCAAAAAGGAGAAATTGTTGCAAAAGTTTATACAAATGGAAAAATTTCTTCTGAACTAGTTACAGAATTTCAAAAATATGTTAAAATAAATGATGGAGTGCAAAGTTTACGAGAAATTATAGAAATTATCTCATAAAACCAGGGAGAATCCGAATATGAAGTTAAATAAATATATTGATCATACGCTTTTAAAGCAAGATGCAAGCCAAGAACAAATTGATCGTTTGCTATCTGAAGCGCGTGAGTATGACTTTGCCAGC
Source organism: Streptococcus oralis (assembly GCF_021497885.1). Classification (NCBI taxonomy): domain Bacteria; kingdom Bacillati; phylum Bacillota; class Bacilli; order Lactobacillales; family Streptococcaceae; genus Streptococcus; species Streptococcus oralis. The sequence goes on from NZ_CP046523.1 coordinate 769,436, forward strand.
GTTTGTGTTAATCCCACATGGGTTAAACATGCGAAAACAGGGCTTGAAGGCTCAGATGTAAAGGTTTGTACAGTAGTAGGTTTTCCTTTGGGAGCAACAACTTCAGCTGTGAAAGCTTTTGAAACAAAAGAAGCTGTCCAAAACGGTGCAGATGAGATTGATATGGTTATCAATGTCGGCGCTCTCAAATCAGGCAATCTGGATTTAGTTGAATCGGACATCCGTGCTGTCGTAGAAGCAAGTGGTGACAAGTTGGTGAAAGTCATTATCGAAGCTTGCTTGTTGACAGACGATGAAAAAGTTATGGCTTGCCAATTATCCCAGAAAGCAGGCGCTGACTTTGTCAAAACATCAACTGGATTTTCAACTGGTGGTGCCACTATAGAGGATGTTCAGTTGATGCGTGAAACAGTCGGGCCAGATATGGGAGTTAAGGCAGCTGGTGGAGCGCGTTCATATGCGGATGCTGTCGCTTTTGTGGAAGCAGGCGCTACCCGTATCGGAACATCTGCTGGTGTAGCAATCTTAAAAGGAGAATTGGCAGATGGCGACTACTGAGTTAATTGAACTAGCAATTGAAACCAGCAAACAAGCCTATGTCCCCTATTCTCACTTTCCTATCGGAGCTGTTTTAGTAGCCAAGGATGGTAGTATTTATACGGGTGTGAACATCGAGAATGCTAGCTATCCCTTGACTAATTGTGGAGAACGTACTGCTATTTTCAAAGCAGTTTCGGAGGGACAACGGGAGTTTTCTGAGTTAATTGTCTACGGACAAACTGAAAAACCCATCTCGCCATGTGGTGCTTGCCGCCAGGTCATGGTTGAATTTTTTGAACAAGATCTAAAAGTGACCTTAGTCGCTAAAGATAAATCGACGGTCGAGATGACGGTCGGGGAGTTACTTCCATACTCATTTACAGACTTAAATTAGTCTGAGTCACTCTCTGAGTGACGCGGTCCTTGTGGCCAACCAATCCATACTTGCAACATCGTTGCACATCTTATTTAGGAGGTTCAGTAATGAACAAGAAACAATGGCTAGGCCTTGGTCTAGTTGCAGTAGCAGCAGTTGGACTTGCTGCATGTGGTAACCGCTCTTCTCGTAACGCAGCTTCATCTTCATCAGAAATGAAGACCAAAGCAGCAATCGTAACAGATACTGGTGGTGTTGATGATAAATCATTTAACCAATCAGCTTGGGAAGGTTTGCAAGACTGGGGTAAAGAACACAATCTTTCTAAAGATAAAGGTTACACTTACTTCCAATCAACAAGCGAAGCAGACTATGCTAACAACTTGCAACAAGCGGCTGGAAGTTACAACCTGATCTTCGGTGTTGGTTTTGCCCTTCACAATGCAGTTGAGGAAGCAGCAAAAGACCACTCTGACCTAAACTATGTCTTGATTGATGATGTGATTGAAGGTCAAAAGAATGTTGCGAGCGTAAGATTTGCGGATAACGAAGCAGCTTACCTTGCTGGTGTTGCAGCAGCGAAAACTACGAAAACAAAACAAGTTGGTTTTGTAGGTGGTATTGAATCTGAAGTTATTTCACGTTTTGCAGCTGGATTCAAAGCTGGTGTTGAATCAGTAGACCCATCTATCAAAGTTCAAGTTGACTATGCTGGTTCATTTGGTGATGCTGCCAAAGGTAAAACAATTGCAGCAGCTCAATATGCTGCCGGTGCAGACGTTGTCTACCAAGCAGCTGGTGGTACAGGTGCTGGTGTCTTTGCTGAAGCAAAATCATTGAACGAAAACAAAAATGAAAACGAAAAAGTTTGGGTTATCGGTGTAGACCGTGACCAAGCAGCAGAAGGTAAATACACTTCTAAAGATGGTAAAGAATCTAACTTCGTTCTTGTATCTACATTGAAACAAGTTGGTACAACTGTAAAAGATATTGCCAACAAAACAGAAAAAGGTGAATTCCCTGGTGGACAAGTGATTGTTTACTCATTGAAAGATAAAGGGGTTGAGCTAGCAGTAACAAACCTTTCAGAAGAAGGTAAAAAAGCTGTTGAAGATGCAAAAGCTAAGATCCTTGACGGAAGCGTAAAAGTTCCAGAAAAATAATGGATAAAAGTCATTTCTTAGGAAGCGGCCATCGGTCGCTTCTTTAAGAATTGAGGCAATTTTTGTCTCAATAGAGCTTGTTAATGTGATTAGCAGGTTTTATTGAAATAAAATAAACCTCTGAAAGGAAGAGCATATGGCACACGAAAATGTCATTGAGATGCGGGATATTACCAAGGTGTTTGGTGAATTTGTAGCAAACGACAAAATCAACTTGCAACTGCGAAAAGGTGAAATTCATGCACTTTTAGGAGAAAATGGAGCGGGTAAATCCACTCTGATGAATATGCTGGCAGGACTTCTTGAACCAACAAGTGGTGAAATTGTGGTGAATGGTCAGGTTGTAAAACTAGACTCACCATCTAAAGCCGCTGGTCTTGGAATTGGGATGGTTCACCAACATTTTATGTTGGTTGAAGCTTTTACAGTAGCTGAGAATATCATTTTAGGGAGTGAAATCACTAAAAATGGTGTTCTAGATATAGCTGGTGCTACTAAAGAAATCAAGGCTCTTTCTGAACGTTATGGTTTGGCAGTGGATCCTGCTGCTAAGGTGGCGGATATTTCCGTTGGAGCCCAACAACGTGTAGAAATCTTGAAAACACTCTATCGTGGTGCTGATATCCTTATCTTTGACGAACCTACAGCCGTATTGACTCCTTCAGAGATTGATGAGTTGATGGCAATCATGAAAAACCTTGTCAAAGAAGGGAAGTCCATTATTTTGATTACCCACAAGTTAGATGAGATTCGTGCGGTATCGAATCGAGTGACGGTTATCCGTCGCGGGAAATCAATCCAGACGGTTGAAATCGCAGGGGCAACAAATGCGGACTTGGCAGAAATGATGGTTGGACGCTCAGTCTCCTTTAAAACGGAAAAACAGGCACCACAACCCAAAGAAGTGGTCTTGTCTATCAAAGACTTAGTTGTCAATGAAAACCGCGGTGTACCAGCAGTGAAAAATCTATCCTTGGATGTTCGTGCTGGTGAAATTGTTGGTATTGCAGGTATTGATGGCAATGGTCAATCTGAACTCATTCAAGCCATTACAGGCCTTCGTAAGGTTGAGTCAGGTAGCGTTGAATTAAAAGGCAAATCAATCGTGGGGATGCATCCTCGACAAATTACAGAACTAAGCGTGGGGCACGTTCCTGAGGACCGTCACCGTGATGGCTTGATTTTGGAGATGATGATTTCAGAAAATATCGCTCTTCAAACCTACTACAAAGAACCACTCAGCAAGAATGGTATTTTAAACTATGCCAATATCACTTCACATGCTAAGAAATTGATGGAAGAGTTTGACGTCCGTGCTGCCAGTGAATTTGTTCCAGCAGCAGCTCTTTCAGGAGGAAATCAACAAAAAGCAATTATCGCTCGTGAGATTGATCGTGATCCTGATCTCCTTATCGTCAGCCAGCCAACTCGTGGTTTGGATGTCGGTGCCATTGAATATATCCACAAACGTTTGATTGAAGAACGTGATAACGGGAAGGCTGTCCTTGTTGTCAGCTTTGAATTGGATGAGATTTTAAATGTCTCAGACCGAATTGCTGTTATTCACGATGGTAAGATTCAAGGTATTGTATCGCCAGAAACAACTAACAAACAAGAACTTGGTGTCTTGATGGCAGGTGGAAACTTGGGAAAGGAGAAGAGTGATGTCTAAAAAATTACAACAAATTTCGGTTCCCTTGATTTCCGTATTCTTAGGAATCTTGCTCGGAGCCATTGTCATGTGGATCTTCGGCTATGATGCTATCTGGGGTTATGAGGAGTTATTCTATACAGCTTTCGGTAGCCTCCGTGGGATTGGAGAAATTTTCCGTGCCATGGGTCCTCTTGTCTTGATAGGTCTTGGTTTCGCAGTTGCCAGTCGAGCAGGTTTCTTTAACGTTGGACTTCCTGGTCAAGCACTTGCAGGCTGGATTCTCAGTGGTTGGTTTGCCTTGTCAAATCCAGATATGCCTCGTCTCGTGTTGATTCCATTAACAGTGATTATTGCTTTGATCGCAGGTGGAATTGTTGGTGCGATTCCAGGTATCCTCAGAGCCTATCTCGGTACATCAGAGGTTATCGTGACCATCATGATGAACTACATTGTATTGTATGTGGGAAATGCCTTTATTCATGCCTTTCCTAAAGATATTATGCAAAGTACAGATTCAACGATTCGTGTTAGTGCCAACGCTACATACCAGACACCATGGTTATCAGAGTTGACTGGAAATTCCCGTATGAATATCGGAATCTTCTTTGCAATCATTGCTGTTGGCGTGATTTGGTTCTTGCTCAAGAAAACGACTCTCGGTTTTGAAATTCGTGCAGTTGGTCTTAACCCCCATGCCTCAGAGTACGCTGGTATTTCAGCAAAACGTACAATCATTCTATCAATGATTATCTCTGGTGCTCTGGCTGGTCTTGGTGGAGCTGTCGAAGGTCTTGGAACTTTCCAAAACGTTTACGTTCAGGGATCATCATTAGCTATCGGATTTAACGGGATGGCGGTTAGTTTGCTTGCTGGGAATTCACCAATTGGAATTCTCTTTGCTGCCTTCTTATTTGGTGTTCTGCAAGTTGGTGCGCCAGGTATGAACGCAGCGCAAGTTCCGTCTGAGCTTGTTAGCATTGTAACAGCGTCTATTATCTTCTTTGTCAGTGTTCACTATATTATTGAACGCTTTGTCAAACCGAAAAAACAAGTTAAAGGAGGTAAGTAAGGATGTCTATTACAACATTACTCACCCTCTTGGTCTCTTCTATGCTGATTTACTCAGCACCACTTATTTTTACGAGTATCGGGGGAGTTTTCTCTGAACGTGGTGGTGTCGTTAACGTCGGTCTTGAAGGAATTATGGTTATGGGAGCCTTTTCTGGGGTTGTCTTTAACCTTGAGTTTGCAGAACAACTTGGAGCAGCGACTCCTTGGATTTCCTTGTTAGTTGCCGGTATCGTGGGAGCTATGTTCTCCCTCATCCATGCAGTCGCTACAGTTCATTTCCGTGCGGACCATGTTGTCAGTGGTACAGTATTGAACTTGATGGCTCCTGCATTAGCAGTTTTCTTGGTTAAAGTTCTTTATAACAAAGGACAAACGGATAACTTAAGCCAGACTTTTGGACGTTTTGATTTCCCAGTTTTGGCTGATATCCCTGTGATTGGAGATATCTTCTTTAAGTCAACAAGTTTGCTAGGTTATATCGCGATTGCCTTCTCATTCTTTGCATGGTTTATTCTCTTTAAGACACGTTTTGGTCTTCGCCTTCGCTCTGTTGGTGAACATCCTCAAGCAGCGGATACCTTGGGGATCAATGTTTACAAGATGAGATATTTAGGGGTTATCATTTCTGGTTTCCTTGGCGGAATTGGTGGAGCTATCTACGCCCAATCAATCTCAGTCAACTTCTCAGTGACAACTATTGTCGGTCCTGGATTTATCGCTCTTGCTGCGATGATCTTTGGTAAATGGAACCCAATTGGTGCTATGCTTTCTAGTCTTTTCTTTGGACTTTCACAAAGTTTGGCAGTTATTGGTTCTCAATTACCTTTCCTACAAGGAGTGCCAGCGGTTTACCTTCAAATCGCGCCTTATGTCTTGACCATTCTTGTCTTAGCAGCCTTCTTTGGAAAAGCAGTTGCACCTAAGGCAGACGGTATCAACTACATCAAGTCAAAATAAGCATACAAAAAAACGTCAGTTTCAAACTGGCGTTTTATTCTTTTGGATTTTGATGGGTTAGGTTCAACCCCCAAGGGACAAGATTTTCAGTTTTATTTTTGATACGTGTGATATTATCCTTGTGACGAATGATAATTAAGCTAGCAAGAGCTAAGATAATTACGATAAAAAGAAGGTCATAGCTACTTAAGATAAACCCAAATAGTGGGAAAATCAGAACTCCAATTACGGCTGCGATAGAAGCAGTAACGCTAGACAGTGAAATCATACTACCTAGATAGAGGGTTCCAAAGAATACGATTGCCAGGTAGAGACAGAAAACAGGCGCAAATCCGAAAATCACTCCAGCACTGGTTGCGACAGCCTTGCCCCCCTTAAATCTTGCAAAGATAGGAAAGGTATGTCCAATTACGGCCAAAAGACCAAAGACGAGAGGTGATACACCTTGTTGGTGGAATAGAATAGGAAGGAGAGTGGCTAAGGTCCCTTTAAAGAAATCAATTACAAAGGTTGCCATACCCGCTTTCTTACCTAAAATTCGGAAAGTATTAGTTGTTCCGGTGTTTCCAGAACCATGTTCACGCAGATTTGTTTGAAAGAAAATTTGTCCAATCCAGAGACCAGACGGAATCGAACCTAGCAGATAAGCTAAAATTAATAATACAAATGTCATCATAGAACTATTATACCATGAAATGCTATAGAAAGTCAGAGAATATCCTGTGAAATTGTGACAGCTGAAAGGGAAAAACTTTGCAAAATCCCTAGAAAACCTGTAAAATAGAAAAGATGAACAAATAGGAGGTTCCTTGTGTCAAAAAAGGAAATCAATATTAATAACTACAATGATGACGCCATTCAGGTGCTGGAAGGGTTGGATGCGGTCCGTAAACGTCCGGGGATGTATATTGGATCGACTGACGGTGCTGGTCTCCATCACCTAGTCTGGGAAATCGTGGATAATGCGGTCGATGAAGCCTTGTCTGGATTTGGTGACCGCATTGATGTGACCATCAATAAAGACGGCAGTCTAACGGTTCAAGACCATGGTCGAGGGATGCCGACTGGGATGCATGCTATGGGAATTCCAACTGTTGAGGTTATCTTTACCATTCTCCACGCTGGAGGAAAATTCGGTCAAGGTGGCTATAAGACATCTGGTGGTCTCCACGGGGTGGGATCTTCAGTCGTTAATGCCCTATCAAGCTGGTTAGAAGTTGAAATTACTCGTGACGGTACAGTCTACAAGCAACGTTTTGAAAATGGCGGGAAACCCGTCACAACCCTGAAGAAAATTGGTACGGCACCCAAGTCTAAGACAGGTACCAAAGTCACTTTCATGCCTGACGCGACTATCTTTTCTACGACTGACTTCAAGTACAATACCATTTCAGAACGACTCAATGAGTCAGCCTTTCTCTTAAAAAATGTCACCTTGTCTCTGACAGATAAGCGAACAGATGAAGCAATCGAATTCCATTATGAGAACGGGGTACAAGACTTTGTTTCTTACCTCAATGAAGACAAGGAAATCTTGACGCCAGTCCTATACTTTGAAGGCGAAGACAATGGTTTCCAAGTGGAGGTTGCCCTCCAGTACAATGATGGATTTTCAGATAACATTCTATCCTTTGTCAATAACGTTCGTACTAAAGATGGTGGAACACATGAGACAGGACTCAAGTCAGCCATTACTAAGGTCATGAATGACTACGCGCGTAAGACAGGACTTCTCAAGGAAAAAGATAAAAACCTTGAAGGGTCAGACTACCGCGAGGGACTAGCAGCCGTCCTTTCTATTCTGGTTCCTGAAGAACACTTGCAGTTTGAAGGACAGACAAAGGACAAGCTAGGAAGCCCACTAGCTCGCCCTATTGTTGATAGCATTGTCGCAGAAAAATTAACTTTCTTCCTCATGGAAAATGGTGAACTGGCTTCTAACCTTATTCGCAAGGCTATTAAGGCACGTGATGCGCGAGAGGCAGCTCGCAAGGCGCGTGATGAGAGCCGAAATGGTAAGAAAAATAAGAAAGACAAGGGCTTGCTTTCTGGGAAATTGACTCCAGCCCAGTCTAAGAATCCTGCTAAGAATGAACTCTATCTGGTCGAGGGGGATTCTGCCGGTGGTTCTGCCAAGCAAGGTCGTGACCGTAAGTTCCAGGCTATCTTGCCCCTTCGTGGTAAGGTGATTAATACAGCCAAGGCCAAGATGGCGGATATTCTCAAAAATGAAGAAATCAATACTATGATTTATACCATTGGTGCGGGCGTGGGAGCAGACTTCTCTATTGAAGATGCTAACTATGACAAGATTATTATCATGACCGATGCGGATACCGATGGTGCTCATATTCAAACCTTGCTCTTGACATTTTTCTACCGCTACATGCGTCCGCTAGTTGAGGCAGGCCATGTCTATATTGCCCTTCCGCCTCTTTACAAGATGTCCAAAGGCAAAGGCAAGAAAGAAGAAGTGGCCTATGCTTGGACGGACGGAGAGCTAGAAGAACTCCGCAAGCAGTTTGGTAAAGGCGCAACACTCCAACGATATAAAGGTCTTGGTGAGATGAACGCGGACCAACTCTGGGAAACAACCATGAATCCAGAAACTCGAACCCTCATTCGTGTCACCATCGAAGACTTAGCACGCGCAGAACGTCGTGTCAATGTCCTCATGGGAGACAAGGTCGAACCACGCCGTAAATGGATTGAGGATAATGTTAAATTTACGCTGGAAGAGAGTGGGGAGATGGTGTTTTGAAAGGATGATAAAGAAAATATGGGCTATAATATTTATACAAATCAAGAATTTAAAAAATTGGCTAATGATGGACAAATTAATATCATGGCTTTCTTTGGAAATGGTGTAGATATTCAGTTAATGGAATATCTTGAATCTCCATATCGGACTTCTTATCAAAATTTCTATAATTATCTTTGCTATAAGAATTTTGACAAAGATAATATGATCTTTCAAAAAATGACTGAGGATAAGAAAGATAATGAAAGAGATCCCAATATCAAGCAAAATTGGAGTGACTTTGAGAATAGCTTAATTGAGATTTTTAATCAACCTGGCTGGCTGAAAATAGAGAAATTGACTAAAGATTTCACTCAATTTCAAATCGAGTTCTCAAATTTTTTAAATGAAATAATTACTCCTAATATGCTTGCTAGGTTAGGGAATGATAGCACAGAAAAAGGAATTGCTCTTAATTCTTTTACCCGTTTTTTAGGTGATTTAGATTTTATAAATTTCAATAAATTGTCTTTTCCTCGTAAAAGCAAACTTTATTCTTTATTTAACTGGGAAATTTTAAATTTCAACTATACTTCGATGTTGGATAATATCTTATTGCTAGATAAAGGACAATTTGATCCGCATCCCCATAAGTTTGCAGATAGGCAGATTCTATTTTATCCAAATCCTAAAGATAGAGCAAATAAGTTAGAAGAGTTTATTGATTGTAAAAATGGAGAATTGATAGAAGGTTATGTTCCTAATCCACATCTAAATAAAGACACTAAATACTCCAGTTATTTAATGATCAATATCACCCATCCTCATGGTTATCAGAATGTTCCGAAATCAATGTTATTTGGATTTGACAATAAGGAACAAATAACAAATGAAAATAAAAGATCTTTAGCAAAGAATTTTTTAAAGCCCTATTGGGCTCAGAATGATAGAAAATATAAATCATATTTCAATAATACTGATTTGTTTATACTATACGGTTTATCACTCGGTGATAGTGACTTTTGGTGGTGGAATAATATTCTTAACTCACTTTTGGAGACAGATTCTGAATTGATTATTTATAATTACAATAGCAATAATGAATCTGATAGTGACACAATTAATAGATTTATTAATGTGGCAACCAACGAGAAACTGGATGATGAGAAACTAGATAAGCTTTATAAGAAAATTGCTATAGTTCAGTATAATTCTGAAACAAAGCTAAATGCGTTCAAATTGGATTATTTGGATTGAATCTATGCTTTTCCAGATAAGAAGCAGTATGCTGATCTCCGTGATCATCTCAACGCTATCCGTAGTCGCTGTAAAAAATTAACACCAAAGAAAAGCAAGCAAGAAGCAGTAGGTGAGGAAAAGTAGCTTTCTTCTGAAGAAGTCTCTCACAGATAGACGAGTTTTTGCAACATAAGGCGAAGTTTTGAAGTTCTAAAAAGAATAGAGATGGGAACAAACATGGTATTGGAAAATAAACTAGGCATTACAAACTCAGCCCAGTTGGCAGATGCAGAAGAAAAACTGACAAAAAATAAGCCGCCCTTCTTTTTCAGACAGGAGCTTTGTTTAAGATGGAAGTTGGTACTTTTGCAGGGCTGTCTGCTATTCACCGTTATCTCTTTTCCAGCATCTATGATTTCGCTGGAAAGATCCGTGATGTCAATAGTGCAAAGGATAACTTTCAATTTGCCCCCGTATTTTTTTAGAACAATCCTTACAGTATATTGATAAACTTCCTCATGACAATTTTGATCAAGTGGTTGATAAGTGTGCGGATATGAATATTGCCCATCCTTTCCGTAAGGGGAATGGGCGCGCCATGCGGATTTGGCTAGATTGTATGCTTCGTGAGAAGCTGGGTAAAGTGGTAGATTGGAACGCCATTGATAAGGATGAATACCTGAATGCCATGAAGCGTAGTGCAGTGTCGACTGGAGAACTCAAGTATCTCCTCTTGAATAATCAAACTGAAGACCTCACTCAGGCCTGTTTCTTTAAGGGTGTGGATGCTTCATATTATTACGAAGGACACAGACTTTACCAGACAAGGGAGTTATGAAGTTCAAGTAAAGGTGACGATCATCTTTTGTATGTAAACAATCGCTAAAACTATTGGAGGTGCGGTATTGATTACGTTATTAATGTTGCCTTTTTTCCTTGTTCTCCTAGCCATTTTTGGAATTATATATGATTTAATTACTAATAAAGGTAGAAAAGAGTGTGCTCGCACAGTATCCTTGTTTATATTGAACATCCTCACTATTGCTATCTGTCTATTAGATCTACCAATGGAAAGTAAACCATACTCAGGAATAGGGTTTATCTTATTTTATGCACTTGCTTTCACTCCTTTGATGATTGTTTTCTCACTATATACCCTCTATAGAATTGGAAAACATTATAGGTATTTTAAGAGTAAGTTTGCTATAACACTTTTATTCAATGCTATTTTGCTTTTCCTTCTTTCATTAGTAAATACTTTTGTATTATGGAGAAGCTTTAAAATATATCATAGAAACGATATGAATTTGTTATATTTTATTTTAATCGTTTTGGGGATTTGTTCAACTATCCAATTGATAGTAGGCGAACTTGAGAAGAAAAGAATACGAGACATCCAAAAACAAGAGGAGCTAGATAGTTATGAAAAATAACTCTATAAAAGATATGTGTAGACAACATAGAAGTGAAGCGCAAATGCAGAGGAGTTGTGAGGTAAGAAAGTTTGCAGAGGAGTGTTTAGATGACTATTCTTGAAACAGACCGTCTCATTATACGGGACTTGCAAGAATCTGATTTGCCGACTTTGATCGCTATGAATCAGGATCCGGAGGTCATGCAGTATTTCCCAAAGCCGTATAGTCAAGCGGAGTCCTTGCGGCTTTATCAGGGCATTCAAGATGAAGTTAAGGCTTATGGATACAGTCTTTGGGCTGTTGAAGAAAAGGATAGTCAGGAGTTTGTCGGCTTGGTAGGTCTGCACCATTCGGATTTACGGATTTTTGCTGGAAAAGAAGTTGTAGAAATCGGCTGGCGTCTGCGAAAAGAGTTTTGGAATCGTGGTTATGCGACGGAGGCTGCCCAAGCCTGTCTAGACTTCGCTTTCCAGCAAGCTGGCTTATCAGAAGTTTACTCTTTTACATCCTTACTCAATCTCCCTTCGCAAAAAATCATGCAAAAGCTAGGCATGGAATTTGTCAAAGAATTCGATAATGAAAAAGTTCCAGCAGCCAGTCCCCTTTATAGACATGTCCTCTACAGAATCAAGAATCTCCACTAAAAAGGCAGGTATTCCCATGAGAACTCAACCCCAAATGCTTGATTTAATTTTACAAATCGCAAAAGTGCTCCAAGTCGAGGCTGTCGCCATGTCCGGTTCACGGACAAATCCAAAGGCTCCAAAAGACGAGTTTCAAGATTATGATGTTGTTTTTGTCGTGGACGACTTAGATAATCTGACGAGTGACCTTTCTTGGCTGGACCAGTTTGGCAAACGTATCATTGAGCAGCATAATATCTTAGGAAACCGTCGTCTCTTCCTCATGCTCTTTGAAGATGGTAACCGTATAGATTTGACTTTATGTCCTAAAGAGTATATCAAGGAGTGGGTAGAAAGCGAAGCGGATTTCACGGTGCTAGAAGACCCTAAGGGATTGTTTGAGTACTATACTACAAATCCTCAACGTTACTGGACAAGTCCAGCTAGTCAGATAGCTTTTGAAACAGCCTGCAATGAATTTTGGTGGGTTTCCGCATATGTAGTGAAGGGAATCTGTCGCAAGCAACTTCTCTATGCAACTGACCATCTTTACGGTGTTTGTCAACAAGAACTCTTGAAGGTCTTAGCTTGGCAGGTCGCAAGTGAGATGGGAAAGGTCGATATCGGCAAGAACTACAAATATCTTTTCCAGTATTTACCTACAGAGAAAGAGAAGGAATTCTCAGCTCTACTTGATTTTTCAAGTGTAGAGAAACTTACTCAGTCATTGTTTGCTACCATGGAACTTTTCCATCAAGAGGCTCAATTCCTTGCTCACAAGATGGGATTTGACTATGATATGAAAGTATCTGAGAAGATGATTAAGTATGCTGGGGAGAGGTTGAACTAGTATGTTAGATTATGTATTTGCTACATTTTTTATGGGATTCCCAGGAGTACAAATTTTAGTATTGGTGTCCTCTATATTTCTAGCTATCAAAAGAAATAAGTTACATAAAAGGGTGTATGGATTATTTTTCCCGATTATTATAACGATGTGTAATATTTGGCTTATTTCAATAGATCGAACAGAGCTTTTTGATGATGCTTTAAGATTTTCTTTCTTTCTAATTTCTTTTTGTTTACCTATGCTTATTTCTTCCATGCTCTATCACTCCATACGCTTATATTATTTATACAAATCAATCAAGTGGAGAGTCTTCCCTGTAAGTTTCTGTTATTTATTCGGTTTAATTTTTCATTATCTTAATACAATGCATTGGGAGGAGCTATTTCGAGGGCAAAAGTTTATGTTTAATATCTTGCTGATATCAACTGCTATAGTTTCTTATTTATCTTGTCAATATTTGTACACACTTCAAAGAAGAAAGAATAATCCATAGGAAATAGATGCTTTTGCTTAATCTAAATAAGTGTTTGTGAATGACTTAAATAGTATCTAAAAATATTTTTCTTAATACCAATTTTAATATAAAAACCACTCTACATTCTTTGAAAGGAGTTGAACACGCCCTAAATGCTGTGTGAAAAAGATAAATTCTCTTGTGAGCATCGCTCACTGCAATAGTTTCCTATTTTCACTTTGCATTTTACGGGCTTTGTATCCTATATGAGTAACATTCAAAACATGTCCCTTGAGGACATCATGGGAGAGCGCTTTGGTCGCTACTCCAAGTACATCATTCAAGACCGGGCTTTGCCAGACATTCGTGATGGCTTGAAGCCGGTTCAGCGTCGTATTCTTTATTCGATGAATAAAGATGGCAATACCTTTGATAAGAGCTACCGTAAGTCAGCTAAGTCTGTCGGTAACATCATGGGGAATTTCCACCCCCACGGCGACAGTTCTATCTATGATGCCATGGTTCGTATGTCTCAGGACTGGAAAAATCGTGAGATTCTAGTTGAAATGCATGGTAATAACGGTTCCATGGATGGTGATCCGCCTGCGGCGATGCGTTATACTGAGGCGCGCTTGTCTGAGATTGCTGGTTATCTTCTTCAGGATATCGAGAAAAAGACAGTTCCTTTTGCTTGGAACTTTGACGATACCGAGAAAGAGCCGACGGTTTTGCCAGCAGCCTTTCCCAACCTCTTAGTCAATGGTTCGACTGGGATTTCGGCTGGATATGCTACGGATATTCCACCGCATAATTTGGCTGAGGTTATCGATGCGACAGTTTACATGATTGACCATCCGACTGCCAAGGTTGATAAACTCATGGAATTCTTGCCTGGACCAGACTTCCCTACAGGAGCTATCATCCAAGGGCGTGATGAAATCAAGAAGGCTTATGAAACTGGGAAAGGGCGCGTGGTTGTTCGTTCTAAGACGGAGATTGAAAAGCTAAAAGGCGGTAAGGAGCAAATCGTTATCACTGAGATTCCTTATGAAATCAATAAGGCCAATCTGGTCAAGAAAATCGATGATGTTCGTGTCAATAACAAGGTGGCTGGTATTGCTGAGGTTCGTGATGAGTCTGACCGTGAAGGTCTTCGTATCGCTATCGAACTCAAGAAAGATGCTAATACCGATCTCGTTCTTAACTATCTCTTCAAATATACTGACCTACAAATCAATTACAACTTTAACATGGTGGCGATTGACAATTTTACGCCTCGTCAGGTTGGGATCGTCCCAATCTTATCTAGCTATATAGCCCACCGTCGTGAAGTGATTTTGGCTCGTTCCCGCTTTGACAAGGAAAAGGCTGAAAAACGCCTCCATATCGTTGAAGGTTTGATTCGCGTGATTTCGATTTTGGACGAAGTCATTGCTCTTATTCGTGCTTCTGAGAACAAGGCTGACGCTAAAGAAAATCTCAAGGTCAGCTATGAGTTTACTGAGGAACAGGCTGAGGCCATCGTTACCTTGCAACTTTACCGTTTGACCAATACAGACGTGGTTGTCTTGCAGGAAGAAGAAGCAGAACTTCGTGAAAAGATTGCCATGCTTGCTGCTATCATCGGTGATGAACGAACTATGTACAATCTCATGAAGAAAGAACTCCGTGAGGTCAAGAAGAAATTCGCGACACCACGTTTGAGTACTTTGGAAGATACTGCAAAAGTAATCGAGATTGACACAGCTAGTTTGATTGCCGAGGAAGATACCTATGTCAGCGTGACTAAGGCAGGTTATATCAAGCGTACCAGCCCACGTTCCTTTGCAGCATCCACTCTGGAAGAAATTGGCAAGCGTGATGATGACCGTTTAATCTTTGTTCAATCTGCCAAGACAACCCAACACCTCTTGATGTTTACAACTCTTGGAAATGTCATTTATCGACCAATCCATGAGTTAGCAGATATTCGCTGGAAGGACATCGGAGAGCACTTGAGCCAGACCATTACAAACTTTGAAACCAATGAAGAAGTTCTCTATGTCGAAGTCGTGGATCAGTTTGATGATGCTACAACCTACTTTGCTGCAACTCGTCTTGGTCAAATCAAGCGCGTAGAACGAAAAGAATTCACTCCATGGCGGACCTACAAGTCGAAGTCTGTCAAGTATGCTAAGCTCAAAGACGAGACAGACCAGATTGTAGCAGTGGCTCCGATTAAACTAGATGATGTACTCTTGATTAGCCAAAACGGTTACGCCCTTCGTTTCAATATCGAAGAGGTTCCGGTTGTTGGTGCCAAGGCTGCGGGTGTCAAGGCTATGAACCTGAAAGCAGATGATGTACTTCAGGCTGCCTTTATCTGTAACACCTCATCCTTCTACCTCTTGACCCAACGTGGAAGCTTGAAACGTGTTTCTTGTGAGGAAATTCCAGCAACCAGCCGTGCCAAACGAGGTCTACAAGTCTTGCGTGAGTTGAAAAACAAACCGCACCGTGTCTTCTTAGCAGGAGCAGTTGCAGAGCAAGGTTTCGTTGGTGATCTCTTTAGTACAGAAATGGAAGAAAACGACCAAACGCTGCTTGTCTTATCTAATAAGGGAACAATCTATGAAAGCCGATTGCAAGATTTGAACTTGTCAGAACGTACTAGCAACGGAAGCTTTATCTCAGACACTATTTCAGATGAAGAAGTTTTTGATGCTTACCTCAAAGAAGTCTTTAAAGAGGATAAAGCGAGTTCATAAAGAAATCAGTCCAAGTGACTGATTTCTTTATGTTGAAAAAATTTTCAGAAAATTACAAATAATACTTGAAATTTTACTAGAAAAGTGTAGAATAGAACACATAGTTTGAATAGTATAAAGGAGAAACACATGACAGTTGCAATTGATTGGGAAAATCTTGGATTTTCTTATATGAAATTACCTTATCGTTATATCGCTCATTATAAAAATGGTCAATGGGATCAAGGAGAATTGACAGAGGATGCAACCTTGCATATTTCAGAGTCTTCTCCAAGTCTCCACTATGGACAGCAAGCATTTGAAGGATTGAAAGCCTATCGTACGAAGGATGGCAGTATTCAACTTTTCCGTCCTGATGAAAACGCCAAGCGTTTGCAACGTACCTGCGACCGTCTTTTGATGCCTCAAGTACCTACAGAAATGTTTGTGGAAGCTTGTAAAGCAGTTGTGCGTGCAAATGAAGAGTACGTACCACCATACGGAACAGGTGGAACCCTTTATCTTCGTCCACTTTTGATTGGTGTTGGAGATATCATCGGGGTTAAACCAGCAGAAGAGTATATTTTTACTATCTTTGCTATGCCAGTTGGTAACTACTTTAAAGGTGGATTGGTTCCAACGAATTTCTTGATTCAGGATGAATACGATCGTGCAGCTCCAAATGGTACGGGTGCGGCCAAGGTAGGTGGGAACTATGCTGCTAGTCTCCTTCCAGGTAAAATGGCCAAGTCTCGCAACTTTTCAGACGTTATCTACCTAGACCCATCTACACATACAAAGATTGAAGAAGTCGGATCAGCCAACTTCTTTGGAATCACGGCAGACAATGAATTTGTTACGCCATTGAGTCCGTCCATCTTGCCATCCATTACCAAGTACTCTTTGCTTTACCTGGCAGAGCATCGCTTGGGCTTGACACCGATCGAAGGCGATGTCCCAATTGATAATTTAGATCGTTTTGTAGAGGCAGGTGCTTGTGGTACGGCAGCGGTTATTTCGCCAATTGGAGGTATCCAACATGGCGATGATTTCCATGTTTTCTATAGTGAAACAGAAGTAGGTCCTGTTACACGTAAACTCTATGATGAATTGACGGGTATCCAATTTGGTGATGTAGAAGCACCAGAGGGATGGATTGTCAAAGTGGACTAAAAGACATGAAGTAAAGAAGAACTCCATAGCAGTTGTAACGCTGAAATGGAGTTTTTTCTTGCTAGTTTGAGCATTTTCTTGTACAATAGAAAAAGTGAAGAGAGGTAAAGTATGAGTAAAAAAGATAAGAAAATTGAAATCCAATTAACTGATGCAAAAGTGACTGTTGGAAAAGACAGTTATGAAGGTTACGTTTTGACAATCGGGAAAAAGGTCATTGGTGAAATTGCCGAATTAGATAGTCAATTTGCCATCATAAAGAATGGAAATGTCGATAGTTTTTATAAAAAACTTGAAAAAGCTGTGGAAATTTTGATTGAAAACTATAATTTAACAAAATAATGCTTGTTTTTTTGAAAATTTCATGATATAATAGTTTTCGTTAAGCATTGGAGAGATAGCGAAGAGGCTAAACGCGGCGGACTGTAAATCCGCTCCTTCGGGTTCGGGGGTTCGAATCCCTCTCTCTCCATCTCATCATTGGGGTATAGCCAAGCGGTAAGGCAAGGGACTTTGACTCCCTCATGCGTTGGTTCGAATCCAGCTACCCCAGTTCTTAGGTAATAAATTCAAGATAAAAAGAAAAATATCTTAGGGTATTTTATTTTTATATTGAAAGACGTGAACAATACGAACATGTTCTTGCGGGTGCTTAGGAAAAAAATTATAAGTATGTCAAGTTTTGGAAAAGACTTGATTGTTGGAGGATTTTTTAGATGAATGAATTTGAAGATTTGCTAAATAGCGTTAGCCAAGTTGAGCCTGGTGATGTTGTTAGTGCTGAAGTATTGACAGTTGATGCGACTCAAGCTAACGTTGCAATCTCTGGAACTGGTGTTGAAGGTGTCTTGACTCTTCGCGAATTGACAAACGATCGCGATGCAGATATCAATGACTTTGTGAAAGTAGGAGAAGTATTGGATGTTCTTGTACTTCGTCAAGTAGTTGGTAAAGATACTGATACAGTTACATACCTTGTATCTAAAAAACGCCTTGAAGCTCGCAAAGCATGGGACAAACTTGTAGGACGCGAAGAAGAAGTTGTTACTGTTAAAGGAACTCGTGCCGTTAAAGGTGGACTTTCAGTAGAATTTGAAGGTGTTCGTGGATTCATCCCAGCTTCAATGTTGGATACTCGTTTCGTACGTAACACTGAGCGTTTCGTAGGTCAAGAATTTGATGCTAAAATCAAAGAAGTTGATCCTAAAGAAAACCGCTTCATCCTTTCACGTCGTGAAGTTGTTGAAGCAGCAACTGCAGCAGCTCGTGCTGAAGTATTCGGTAAATTGGCTGTTGGTGATGTCGTAACTGGTAAAGTTGCTCGTATCACTAGCTTTGGTGCTTTCATCGACCTTGGTGGTGTTGATGGATTGGTTCACTTGACTGAATTGTCACATGAACGTAACGTATCACCTAAATCAGTTGTAACTGTTGGTGAAGAAATCGAAGTGAAGATCCTTGATCTTAACGAAGAAGAAGGACGTGTGTCACTTTCACTTAAAGCAACAACACCTGGACCATGGGATGGCGTTGAGCAAAAATTGGCTAAAGGTGATGTAGTAGAAGGAACAGTTAAACGTTTGACTGACTTCGGTGCATTTGTTGAAGTGTTGCCAGGTATCGATGGACTTGTTCACGTATCACAAATTTCACACAAACGTATCGAAAATCCAAAAGAAGCTCTTACTGTTGGTCAAGAAGTTACTGTTAAAGTCCTTGATGTTAACGCTGACGCAGAACGCGTATCACTTTCTATCAAAGCTCTTGAAGAACGTCCAGCTCAAGAAGAAGGACAAAAAGAAGAAAAACGCGCTGCTCGTCCACGTCGTCCAAAACGTCAAGAAAAACGTGATTTCGAACTTCCAGAAACACAAACAGGATTCTCAATGGCTGACTTGTTCGGTGATATCGAACTTTAATCAAATTGATAATCACAAAATCCTTTGTTTAAAACAAGGGATTTTTCTTTTGTCTCTTTCTCATTTTTGATATAATAGTTCTATGTTAGATTCAGAAAAACAATCACAATATCAATTGTTAAACGAGGAACTCTCTTATTTACTAGAGGGTGAGAGCAACGTTCTTGCCAATCTTTCGAATGCTAGTGCCCTCCTAAAATCTCGCTTTCCGAATACTGTATTTGCAGGTTTTTATCTGTTTGATGGTAGCGAGTTGGTTTTAGGGCCTTTTCAGGGTGGTGTTTCTTGCATTCGCATCCCACTTGGAAAAGGTGTGTGTGGAGAAGCTGCTGAGTTTCAAGAGACTGTTTTAGTAGGGGACGTGAGCACCTATCCAAACTACATTTCTTGCGATAGTAAGGCCAAGAGTGAAATCGTAGTTCCCATGCTCAAGAATGGTCGATTGCTAGGTGTCTTAGACTTGGACTCTTCTCTTATTGAGGATTATAATGCCATTGACCGCGATTACTTGGAACAATTTGTCGCTATTTTGCTTGAGAAGACAGAATGGGACTTTACGATGTTTGAGGAGAAAGCCTAATGTATCAAGCACTTTATCGAAAATATAGAAGCCAAACTTTTTCACAACTGGTAGGTCAAGAGGTTGTGGCTAAAACCCTAAAACAAGCAGTCGAGCAGGAAAAGATTAGTCATGCTTATCTTTTCTCAGGTCCTCGTGGAACTGGGAAAACCAGTGTAGCTAAGATTTTTGCCAAGGCCATGAACTGTCCCAATCAAGTGGACGGTGAACCATGCAATAACTGTTATATCTGTCAGGCAGTGACAGAAGGTAGCCTAGAAGATGTTATCGAAATGGATGCCGCTTCGAATAACGGAGTTGATGAAATCCGAGAAATTCGCGATAAATCTACCTATGCTCCTAGCTTGGCTCGCTATAAGGTCTACATTATTGACGAGGTTCATATGTTGTCTACAGGAGCTTTTAATGCGCTTTTGAAGACTTTAGAAGAACCAACTCAAAATGTTGTCTTTATCTTGGCGACCACTGAATTGCACAAGATTCCTGCAACTATTTTATCGCGTGTCCAACGTTTTGAGTTTAAATCGATCAGAACGCAAGATATTAAAGAGCATATCCAAACAATTTTGCAAAAAGAGAATATCAGTTCTGAACCAGAGGCTGTGGAAATTATCGCTAGACGGGCTGAAGGTGGGATGCGGGATGCCTTGTCCATTCTGGATCAAGCCTTGAGTTTGACACAAGGGAATGCTTTGACCACAGCCATCTCTGAGGAGATTACAGGTACCATTAGTCTATCAGCACTTGATGACTATGTAGCTGCCTTGTCTCAACAGGATGTTCCAAAAGCTCTTTATTCTTTGAATCTTTTGTTTGAAAATGGCAAGAGCATGACTCGTTTTGTGACGGATCTCTTGCAGTATTTGCGTGATCTACTGGTTGTTCAGACAGGTGGTGAAAATACTCATCATAGTCCAGTTTTTATGGACAATCTAGCTTTATCTCAGGAAAGTCTCTTTGAAATGATTCGTCTAGCGACAGTAAGCTTGGAAGATATGAAAGCTAGCCTGCAACCTAAGATTTATGCTGAGATGATGACCATTCGTTTAGCTGAGATTAAGCGTGAGCCAGCGCTTTCAGGAGCTGTTGAAAGTGAAATTTCTGCACTGAGACAGGAAGTCGCCAGTCTCAAACAAGAACTTGCCAATGTGGGCACAGCTCCTAAACAAGTTGCGCCAGTTCCTAGTCGTCCAGCCCCTTCCAAGACAGTCTATCGAGTAGATCGTAATAAAGTTCAGTCTATCCTGCAAGAAGCTGTCGAAAATCCTGATTTGGCACGGCAAAACTTGATTCGCCTTCAGAATGCATGGGGAGAAGTGATTGAAAGCTTAGCTGGTCCGGATAAGGCTCTGCTCGTTGGTTCTCAGCCAGTTGCGGCCAACGAACACCATGCTATTTTAGCCTTTGAATCTAATTTCAATGCTGGGCAAACCATGAAACGGGATAACCTAAATACCATGTTTGGCAATATTCTCAGCCAAGCAGCTGGATTTTCACCTGAAATTCTGGCTATTTCCCTAGAGGAATGGAAAGAGGTTCGAGCAGCATTTTCAGCTAAAAACAAGTCTTCTCAAGCTGAGCAAGAGGTAGAAGAAGAGAGCTTGATTCCAGAAGGATTCGAATTTCTGGCTGATAAAGTTATGGTCGAAGAAGACTAAAAGTGGATTTCATGGTACAATAACCCTATGACTAGACAACAATTTATCATAATAGCATTATTCACGGCTGCTGAGACTTATTTTTTCAATGAATCTTTGATGACTGGTCGCTACGTTATGGCAGCTTTTTGGGCGATTTTACTCTTTCGAAATTTTAGGTTAAGTTATGTAATGGGAAAAATAGTAGACGCCATTGATCAGCACCTAAACCGCAAGGATTAGCCCCCAGCTTCTAGACAAAATCAAAGCCTTTTGGGCTTTTTTTTGTTATACTAGTAGAGTATATTTATTGACCTTTTGTCCTATTTTTTAGGGATTGTAAGCAATTTCCTAAAGTATTGAGCAAAATGTTTGAAAAAGAAAGGAACTATCATGTCAGTATTAGAGATCAAAGATCTTCACGTTGAGATTGAAGGAAAAGAAATTTTGAAAGGAGTCAATCTGACTCTAAAAACAGGAGAGATTGCAGCTATCATGGGACCAAATGGTACTGGGAAATCGACTCTTTCTGCAGCTATTATGGGGAACCCTAACTATGAAGTTACCAAAGGTGAAGTATTGTTTGATGGTGTAAATATTCTTGAATTGGAAGTGGACGAGCGTGCGCGTATGGGACTTTTCCTTGCTATGCAATACCCATCTGAAATTCCTGGAATTACCAACGCTGAGTTTCTTCGTGCAGCCATGAATGCTGGTAAAGAAGATGATGAAAAGATTTCAGTTCGTGAATTCATCACTAAACTAGACGAGAAGATGGAATTGCTCAACATGAAAGAAGAAATGGCTGAGCGCTACCTCAACGAAGGTTTCTCTGGTGGTGAGAAAAAACGGAATGAAATTCTTCAACTCTTGATGTTGGAACCAACTTTTGCCCTTTTGGACGAGATTGACTCAGGTCTTGATATTGATGCTCTTAAAGTCGTATCGAAAGGTGTGAATGCTATGCGTGGCGAAGGTTTTGGTGCTATGATTATCACTCACTACCAACGTCTTTTGAACTACATCACACCAGACGTGGTACACGTGATGATGGAAGGTCGTGTTGTCCTTTCTGGTGGTCCAGAATTGGCTGCTCGTTTGGAACGTGAAGGATACGCAAAACTAGCTGAAGAACTTGGCTACGACTACAAGGAAGAATTGTAATTCCCTCGTATCTTTTAGGAGAAGTAAATGACTAAAGAAACTATTAAACTTTTTTCAGAAATGCATGCTGAACCAAGCTGGTTGGCTGACCTCCGTCAAAAAGCTTTTGATAAGATTGAGAGTTTGGAATTGCCAGTTATTGAGCGTGTGAAATTTCACCGTTGGAATCTAGGTGATGGAACGATTACGGAAAGTGAACCTTCAGCAAATGTTCCTGACTTCACGGCTTTAGATAACCACTTGAAGTTGGTGCAAGTAGGAACGCAAACTGTTTTTGAGCAAACTCCAGTTGAGTTAGCTGAACAGGGGGTTGTCTTTACAGACTTCCACTCAGCTTTAGAAGAAATTCCAGAGCTTATCGAGGAATTCTTTATGTCATCTGTTAAGTATGATGATGACAAGTTAGCAGCCTACCATACAGCTTACTTTAACAGTGGTGCTGTTCTCTACATTCCTGATAATGTTGAGATTACAGAACCAATTGAAGGTATTTTCTACCAAGACAGCGATAGCGATGTGCCATTTAACAAGCATATCCTTATCATTGCTGGTAAAAACAGCAAGATTAGTTATCTTGAACGTCTAGAGTCAAGAGGTGGAGGTAGTGCAAAAGCAACTGCCAATATCACAGTTGAAGTGATTGCTCGTTCTGGTGCGCAAGTGAAGTTTGCGGCTATTGACCGTCTAGGTGAAAATGTCACTGCCTACATTAGCCGTCGTGGTAAACTAGGCAACGATGCAAGCATTGACTGGGCAATCGGTGTTATGAATGAAGGAAACGTCGTTGCGGACTTTGATAGCGATTTGATTGGTAACGGTAGCCATGCTGACCTTAAAGTCGTAGCTCTTTCAAGTGGTCGTCAGGTGCAAGGGATTGATACCCGTGTAACCAACTATGGTTGCAACTCTATCGGAAATATCCTCCAACATGGGGTTATTCTTGAAAAAGCAACTTTGACTTTCAACGGTATTGGCCACATTATCAAGGGTGCTAAGGGAGCAGATGCGCAACAAGAGAGCCGTGTTCTCATGCTTTCAGACCAAGCACGTTCAGATGCCAACCCAATTCTTTTGATTGATGAAAATGACGTAACTGCAGGTCACGCGGCCTCTATCGGTCAGGTAGATCCAGAAGACATGTACTACCTTATGAGCCGTGGCTTGGATAAGGCAACTGCAGAACGCTTGGTTGTTCGTGGTTTCCTTGGATCCGTTATCGTTGAGATTCCGGTCAAGGAAGTTCGAGATGAAATGATTGCAACTATCGAAGAAAAATTGTCAAAACGCTAAGGGGAAGCCTATGTTAGATGTAGAAGCGATTCGCAAGGATTTTCCAATTTTGGACCAGATTGTCAACGATGAACCTCTGGTCTATCTGGACAATGCTGCGACGACACAAAAACCACTAGCAGTTCTTGAAACGATTAACCGCTACTATGAGCAGGACAATGCCAATGTTCACCGTGGTGTTCATACCTTGGCGGAGCGAGCAACAGCTTCTTATGAAGCTGCTCGTGAAACCATTCGTAAGTTTATCAATGCAGGCTCTACAAAGGAAGTTCTCTTTACCAGAGGAACGACAACCAGTCTTAACTGGGTGGCACGCTTTGCTGAGGAAATTCTCACTGAAGGAGATCAGGTCTTGATTTCAGTAATGGAACATCATTCCAATATCATTCCATGGCAGGAGGCTTGTCGAAAGACTGGGGCAGAGCTTGTCTATGTCTATCTCAAGGACGGAGCTCTGGATATGGATGACTTGCGCGCTAAATTGACTGATAAAGTCAAATTTGTCTCCCTAGCTCACGCCTCCAATGTTCTTGGTGTGGTCAATCCGATCAAGGAAATCACTCAATTAGCCCACCAAGTTGGAGCTATCATGGTAGTGGATGGTGCTCAATCTACGCCTCATATGAAGATTGATGTTCAGGACTTGGATGTGGACTTCTTTGCCTTTTCAGGTCACAAGATGGCTGGTCCTACAGGCATCGGTGTGCTTTACGGCAAAGAGGAGTATCTGGAGCAAATGCCACCAGTTGAATTTGGTGGTGAGATGATTGATTTCGTCTATGAGCAATCTGCTAGTTGGAAGGAATTGCCTTGGAAATTTGAGGCTGGAACGCCTAATATGGCAGGCGCTATTGGACTTGCTGCCGCAGTGGATTATCTTGAAAATCTTGGGATGGATGCGATTGAAGCTCATGAACAGGAATTAATCTCATACGTATTTCCAAAACTGCAGGCCATTGAAGGATTGACTATTTATGGTTCTCAGGACTTGGCTCAACGTTCAGGTGTTATTGCCTTTAACTTAGGAGATCTTCATCCTCACGATCTTGCGACGGCTCTGGATTATGAAGGAGTAGCAGTTCGTGCAGGTCACCACTGTGCGCAACCCTTGCTTCAGTATTTGGAAGTCCCTGCAACAGCTCGTGCAAGTTTTTATATCTACAATACTAAGGCGGATTGTGACAAACTAGTCGATGCCTTACAAAAGACAAAGGAGTTTTTCAATGGCACTTTCTAAACTAGATAGCCTTTATATGGCAGTGGTGGCAGACCATTCGAAAAATCCACATCACCAAGGGAAGCTGGAAGATGCTGAGCAAATCAGCCTCAATAATCCAACCTGTGGGGATGTCATCAACCTCTCTGTCAAGTTTGATGCAGAGGATCGTTTAGAGGATATTGCTTTTCTAAACTCGGGTTGTACCATCTCAACTGCCTCTGCTAGCATGATGACAGATGCAGTTTTAGGGAAGACCAAGCAAGAAATTCTAGAACTTGCAACCATCTTTTCTGAAATGGTTCAGGGGCAAAAGGATGACCGCCAAGACCAACTCGGGGATGGTGCCTTCTTGTCAGGTGTTGCCAAATTCCCGCAACGGATAAAGTGTGCAACCCTAGCTTGGAACGCTCTTAAGAAGACAATTGAAAATCAAGAAGATAAATAAGAAACATAGAAATATATAATGAAAGAAAGGATATTATGGCTGAAGAAAGAGTAGAACCAAAACCAATTGATCTTGGTGAATATAAATTTGGTTTCCATGATGATGTAGAGCCTGTCCTATCGACAGGAAAAGGACTCAACGAAGGTGTTATTCGTGAATTATCTGCTGCCAAGGGTGAGCCAGAGTGGATGTTGGAATTCCGTTTGAAATCTTATGAAACCTTCAAGAAAATGCCTATGCAAACTTGGGGAGCGGACTTGTCAGAGATTGACTTTGATGACTTGATCTATTACCAAAAACCATCTGATAAACCAGCCCGTTCTTGGGATGATGTACCTGAAAAGATCAAAGAAACCTTTGAACGTATCGGGATTCCAGAAGCTGAACGTGCTTATCTAGCTGGAGCTTCTGCCCAGTACGAGTCAGAAGTGGTTTATCATAACATGAAAGAAGAATTTGAGAAGTTAGGCATTATCTTTACAGATACAGATTCTGCCCTCAAGGAATACCCAGATTTGTTTAAACAATACTTTGCGAAGTTGGTACCACCGACTGATAACAAGTTGGCAGCCCTCAACTCGGCAGTATGGTCTGGTGGAACCTTTATCTACGTACCAAAAGGTGTAAAAGTAGATATTCCACTTCAAACTTACTTCCGTATCAACAACGAAAATACTGGTCAGTTTGAACGTACCTTGATTATTGTTGACGAGGGAGCAAGTGTCCACTACGTAGAAGGATGTACTGCGCCAACATATTCAAGCAACAGCTTGCATGCTGCTATTGTAGAAATCTTTGCCTTGGACGGAGCTTATATGCGCTATACGACTATTCAGAACTGGTCTGATAATGTCTATAACTTGGTAACGAAACGTGCCAAAGCCTTGAAAGATGCTACTGTTGAGTGGATTGATGGAAACTTGGGTGCCAAAACAACCATGAAATACCCATCTGTTTATCTAGATGGAGAAGGAGCGCGTGGAACCATGCTCTCTATCGCCTTTGCCAATGCAGGACAACACCAAGATACGGGTGCTAAGATGATCCACAACGCTCCACATACAAGCTCGTCTATCGTGTCTAAATCCATCGCTAAAGGCGGAGGAAAGGTGGACTACCGTGGACAAGTAACCTTCAACAAGAACTCTAAGAAATCTGTTTCTCACATTGAGTGTGATACCATTATCATGGATGACTTATCAGCGTCAGATACTATTCCATTTAATGAAATTCACAACTCGCAAGTTGCTTTGGAACACGAAGCCAAGGTATCTAAGATTTCAGAGGAACAACTCTACTACCTCATGAGTCGTGGTTTGTCAGAATCTGAAGCAACCGAGATGATTGTCATGGGATTTGTCGAACCCTTCACAAAAGAACTTCCAATGGAATACGCAGTTGAGCTGAACCGCTTGATTAGCTATGAAATGGAAGGGTCTGTTGGGTAAGAATATGCAAAATCTGAACAGGAATCCTTCCTGTTCAGATTTTTTTCAAAAAAGAACCTAATAAATATTCACAAAAGTGCTTTTATATGGTAAAATAAAACAATTACATTTAGTGGAGATGAAGTATGAATATTTTTAGAACCAAGGATGTTAGTCTGAGACAGACAGAGATGCATCGCCATTTGAAATTGTGGGATTTGATTCTATTAGGAATCGGTGCTATGGTAGGGACGGGGATTTTCACCATTACAGGAACAGCGGCAGCTACACTAGCTGGTCCATCACTAGTGGTTTCCATCGTGATTTCTGCCCTATGTGTTTCTCTATCAGCCCTCTTTTTTGCAGAATTTGCTTCTCGTGTGCCTGCTACTGGTGGCGCTTATAGTTATCTCTATGCGATTTTAGGAGAATTGCCAGCCTGGATTGCTGGCTGGTTGACCATCATGGAATTTATGACAGCTGTTTCAGGTGTGGCGTCTGGCTGGGCAGCTTACTTTAAGGGCTTACTCAGTAATTATGGTATTTCCATGCCCCAAGCCTTAAATGGTACTTTTAACCCTGAACAAGGCACCTATATCGACCTTTTACCTATTTTGGTGCTTGCTTTGGTAACAGGATTGGTTTTATTAAATTCCAAGGCAGCCTTACGCTTTAATTCGCTTTTAGTGGTCTTGAAATTCTCAGCTCTCGCCTTATTTATCCTAGTTGGTATTTGGTATATCAAACCTGAAAATTGGTCGAATTTTGCTCCTTTTGGTTTTGGTCAGTTTTATGGAGGAAGTACTGGGATTATGGCAGGAGCCTCTTTGATGTTCTTCGGTTTTCTCGGTTTTGAGTCAATTTCCATGGCAGTTGATGAAATTCAAAGTCCGCAAAAAAATATTCCTCGCGGAATTGTGCTTTCTCTGACAATTGTCACTATTCTCTATGCCTTGGTAACAATAGTATTGACTGGGATTGTTCACTATAGCCAACTCAATGTGGATGATGCAGTGGCCTTTTCATTGCGTAGTATCGGAATTGGCTGGGCAGCCAACTACGTTTCATTGGTGGCCATTCTAACCCTGATAACCGTATGTATTTCCATGACCTACGCTCTGTCTCGAATGATTTACAGCTTAGCACGTGATGGTCTTTTACCTCGAAGTTTTAAACAGCTAAGTAAAACTAGCCGAGTTCCAAAGAATGCGACCATCTTAACAGGAGTTGCTTCAGCCATTGCAGCAGGAGTCTTTCCGCTAGCCAGTATCGCTGCCTTTTTAAATATCTGTACGCTAGCTTATCTCATTTTGCTTGCCTACGGTATTATCAAGCTCAGAAAGGATAAGGGCATGCCAAAAGAAGGAGAATTCAAAACTCCTTTAGTGCCGCTTTTGCCAGTCCTTTCCATTCTTATCTGTCTTTCCTTTATGCTTCAGTATACCAAGGAAACATGGATTGCCTTTGGACTTGCTTTGTTGGTTGGACTAGTGATTTACTTTACTTATGGCTATCGTCACTCTACACTTTCTGAAGAAGAATAAAAGCTGGGAATTCCCAGCTTTTTTAATCTTTTACATAAGTAAATCCTTCCCCCAGAATTTCATGAGCCTCTGTGATGGTGATAAAGGCTTGAGGATCGACTTGGTGAATCAAATCCTTCATTTTAACGATTTCATTTCGACCGACGATACAGTAGATAATTTTTAAATCCTTTTTGCTGTAGTAACCTTGACCAGATATAAAGGTTACGCCGCGTCCGAGTTCATCGTTAATTTTTTCGGCTAACCGATCTGGAAATTGAGTTATAATCATAAATCCTTTACCAGCATAACCTCCTTCACCGATCAGGTCGATAACACGAGCGATGATAAAGTCAAATAAGAGGGTATAAGTCACTAGGCGCAAATCTTGGAAGATAATCAAAATCAACATTAGAATAATGAAATCAAGCGAGAAAAGCAATTTTCCAATTGAGATATTGGTGTATTTGTTGAGGATGCGAGCAACAATATCTGATCCACCTGTTGTACCACCAGCATTAAAGATAATTCCTAAACCAACTCCCAGTAAAACACCAGAAACTAAAGAGACAATAATGAGATCACCTTGCAAGTCAAATTGTAAAGGAATTCGTTCAAAGACAGCAAGCCAGATCGAGAGGGAAATGGTTCCCAAAAGGCTGGAGTAGAGCGTTTTAGGACCAAAAATCTTCCAGGCCAAGATAAAGAGAGGGATGTTAATCAAGAGATTCATCACTGAGACAGGAATTTTAAAGAGATAGAAGGTAATCAATGTGATACCAGTTGCTCCGCCTTCAAACAAATGATGAGGAACTACAAAATAGGTGAGACCAAAGGCATAAATAGCTGCCCCAAGTATGATAGTGACAATAGGCTGAACTTTTCGGATCATGATTCTCCCTCGCTTTTCTATAGATAGATTATACCAAAATTCCAAGCTTTTTCATTGGATTCATTATGATTTTTTAACAATTTTTTGATATAATAAAGGTGATAAATCCCTATCTTATTGAGAAGAATAGAAAGATTGAAGATATGACACAAGTAAAAATTGTAACGGATTCCTCTGTTACTATTGAACCAGAAGTGGTTAAAGAATTAAATATCACCGTTGTTCCTTTATCTGTGATGATTGATGGTATCCTTTATTCTGATGCAGATTTGAAAGAGGGAGAATTCCTTCATCTTATGCAGCAAAGTAAAAACCTACCCAAAACCAGTCAGCCTCCAGTGGGAGTATTTGCTGAAGTTTTTGAAGAACTAGGTAAAGACGGCAGTCAGATACTCGCTATTCACATGTCCCATGCTTTGTCTGGAACTGTTGAAGCTGCTCGCCAAGGAGCAAGCCTCTCTAGCGCTGATGTGATCGTTATTGATAGTTCTTTTACAGATCAGGCGATGAAGTTTCAAGTTGTTGAAGCTGCTAAACTTGCCCAAGAAGGCAAAGATTTAGAAACTATCTTGGCACGTGTGGAAGATGTGAAAAATCATACTGAACTTTATATCGGTGTTTCGACTTTGGAAAATTTAGTCAAAGGTGGTCGTATTGGGCGTGTGACAGGCTTGATCAGTTCTCTGTTAAATATTCGTGTAGTAATGCAGATGAAAAACCACGAACTGCAACCTATTGTAAAAGGGCGCGGTGCTAAGACATTTAAAAAATGGCTTGACGAGTTGGTCGAGACCCTTTCTCATAAATCGGTTGCAGAGATTGGAATTTCCTACGCTGGTACCAATGAATGGGCCAATGAGATGAAGAATGTTTTACAAACTTATGTCGAAAAACCAATCTCAGTACTGGAAACAGGCTCCATCATTCAAACCCACACAGGTGAAAATGCGTGGGCCATCTTGGTTCGATATCATTCCTAAAAAAATAGAGAAAAATCGTTAGAAATAGCGTTTTTGACTTGACCTGTGGGCAATTTTAGGATATGATTATATTTGTTAATTAGAAATTATTTGGAGGAATTATTAACATGGCAAACAAACAAGATTTGATCGCTAAAGTAGCAGAAGCTACAGAATTGACTAAGAAAGATTCAGCAGCAGCAGTTGATGCTGTATTTGCAGCAGTAACTGAATACCTTGCAGCTGGTGAAAAAGTTCAATTGATCGGTTTTGGTAACTTTGAAGTTCGTGAGCGTGCTGCACGTAAAGGTCGCAACCCACAAACTGGTAAAGAAATCAAAATCGCAGCTTCTAAAGTTCCAGCATTCAAAGCTGGTAAAGCTCTTAAAGACGCTGTTAAATAATGAATTTAGAAAAAGCCTATTGTATCAAGCTTCATTGCTTGGTTGATAGGCTTTTTTGTTTTGGAAAATATGATTTTATCGTTCTGTGCAAAAAGAAAAAGGCTCCCATGAAATGAGAACCTTCTTTTAATTAGTTTTTAGAAGCTGCTTGGAAATCAGGGTTTTTCCATGCTTCATCAATGATTGCTTGCAATTCTTTAGCAGATGCTTGCATTTTTTGAGTTTCCGCATCGTTCAATGGGATGTTTACTGGACGAACGATACCGTGTGCACCAACAACAGCTGGTTGACCGATAAAGACGTTTTTAACACCGTATTGACCTTCTTGGAATACAGAAAGTGGAAGTACTGCATTTTCGTCATCAAGAATTGCTTTTGTGATACGAGCAAGTGCTACGGCGATACCGTAGTATGTAGCTCCTTTTTTGTTGATGATTGTGTAAGCAGCATCACGAACACCTTCGAACAATTCAATCAATTCAGCTTCTTGAACGTTTTGAGTGTCTTTAAGGAATTCTTCAAGGTTTACACCAGCGATGTTGGCGTGTGACCAAACGGCAAATTCAGAATCTCCGTGTTCACCCATGATGTAGGCGTGAACTGAACGAGCATCAACATCCAATTTTTCAGCAAGTGCTTGACGGAAACGAGCTGAGTCAAGTGAAGTACCTGAACCGATAACGCGTTCTTTAGGGAATCCAGAGAATTTCCAAGTTGAGTAAGTCAAAACGTCAACTGGGTTAGCCGCAACAAGGAAAATACCATCAAAACCTGATTCAACAACTTGTGTTACGATTGATTTGTTGATAGCTAAGTTTTTACCTACAAGGTCAAGACGAGTTTCACCTGGTTTTTGAGGAGCACCTGCAGTGATAACAACAAGGTCAGCGTCTGCACAGTCAGAGTATTGTGCAGCGTAGATTTTTTTAGGTGAAGTGAAGGCAAGGGCGTGGCTAAGGTCAAGCGCATCACCAACAGCTTTTTCGTGTAATTGTGGAATTTCGATAATTCCAAGCTCTTGTGCAATTCCTTGGTTAACAAGTGCGAAAGCGTAAGATGAACCTACGGCACCGTCACCAACAAGGATCACTTTTTTGTGTTGTTTAGTTGAAGTCATTATCTAAACATCTCCTTCATTTTTTTTAGGGGAATCCCCAGACACTTTCATTCTATCACTTTTAAAAAGCTTTGTCACGAATATTCTATTCGGTTATTGATGTAAACGTTTTAGTAGTTTCGGAAGCCTGAAATAAAGGACATTTTATGGTATAATATATCTAATTACTAATAGTGAAATGAGGCATTTATTAATGCAGGATAAAAATTTAGTGAATGTCAATCTGACAAAGGAGATGAAGACCAGCTTTATCGATTACGCCATGAGTGTTATCGTAGCGCGGGCCCTTCCTGATGTTCGAGATGGCTTGAAGCCTGTTCACCGCCGTATTCTTTACGGAATGAATGAATTAGGTGTTACTCCAGACAAACCTCATAAAAAATCAGCCCGTATTACAGGGGATGTTATGGGTAAATACCACCCGCACGGAGATTCCTCAATTTACGAAGCCATGGTTCGTATGGCTCAGTGGTGGAGCTACCGTTACATGCTTGTGGATGGGCATGGAAACTTTGGTTCTATGGATGGAGACGGTGCTGCCGCGCAGCGGTACACTGAGGCACGTATGAGCAAGATTGCTCTTGAAATGCTTCGTGATATCAATAAAAACACCGTTGATTTCGTAGACAACTACGATGCTAACGAACGTGAGCCCTTGGTCTTGCCAGCTCGTTTTCCAAACCTTTTGGTCAATGGGGCAACTGGGATTGCCGTAGGGATGGCTACCAATATTCCACCTCACAACTTAGGAGAGACCATTGATGCAGTGAAGTTGGTTATGGATAATCCTGAAGTGACGACTAAGGACTTGATGGAAGTCTTGCCTGGTCCAGATTTTCCAACTGGTGCTCTTGTTATGGGGAAATCAGGGATTCATAAGGCCTATGAGACTGGTAAAGGTTCCATTGTCCTTCGTTCTCGTACAGAGATTGAAACCACTAAGACGGGTCGCGAACGGATTGTTGTAACGGAATTCCCTTACATGGTCAATAAAACCAAGGTGCATGAACATATTGTTCGTTTGGTTCAGGAAAAACGCCTTGAGGGCATTACAGCCGTACGTGATGAGTCCAACCGTGAAGGGGTTCGCTTTGTGATAGAGGTCAAGCGCGACGCATCTGCCAACGTTATCCTTAACAATCTCTTCAAGATGACCCAGATGCAAACCAATTTTGGTTTCAACATGCTGGCGATTCAAAATGGCGTGCCAAAAATCTTGTCCCTTCGTCAAATCTTGGATGCTTATATCGAGCACCAAAAAGAAGTGGTTGTTCGCCGTACTCGTTTTGACAAGGAAAAAGCAGAAGCGCGTGCGCACATCTTAGAAGGTCTTTTAATTGCACTAGACCATATCGATGAAGTGATTCGTATTATCCGTGCTAGTGAAACGGATGCGGAAGCGCAAGCTGAGTTGATGAGCAAGTTTAAGCTTTCTGAACGTCAAAGTCAGGCAATCCTTGATATGCGTCTTCGTCGTTTGACAGGATTGGAACGTGATAAGATTCAGTCTGAATATGATGAATTGATTGCCTTGATTGCAGATTTGGCTGATATTCTTGCCAAACCTGAGCGTGTGGCGCAAATTATCAAAGAAGAATTGGACGAAGTCAAACGCAAGTTTGGCGACAAGCGTCGTACAGAGTTGATGATCGGAGAAGTCTTAACTCTTGAAGATGAAGATTTGATTGAAGAAACGGATGTCTTGATTACTCTCTCTAACAAGGGATACATCAAACGTCTGGACCAAGGTGAGTTCACTGCCCAAAAACGAGGTGGGCGTGGAGTCCAAGGTACGGGAGTTAAGGATGATGACTTTGTGCGTGAGTTGGTTTCAACCAGCACCCATGATCATTTGCTCTTCTTTACGAATAAAGGGCGCGTATATCGACTGAAAGGTTATGAAATTCCTGAATATGGTCGTACAGCCAAGGGCTTGCCAGTTGTCAATCTTTTGAAGTTGGACGAGGGTGAAAGCATTCAGACCATTATCAATGTTGAGTCTGAACGTAGTGATGATGCCTATCTCTTCTTTACAACTCGTCACGGTATTGTGAAGAGAACCAGTGTCAAAGAGTTCGCTAATATTCGTCAAAATGGGCTGAAGGCCTTGAATCTCAAGGATGAAGATGAACTAATTAATGTCTTGCTGACAGAAGAAGACACGGATATTATCATTGGTACCAAGTTTGGTTATGCTGTTCGTTTTAATCAGTCAGCTGTTCGTGGAATGAGTCGAATTGCCACAGGTGTCCGAGGAGTTAACCTTCGTGAAGGAGATACTGTAGTTGGTGCTAGTGTCATCACTGACCAGGACGAGGTCCTTATCATCACTGAAAAAGGATACGGTAAACGTACCCTAGCTACAGAATATCCTACTAAAGGCCGTGGTGGTAAAGGGATGAAAACAGCCAATGTTGCTGAGAAAAATGGTCCTCTTGCAGGTCTCCTCACTGTTAAAGGTGATGAAGACCTGATGATTATCACCGATACAGGTGTCATGATTCGAACAAATGTTGCCAATATTTCACAAACAGGACGCTCAACTATGGGAGTTAAGGTGATGCGTCTGGATCAGGATGCTAAGATTGTGACCTTTACAACGGTTGCCGCGGCAGAAAAAGAAGAAGTTGGGACTGAAATTGAAACAGAGAGTGAAGTATAATGTCTGAAAAAAATAGTAAAAAGAAACGTAGGAACCTGCTGACCAATATCCTAGCAGTCTTTCTCATCCTCTTGTCCTTGGTCTTGATTTTTAATTCAACGATTCGAAACATGTTTATGGTTTGGAATACTAATAAATATCAAGTCAGTCAGGTCACTAAGGAAAAGATTGAAGAGAATAAAGAGACAGAGGGAAATTTCGATTTTGATTCTGTCAAATCTATTTCATCGGAAGCGGTATTAGCCGCCCAGTGGGATGCTCAGCAACTTCCAGTTATCGGAGGAATTGCCATTCCTGAAGTAGAGATTAACCTGCCTATTTTTAAAGGTTTGGATAATGTAAACTTGTTCTACGGAGCAGGGACCATGAAAGCAAATCAGAAAATGGGGGAAGGCAACTATTCTCTAGCCAGCCACCATATCTTTACTGCTGAAAATGCGAGTCAGATGCTCTTTTCGCCTTTGGTCAATGCCAAAGCGGGGATGAAAATCTATCTGACTGATAAAGATAAAGTATACACCTATGAGATTCGTGAGGTGAAGCACGTAACGCCTGATCGCGTTGATGAAATTGAAGACCGTGATGGTATCAAAGAAATCACATTGGTGACCTGTGTCGACTATGATGCGACAGAGCGGATTATTGTTAAAGGTGATTTTAAAGAAGTTAAAGCTTATTCTGAAACATCTGATGATATCCTTAGTGCCTTCAATAAACCATACAAACAACGTTATTAACCTCAAAAACCAGTGAATTGTATTTTTCACTGGTTTTTGTCAAATAGAACCGTCAGTCAAAGGAGAATAATGCATGTTCGAATATTTTTGGATTGGTATGAAAACGTTGTGGGAAAGTCCTGTTTTTAGTTTTGCCTTTTACTTATTAGCCTCTATTCTTTTACTAATCTTTTGGCGACGTTTTATAATTGTCCGTCGTAGTGGTGGTGATTTTTTTGCCCCGTTTCACATTGCCAATGGGAGATTTTATATTCACAATGCTTTTGTATTTGTGAAGAGAATCATTCCGCTGAATAACATCAGAAGGATTGAAGTCAAATATATTCGAAGTGTCAAATTGAATGGGGCAAGGTATCATGTGTGTATTGAACAGAAAGACAGAAAGCCCCTATCGTTTTTCTGTGGCAAATCAAAACAGAATGATCTCCTTGTGAAGAATCTAAAGAATGAAACTAAAAACTACCATATTAGAATTGTAATAGATGGATAAGTGTTTAGTTTAAGAAAGGAATGATCATGGATAAGCTACAAGAAGTCAGAGAAAATGAACAGTTAAGGACCTTACTGATGACTGAATGTGATATTTATTTTTATGACAAGATAAGTGAAGTCCAGTTTTCAGGGAACAATGAGGAATACTCTCTTGCCTGTAAGGCTTTTGCTCAAGACGGTAGTGGGGGAGAATATGTTTTTCTCGAAGATAACAGCATAGGCTTTATCGGAAGTGAGGGCCAAGTGGGGAGAGTAGCAGAAAGTCTGGATGACTTACTGACATTCCTACTTCACGCAGGTTGTATTTCGGATTTTAGCTGTCGGTATCTTTATCAGAACACAGACTTATTGAAAGCATTTTGTAGGGGCTATGTGTCTAAAATTCGAGAAAGTTATCAGGCTAAGCAGGAGAATTGGGATCAAGTACGAAGAGATATGGCGCAAAATCTATCACTTGATTTCAATCCTGAAAAACTAGAAGAAGTAGCCATGGCATTTTATCAAGCGGCGACAAGGGAGCCTGTCTTTTCCTGTAAGTATATAGACGGTGAAGAAGAGTATACCTGCGATTCAGTCTTGTCGGACATTGTGGGCTTGTGGACGACAGAACTTGTAGGCATGAGTAGAGAAGAAATTGAAAACTATAAAATTTGATAATGTATGATACTCGCAAGATGAACATTCAACTTTAATGGTATCTTTTCAATGTGAAAGGAAACTGGTCAGTAGGTTGAAAGATTTATTGTAATAAACCGAAGGATGTCTAGTATAAGAGAGGATAGATAATGAGTCAGTTAAGAGAAAAGTCTTTAGTTACGCTCAAAGAAGACATAACAAGTAGTTTTCCATTTGACAAGGATCTTCCTGTGATATTCTTGGGAGAAATTGCCAATATGGCTGGACACGGAATCTTCATAGGAAAATAGGGGAAGTCTTATTTTGGATATCATATTTCACATTTTAGAGAACTAAGTGAAGATGAGATATAGGACTTTCGCAGTAGGAAAAATAGATGAGGAGTTGAGAATGAATAATCAGATTGACTTGGTACTTCCAAACCTATACGCAGAATTCTTGAGTAAAATTGACAAGGTAGGAGAGTTTGTAATAGAGAATACAGGTATCACCTTATATTCGAGGTTAGATTTGCTAGAAAGAAACTCCACCTACCAAATAGAAGAGTGGGAACCTGATTTTTTCCTGATTGGGCAAGAGGGGGATGTCGCTTTTTTTATAAAGAAAGATTCTGACGACACTATTTATATGAATGATTTGGGGGCATTAGGTTCACTGGAAATGAAACCCATATCTTTGAATATTTTCGAGTTTGTGCAACAAGCGAGTGAACATTATGATGATATCTTCTAATCATTGCAAGTGTTGTTATTTTATCGTACGCGTGTGTGGAAGACATTTTTATGAAATTATTTGAACATTTTGATTAATGTTACTAAATTTTTAGTAAATGATAATGATTTGGAGAGTGAACAATGAATTTTGATGAGAGTTTACAGCAATACACTTATGAACATGAGGGAGTGACCTTTGTTTGGGACGAAGAGCCTGATTGTGACTTTATAGATAAAGTTGAACTGTTATCAAAAAATTATCAGGAAAATCTCAATAGAATTATCAACTTCATGCTAGCTGATCTTAAGGAAATGTATGGAGAAGTCAGCGAGGAAGATGTGAAGAACAAGCTGGGGAAACCTATCATTGACTACAATCAAGGAACAGTTAGTTATTGTGAGCAAACCTTCGATGACTGGCACCCATTTGAGTTTGAATTTTGGGATGATCAATTTGAAACATTGAAATGTTTTTCTGTTAATGGGTAAAGGAGAGATTTATGGAATTCCCCCAATGCCTTGATTTTCTTTGTAGAAAACGTATACAAGAAAGGCTTTTCAAAATGCGTGCTTTATGTTATAATATTCACAAATAAAAGTTTTAGGAGTTTTTTATGGTCTCTTCAGAATTTATCTCAAAGATTGAATTTGCTTGCAAGAAGAAAGAAGGTCTTTATAGCCAAAGCAAATTCAAGTATGCGATTCGTTCCATGTTTGCAGGTGCCTTTCTTACATTTAGTACGGCTGCAGGTGCAGTTGGGGCTGACTTGATTAATAAGATCGCTCCAGGTAGTGGACGTTTTCTTTTCCCATTCGTTTTTGCTTGGGGATTGGCTTACATTGTTTTCTTAAATGCTGAGTTGGTAACTTCCAACATGATGTTTTTGACTGCTGGTAGTTTCTTGAAAAAAATCTCTTGGAGAAAAACAGCTGAGATTTTACTTTACTGTACCTTGTTCAATATCATAGGAGCTTTGATAGCAGGTTGGGGATTTGCTCACTCAGCAGCCTACGCAAATCTGACACATGACAGCTTCATTTCAGGAGTTGTTGAGATGAAATTAGGCCGTTCCAATGAATTAGTCTTACTTGAAGGTATTTTAGCAAACGTCTTTGTAAACATTGCCATTCTCTCCTTTGTTTTGGTGAAAGATGGTGGGGCTAAACTTTGGCTTGTCTTATCAGCAATTTACATGTTTGTATTCTTAACAAACGAACACATTGCTGCGAACTTTGCTTCTTTTGCGATTGTTAAGTTCAGTGTTGCAGCAGATTCAATTGCTAACTTTGACATACCTAATATTCTTCGTCACTGGGGTGTAACCTTTGTCGGAAACTTTATCGGAGGAGGTCTCTTGATGGGCTTGCCTTACGCCTTCCTCAATAAAAACGAAGATACTTATGTCGATTAAAGAAATGAGCACGAGTGAATCGTGCTTTTTTGTTTGATGTGTAAGACTAGTCATAGTTGTTCCTTATATCAAAATATAGAAAAACGGTATTGGAAAAGACTAGCCCAAGATGATACAATATCCCTAATGAAGCTATTTGGAGGTCGTCATATGACTCGTGATTTTAAATTTGAAACTCTACAATTACATGCTGGGCAAGTAGTTGATCCAGCAACTAAGTCTCGTGCAGTACCGATTTATCAAACAACATCCTTCGTTTTTGATGACACGCAAGAAGGTGCCGATCTGTTTGCCTTGAGAAAACCAGGGAACATTTATACTCGTATTACCAACCCTACAACAGCGGCATTTGAAGAAAGAATCGCTGCTCTTGAAGGTGGTGTTGGAGCCCTTGCAACAGCATCAGGTATGGCTGCTGTAACCTACACTATTTTGGCGCTTGCTCACGCAGGTGACCATGTGGTGGCTGCGTCAACTATTTACGGTGGGACCTTCAATCTCTTGAAAGAAACCCTTCCTCGTTATGGGATTACAACAACCTTTGTCGATGTGGATAATTTGGAAGAAGTAGAAGCAGCTATCAATGACAATACCAAGCTTGTCTTGATTGAAACCTTGGGGAACCCCTTGATTAACATTCCTGACTTGGAAAAATTGGCTGAGATTGCGCATAAACACCAGATTCCTCTCGTTTCGGACAATACTTTTGCCACACCATATTTGATTAACGTCTTTTCTCACGGTGTAGATATTGCCATTCACTCAGCAACTAAGTTTATCGGTGGGCATGGTACGACTATTGGAGGAGTGATTGTCGACAGTGGTCGTTTTGACTGGGCAGCTTCAGGTAAATTCCCTCAATTTGTTGAGGAAGACCCAAGTTACCATAACTTGAGCTATACTCGTGATGTTGGGGCAGCAGCCTTTATTATCGCCGTTCGTGTTCAATTACTTCGTGATACTGGTGCGGCCTTGTCGCCATTTAATGCCTTTCTCTTGCTTCAAGGTCTTGAAACTCTCTCTCTTCGTGTTGAACGCCATGTGCAAAATGCAGAGAAAATTGTTGATTTCCTTGTCAACCATCCTAAGGTTGAAAAAGTTAATTATCCAAAACTTCCAGATAGTCCTTACCATGCTTTGGCTGAGAAATATTTGCCAAAAGGTGTGGGTTCAATCTTTACCTTCCATGTCAAAGGTGGAGAAGCAGAAGCTCGCAAGGTGATTGATAATTTGGAAATCTTCTCTGACCTTGCAAACGTAGCGGATGCCAAATCTCTTGTTGTCCATCCCGCAACAACCACTCACGGTCAGTTGTCAGAAAAAGATCTAGAAGCAGCAGGTGTCACACCAAACCAAATCCGTTTGTCTATCGGTCTTGAAAATGTAGAGGATTTGATTGAAGATTTGCGCTTGGCCTTGGAAAAAATTTAAAGTAAAAGATATAAACAGTGGGTTTCGACTCACTGTTTTTGATTTTCCCTTAGGCATGATATAATGGTTACAGAAGTCTAGAAAGAGGAACGATATGAACGAAATCAAATGTCCCAACTGTGGGGAAGTCTTTACAGTAAATGAAAGTCAGTATGCCGAACTTTTATCCCAAGTGAGAACTGTTGAGTTTGATAAGGAATTGCACGAGCGAATGAAGCAGGAGCTGGCCTTGGCTGAGCAGAAGGCTATGAATGAACAACAGGCAAAACTAGCTCAAAAAGACCAAGAAATTGCACAATTGCAGAGTCAAATCCAAAACTTTGATACAGAGAAAGAACTGGCTAAGAAAGAGGTTGAACAGTCAAGTCATGAGGCTCTCTTAGCCAAGGACAAGGAAGTTCAGGCCTTGGAAAACCAATTGGCTACCTTGCGCTTGGAGCATGAAAACCAACTGCAAAAGACCCTTTCTGACTTAGAAAAAGAACGCGATCAGGTCAAAAACCAGCTCCTCTTGCAAGAAAAGGAAAATGAGTTGTCTTTGGCTTCTGTTAAGCAAAATTACGAAGCCCAGCTTAAGGCAGCCAGTGAACAAGTCGAATTCTACAAGAATTTCAAAGCTCAACAATCCACAAAAGCTATCGGTGAAAGTTTGGAACAATATGCAGAGAGTGAGTTTAACAAGGTTCGTAGTTTTGCCTTTCCAAATGCCTACTTTGAGAAGGATAACAAGGTTTCTGCGCGTGGTTCTAAGGGGGACTTTATCTTCCGTGAATGTGATGAAAATGGTATCGAAATCATTTCCATCATGTTTGAGATGAAAAATGAAGCGGACGGGACAGAGAAGAAGCATAAGAATGTGGATTTTTACAAGGAATTAGACAAGGACCGTCGGGAGAAGAACTGTGAATATGCGGTTCTGGTGACCATGCTTGAGGCCGATAACGATTACTTTAATACAGGAATTGTTGACGTCAGCCACGAGTATGAGAAAATGTACGTCGTCCGTCCCCAGTTCTTTATCCAGTTGATTGGTCTTTTGCGAAATGCTGCGCTTAATTCTTTGAAATATAAGCAAGAGTTGGCCTTGGTTCGCGAGCAAAATATCGATATTACACATTTTGAGGAAGATTTGGACGCCTTTAAGCAAGCCTTTACTAAGAACTACAACTCCGCTTCGACCAACTTTGGTAAAGCTATTGATGAAATTGACAAGGCTATCAAACGCATGGAAGAGGTCAAGAAGTTCCTGACCACATCTGAAAACCAACTCCGCCTCGCAAACAATAAATTGGAAGATGTCTCAGTTAAAAAATTGACCCGAAAAAATCCAACCATGAAAGCGAAATTTGAAGCGCCGAAGGGGGAGTAGAAAGCAGTGGAAAATGAATTATTAGTATTGAATACTGAAGAAGTAAATGAGTCCGAAAATTTAAACTATGATGAGTTAGAAGAACTGTTAGAACAGCAATTTACAATGGAGTTTTCTAATCTTGAAAAATTAGAACTAGAATGTAAAGAAATTAGTTCACCGGATAAATTAGGGGATGTTATTTTAGATGAAATTTGGAATCAATTTGCGAATCAAATTGGTTTGGATATGACAAGTGACACGCTCCTTAAACAGTATAATGACATGCATCCTAATGGTTATACAAAAAAAGAGGGTGCTACAATAATGGGTGATAAAAGGTATACTGATGCAAATAATGCTATGAAAGAAAAACAAAAATCTGGAAATTTAAAGGATGAATATACTGGAAAAACTTTAAAATTAAATGAAAACGCAAATTTGGATCACGTTGTAGCACGTAAACAAATTTTTGAAAATTCTTGGAGAAAGATTGCTGATATAGATACTGCTGATTTAGCAAATAAAAAGGAAAATTTTGCAGCAACTAATGAATCACTTAATAAAAGTAAAGGTGCAAAATCTAATAGCGAGTATATAAAGGATAGAGAAGTAAGAGAAAAAAATCTAAAAGAACAAGTTGAAAGAGCTAATAAAAAAATTGACAAGAAGGATATTTCAGATTCCGAAAAACGAAATCTTAAAGCTATAAACGAAAAAAGATTAAATGATAAATACATTTTGCATGATTCTGCAAAAGAAACATTAAAAAAATATTTAGAATTACATAGTAACAATCCTGAAAATAAAAATGCAAATGGGCGATTTGTAAGAAATGTATTTGATAGGATAGCACGTTCTAGCGCACGTGTAAAAAAATGCTACAAAGTCAAATTGAGCAATTGCGCGATGATTTTGAGCGTGAACGTACTCAACTAGTGGATCAAATCGATCAAAAAGACAAGCAGATTGCTAACATGATCGGAATCTATCATTTAGAGGTAAAAGTAATGGAGGGAATTTAAATGGGATTTAGGATATTCATGCTAATCGTAGTTTTACTTATTC
The DNA here is from genome assembly GCF_021497885.1 of Streptococcus oralis. Lineage (NCBI taxonomy): Bacteria > Bacillati > Bacillota > Bacilli > Lactobacillales > Streptococcaceae > Streptococcus > Streptococcus oralis. Next base: position 811,492 of record NZ_CP046523.1, read on the forward strand.
CGTTAACTATGCTTTTATTTGGCTGGCTATTTTTCAGGAGAACACCGAAAGAAATCAATTATGTATTCGGATACCGAACAAAAAGGTCCATGAGGAATGAAGAAACATGGAAGTTTGCGAATCAATATTTTGGGAAAGTATGGTATCTTTGCGGACTACTTTCAGCACCTCTCTCCGTGATTGCCATGGCCATTGTTTTTGAAAAGGGAACGGAGACAATGAGTACTGTTGGCTTTATTATCACGATGATTCAGACAATCCCTTTAGTTGGCGCGATGATTTCAACAGAGATTGCATTGAAGAAAAACTTTGATGAAAACGGGAGAAGGAAATAAACGAGGTATATCCATCACTAGAAGAAAAGCAGCAAATCTTTTGTTACAAAAGATAATTACATTACAATTCTTGAAGAAGATATTTCATGAATGAAATCAGAAAGCAACACATGAACGGTATTATCAACTTAAAAAAAGAAGCGGGGATGACCTCGCATGATGCGGTTTTTAAGCTGCGTAAGATTTTGGGAACCAAGAAAATTGGTCATGGTGGGACCTTGGATCCAGATGTGGTCGGGGTTTTGCCGATTGCGGTGGGCAAGGCGACACGCATGGTCGAGTTTATGCAGGATCAGGGCAAGGTCTATGAGGGGGAAATCACTCTTGGTTATTCAACGACGACTGAGGATGCCAGTGGAGAAGTGGTCGCAGAGACCCCTGTTTTGTCGCCCTTAGATGAAATCATTGTCGACGAAGCGATTGCGAGTTTGACTGGCCCTATTACTCAGATTCCGCCTATGTATTCGGCTGTCAAGGTCAATGGTTGTAAGCTCTATGAGTATGCGCGTGCTGGTCAGGAAGTGGAGCGTCCAGAACGTCAGGTGACCATTTATCAATTTGAGAGGACAAGTCCGATTTCTTATGATGGTCATCTTGCACGATTCACTTTTCGTGTAAAATGCAGCAAGGGGACTTATATCCGTACCTTGTCAGTTGACTTGGGAGAGAAGCTGGGTTATGCAGCTCATATGTCCCATCTGACACGGACCAGTGCTGCAGGTTTACAACTGGAGGATGCTCTTACCTTGGAAGAAATTGCTGAAAAAGTGGAGGCTGGCAAACTGGACTTTCTCCATCCTCTAGAGATTGGAATAGGGAATCTTGTCAAAGTTTTCCTAAGTCCAGAAGAGGCTACAGAAGTGCGCTTTGGTCGTTTTATCGAGTTAGAACAAACAGACAAAGAATTGGCTGCCTTTGAAGGTGATAAATTGCTAGCCATTTTAGAAAAACGAGGCAATCTCTATAAGCCAAGGAAGGTTTTTGTCTAGTTTAACTAGATTGTGGGGATGGATTTGTTTCCCCTAGACTATCCAAATCAGACTATAAATTTTGCAAAAAATGTGATAGAATAGACGACGGATAAAAAAAATGGAGGATAGCATGCAAAATAGACCAATCATTATCGGAGTGACAGGTGGTTCTGGTGGTGGTAAGACCAGTGTTTCAAGAGCCATTTTATCTCACTTTCCTGATGAAAAGATTTCCATGATTGAGCATGATTCATACTACAAGGATCAGTCTCATTTGACCTTTGAAGAGCGTGTCAAAACCAACTACGATCATCCATTTGCCTTTGATACAGACTTGATGATTGAGCAGATTAAGGAATTGTTGGCAGGGCGTCCGGTGGACATCCCAACTTATGACTATACAGCGCATACACGGAGTAGCAAGACCTATCGTCAGGAGCCTCAGGATGTCTTTATCGTTGAGGGGATTCTGGTCTTGGAGGACAAGCGCTTGCGCGATTTGATGGACATCAAGATTTTTGTGGATACGGATGATGATGTGCGCATTATTCGTCGTATCAAGCGTGATATGGAAGAGCGTGGTCGTAGTCTGGATAGTGTGATTGACCAATATCTTGGTGTGGTAAAACCTATGTACCACCAGTTTATCGAGCCGACCAAACGATATGCTGATATCGTCATTCCTGAAGGAGTCAGCAATACCGTTGCTATCGACCTTTTGACCACCAAAATTTCTAAGATTTTGGAAGAAGCGAGAAACAGTAAATAATCAGATGAGGAGGCCATGCCTCCTTTTTCTATTTTTCCTTTAGTTTCAGTAGGAAAAAGGTGATTTTTAAGCATGTTTTTGGTATAATAATACCCATGGAAAAGCAAGAAAATGAATAGTAGGTGGAGATGGAAAAGTATTTATCGGTAACAACTTTGACCAAGTATCTGAAAATGAAATTCGATAAAGACCCTTACTTGGAACGGGTCTATTTAACTGGTCAAGTTTCCAACTTTCGTAAACGACCTACTCACCAATATTTCTCCTTAAAAGATGACCATGCGGTTATTCAAGCGACCATCTGGTCTGGGATTTATCAGAAATTAGGTTTCGACCTCGAAGAGGGGATGAAGATCAATGTGATTGGGCGTGTGCAGGTCTATGAACCGAGCGGGAGCTACTCTATCATCATTGAGAAGGCTGAACCTGATGGAGTTGGGGCGCTCGCGATTCAGTTTGAACAACTCAAGAAAAAACTAACTGAGGAAGGCCTCTTTCAAGAACGGTTCAAGCAACCTCTTCCCCAATTTTCTAAGAGAATTGGTGTGGTGACCAGTCGCAGTGGAGCCGTTATTCGAGATATTATCACGACCGTGAGCAGACGGTTTCCTGGTATCGATATCCTTCTTTATCCGACTAAGGTACAAGGTGATGAAGCTGCGGAGGAAATTGCTCGAAATATTGCGCGTGCTAATCAACGGGACGATTTGGATTTGCTCATTATTGGTCGAGGTGGTGGTTCGATCGAGGATCTCTGGGCCTTTAACGAAGAAATTGTGGTACGGGCTATTTTTGAATCTCGTTTGCCAATCATTTCTAGTGTGGGACATGAAACGGATGTGACCTTGGCAGATTTTGTAGCGGATCGTCGGGCGGCGACACCAACAGCTGCAGCTGAACTGGCAACACCTGTAACCAAGTTGGATCTATTAGCTCATTTGCAAAATCAGGAAAAACGGATGGCAACAGCAGTTCAGAATGTCCTGTCAAGAAAAAAAGAAGCTCTGAAAAAATGCAGTCAGTCAGTCATCTTTAGACAGCCAGAGCGCTTGTATGATGGCTATTTGCAACGGTTAGACCAACTGCAACTGCGATTAAAACAAAGTTTGCGAACACGAATTTCTGATAACAACCAATTAGTCCAAGCAAGGACGCATCAACTAGTCCAATTATCGCCTGTTACCAAAATCCAGCGTTATCAAGACCGTCTAGGTCAGTTGGACAAGCTCCTACGTAGCCAAATGGCGCTAGTTTATGATGCCAAGGTTGCTGAGGTGAAGCGACTTTCAGAAGCTTTGTTGATGTTGGATACCAGTCGAATCGTGGCGCGTGGTTATGCTATTGTCAAAAAAGAAGATTCTGTTGTGGATTCAGTTGAGAGTTTGAAGAAAAAAGACCAAGTGACGCTTTTGATGCGAGATGGTCAAGTAGAATTAGAGGTTAAAGATGTCAAAACCAAAGAAATTTGAGGAAAATCTAGCAGAACTGGAGACCATTGTCCAAAGTTTAGAAAATGGTGAAATTGCTTTGGAAGATGCGATTGCTGCCTTTCAAAAGGGCATGGTCTTGTCAAAAGAGCTCCAATCGACGCTAGACAAGGCTGAAAAGACCTTGGTCAAGGTCATGCAAGAAGACGGAACAGAAAGTGATTTTGAATGAAGAAGCAAGAAAAATTAGCTCTTGTGGAGTCGGCTTTGGAAGATTTTTATGGAGACCAGCAGTTTGCTTCTAGTTTACAAGAGTCCGTTCTCTATTCCATTCATGCTGGTGGCAAGCGTATTCGCCCTTTTCTCTTGTTAGAAGTTTTGGAAGCCTTGCAAGTCGCAATCCAACCAGCTCACGCGCAGGTGGCTGCGGCTTTGGAGATGATTCATACAGGGAGCTTGATTCACGATGATCTTCCTGCCATGGATGATGATGATTACCGTCGGGGACGCTTGACCAATCACAAGAAATTTGGTGAAGCAATGGCGATTTTAGCAGGAGATGCCTTGTTCCTAGATCCCTATGCTTTGATAGCGCAGGCAGATTTGCCCAGTCAGATCAAGGTGGACTTGATTGCCAACTTATCCCTTGCTTCAGGAAGTCTGGGAATGGTTGCAGGGCAGGTTTTGGACATGGAAGGCGAACATCAGCACTTGTCTTTGGAAGAACTTCAGACCATTCATGCCAATAAAACAGGTAAGTTACTAGCTTATCCTTTCCAAGCAGCTGCTATCATAGCTGAATTAGCTCCTGAAACCCAAGCAAAACTGAAAACGGTTGGTGAATTGATCGGGCTTGCTTTTCAGGTCAGAGATGATGTGCTGGATGTGACAGCTAGTTTTGAGGAAATCGGCAAGACACCACAAAAGGACTTGCAGGCAGAAAAGTCAACCTATCCAGCCTTGTTGAGCTTGGAAGAGGCCAAGGCCTTTTGTAACCAAACTCTTGATCAAGCCGAGGATAAATTAGAAGAAATCGCCCAGCAAGTCAGCTTTGAAACAGAGCCGATTGTGAAAATAGTAGAAAGTTTGAGAATCAATGGCTAAGGAAAGAGTGGATGTACTAGCTTATAAACAGGGCTTGTTTGAAACGCGAGAACAGGCTAAACGCGGTGTCATGGCAGGTCTAGTCGTAGCAGTCCTTAATGGGGAGCGTTTTGACAAACCAGGAGAGAAAATCCCAGATGACACTGAGTTAAAACTCAAGGGTGAAAAACTCAAGTATGTCAGTCGAGGTGGTCTAAAACTGGAAAAGGCTTTGCAGGTCTTTGATTTATCAGTGGATGGCGCAACCACGATTGATATTGGGGCCTCCACTGGAGGATTTACCGACGTCATGCTTCAGAATGGTGCTAAGCTTGTCTTTGCAGTCGATGTTGGTACCAATCAGTTGGCTTGGAAATTGCGTCAAGATCCACGGGTTGTCAGTATGGAGCAGTTTAATTTCCGCTATGCTGAAAAGACTGACTTTGAGCAGGAACCAAGTTTTGCCAGTATTGATGTGAGTTTCATTTCCCTTAGTCTGATCTTACCAGCCTTGCATCGTGTGTTGGCCGAACAAGGTCAGGTGGTAGCACTTGTCAAACCTCAGTTTGAAGCTGGTCGTGAGCAAATCGGGAAAAATGGAATCATTCGCGATGCCAAGGTCCATCAACATGTCCTTGAATCAGTCACTGCCATGGCAGTTGATCAAGGTTTTTCAGTGCTTGGATTAGACTATTCACCAATCCAAGGTGGACATGGAAACATTGAATTTCTAGCATATTTGAAAAAGGAAGAGGGAGCAAGCAATCAAGTTGCCCCAGAAATAGAAAAAGTTGTAGAGAGAGCACATAGAGAATTTAAAGATGAATAAAAAAGAAAGACTTGAAAAAATTAGAAGATTTGTAACAGATTATCAAATAGGGACTCAGGAAGAAATCGTTGAGCATTTAAAAGAAGCAGGTATCTCTGCCACTCAAGCGACGGTGTCACGAGATATTAAGGAACTGGGTATCGTAAAAATTCCCTTGAAGAACAATAAATACATCTATGAATTGCCAAAAACAATTGTAAGAAGTTTGCAGTTGGCTGAGAATAACATAATAGGTTCTGAGCGCATGGGAAATATGATCAATCTGGATGTCATTCCTGGGAATACTGCCTTTGTCAAGAGTCAGCTGATGAATACTTTCTCAGAGAGAATTTTCAACTGTCTGGCAGACGACAACTCAATTTTGATTATCTTGAGAAATGAAGAAGATGCCAAGGAAATATTTGAACAAGTAAAAAATTGGTAGGTTTATATGTTACTTGAAATTTCGATAAAAAACTTTGCCATTATAGAGGCGATTTCACTCAATTTTGAAAAAGGCATGACAGTCCTAACTGGTGAAACAGGTGCTGGGAAATCGATCATCATCGATGCCATGAATATGATGTTGGGGGCTCGTGCGACGACAGATGTTATTCGTCATGGTGCTCCCAAAGCTGAGATTGAAGGGCTTTTCTCTGTTGAGAATAGCCGTTCTTTACAAGAACTCTTTGAAGAGCAAGGGTTGGAGTTGGGGGATGAGATTATCATCCGTCGTGAAATTCTTCAAAATGGGCGAAGTGTAAGTCGCGTGAATGGGCAGATGGTCAATCTTTCTGTCTTGCGCGCAATCGGCCAACATCTTGTAGATATCCATGGTCAGCATGACCAAGAGGAGTTAATGCGTCCTCAACTGCACATCCAGATGTTGGATGGGTTTGGTGATGCAGCTTTCTTGGAGTTGAAAGAGACCTATCAGACGAGTTTTGATGCCTATCGCAAAATGCGTAAACAAGTTCTTGAAGTCAAGAAAAACCAGCAGGAACACAAGTCTCGCATTGAGATGTTGGAATTTCAAATGGCAGAGATTGAAGCAGCAAACTTGCAGGCTGGTGAAGACTTGGCTCTCAACAAAGAACGAGATAAACTCCTAAACCACAAGAATATAGCAGATACCTTGACAAATGCTTACTCTATGTTGGACAATGAGGAATTCTCCAGTCTTGCCAATGTGCGTTCGGCCATGAATGACATGGAAAGTGTCGAAGAATATGACCCTGAATACCGTGAAATTTCAAGTTCTCTATCAGAGACCTACTATGTTCTAGAAGATATTACCAAGCGTTTGGAAGATATTATTGAAGATCTAGATTTTGATGGTAATCGCCTCATGCAGGTTGAAAATCGCTTAGATCTTCTGAATACTATTACCCGCAAGTACGGTGGGACTGTGGACGATGTTTTGCTTTATTTTGCTAAGATTACGGATGAGTACAATCTCTTGACAGGTAATAATTTTTCTTCCGAAGACATGGAAGCAGAGCTCAAAAAATTGGAAGTCGATCTTGTCGATTTGGCAGGTCAGCTTGCATCTGCTCGTCATAACTTAGCCCAGCAGCTTGAAGCTGAGATTAAGCAAGAATTGCAAGACCTCTATATGGAGAAAGCACAGTTCCAGGTTCGCTTTAGTAAGGGCAAATTCAGTCGAGAAGGTAATGAAATGGTCGAGTTTTACATTTCGACCAACCCTGGTGAAGACTTTAAGCCTTTGGTTAAGGTTGCGTCTGGTGGGGAATTATCCCGTCTCATGTTGGCTATCAAGTCTGCCTTTTCTCGTAAGGAAGGTAAGACCAGTATTGTCTTTGATGAGGTGGATACGGGAGTCTCAGGTCGTGTGGCCCAAGCCATTGCTCAAAAGATTCATAAGATTGGCCAGCATGGTCAGGTTTTAGCTATTTCTCACCTTCCACAAGTGATTGCCATCGCGGATTATCAATTCTTCATTGAAAAGATTAGCGATGAACACTCAACTGTTTCGACTGTTCGTCTCTTGACTTTAGAAGAGCGAGTAGAGGAAGTAGCTAAGATGTTGGCTGGGGAGAATGTAACAGAAGCGGCCCTTACCCAAGCCAGAGAATTATTGCAAACGAGGGAGAAGTAAGATGACAGACTATTATGTAATTGGAGATGTTCACGGGAAAGCAGGTATGCTAGAAGATCTGCTCAAAACCTGGGATGGTCAAACTCAGTTGCTCTTTCTAGGGGATTTGATTGATCGAGGTGAAGATAGTCGCCGTGTTTTAGAAATGGTCAAGGATTTAGTTGACAATCATGGAGCTATCTGTCTATCAGGAAACCACGAGTATATGTTTCTGACTTGGCTCGATGATCCAGAAGAAAGCTATGACCATTATCGTCGCAATGGTGGAGACACAACCATTAACTCAATCCTAGGACGTCCTTTGGATGCACCAGTTGATGGCGTAGAAGATGCCAAACGGGTTGCGACAGAAGCAGCGGATTTGGTCGAATTTATCCGCCAAATGCCATTTGTGGTAGAGACAGACAAGTATATCTTTGTTCATGCGGGTATTGATTTGACCTTGGATGACTGGCATGAAACGACTGATTACAAGAAAGTCTGGCTCAGAAAACCATTCCACGAAGCGGCCAATCATACAGGAAAAACCATTGTCTTTGGGCATACACCGGTTTATGGTTTGCTCAAGCAAGACCGAGGTACTGCTGAGCTTTGGATGACAGAAGATGGCAAGATTGGCATGGATGGAGGAGCTGTCTATGGTGGTGTCCTTCATGGAATCGTCTTTACAGACCAAGGAATGACAGAACACCACTTTATCGAAAATGATGGTTTTATTGCCGAAGATTAGTACTCCTAGCAGGGTATGGTCTTGTCAAAATGTTAAAAACAATTTATAATTAATAGATACCCTGAAAGGAAGAGCATCATGAACTTAGAAGAATTAAAGAAACGACAGGAGAAGATTCGAAACTTCTCTATTATCGCCCATATTGACCACGGGAAGTCAACGCTGGCAGACCGCATTTTGGAAAAGACTGAGACGGTTTCTAGTCGTGAAATGCAGGCTCAACTTTTGGATAGTATGGATCTAGAGCGGGAACGTGGGATTACCATTAAGTTGAATGCCATCGAGCTGAATTATACTGCGAAAGATGGGGAGACCTATATTTTCCACTTGATTGACACACCGGGGCACGTGGACTTTACCTATGAAGTGTCGCGTTCGCTAGCAGCCTGTGAAGGGGCGATTTTGGTGGTCGATGCGGCCCAAGGGATTGAAGCGCAAACTCTTGCCAACGTTTATCTAGCCTTGGATAATGATTTGGAAATCTTGCCCGTCATTAACAAGATTGACCTACCAGCAGCTGATCCAGAGCGCGTTCGTACAGAGATTGAGGATGTCATTGGACTGGATGCCAGTGAAGCTGTCTTAGCTTCTGCTAAGGCTGGTATTGGGATCGAAGAAATTCTTGAGCAAATCGTGGAAAAAGTGCCAGCACCAACTGGTGATGTAACGGCGCCACTCAAGGCCTTGATTTTCGACTCTGTCTACGATGCTTACCGTGGGGTTATCCTCCAAGTGCGTGTCATGGACGGAGTTGTCAAACCTGGCGATAAGATTCAGCTCATGAGCAATGGAAAGACCTTTGATGTGACGGAGGTCGGAATTTTCACTCCGAAAGCAGTAGGGCGCGATTTCCTTGCGACTGGTGATGTTGGTTATATTGCGGCTTCTATCAAGACGGTTCAAGACACTCGTGTCGGAGATACAGTGACCCTAGCAAGCAATCCTGCTGCCGACCCATTGGATGGCTATAAGCAGATGAATCCTATGGTCTTTGCAGGTCTTTATCCAATCGAATCAAACAAGTACAATGACCTTCGTGAAGCCCTTGAAAAATTGCAGCTCAACGATGCCAGTCTTCAATTTGAACCAGAAACATCGCAGGCGCTGGGATTTGGTTTCCGTTGTGGATTCCTTGGACTTCTCCATATGGATGTTATCCAAGAGCGTTTAGAGCGCGAGTTCAACATTGACCTCATCATGACAGCTCCGTCTGTTATCTATAAGGTTAACCAAACTGACGGTGAGTCTATGGATGTTTCTAACCCGTCTGAGTTTCCTGATCCGACTAAGATCGCGACCATTGAAGAACCGTATGTCAAGGCGCAAATCATGGTACCACAGGAGTTTGTTGGGGCAGTAATGGAATTGGCTCAACGCAAACGTGGGGACTTTGTGACCATGGACTATATTGATGACAATCGTGTTAATGTTATCTATCAAATCCCACTTGCTGAAATTGTCTTTGACTTCTTTGATAAGCTTAAGTCTTCGACGCGTGGTTATGCAAGCTTTGACTATGAATTGTCAGAGTACCGTCCATCTAAGCTGGTGAAAATGGATATCCTTCTCAATGGAGACAAGGTCGATGCCCTCAGCTTTATCGTTCATAAGGACTTTGCCTACGAACGTGGGAAACTCATCGTTGATAAGCTCAAGAAAATCATCCCTCGTCAACAATTTGAGGTTCCAATTCAAGCAGCAATCGGGCACAAGATTGTGGCTCGTACGGATATCAAGGCCCTTCGTAAAAACGTACTTGCCAAGTGTTATGGTGGTGACGTTTCGCGTAAACGCAAACTTCTTGAAAAACAAAAAGCTGGTAAGAAGCGTATGAAAGCCATTGGTTCTGTCGAAGTCCCTCAAGAAGCCTTCCTCAGCGTCTTGAGTATGGATGAAGAATAGAAATAAAAAACAAAACTCTTGAAGATTTCTCAAGAGTTTTTTATGTTTTTGATGAAACAAGTTATCACATACAAAAGTTGAATAAATGAAAAAAGAAGATCAACTGGTCTTCTTTTTATTATTTTTTCGAATAGATAGATGAGTAGAAAAAGAAATGGAGTTGTATATGAAGATCACAAACTATGAGATTTACAAATTGCGCAAAGCTGGACTGACCAATCAACAGATTTTAACTGTTCTTGAATATGACGAGACTGTAGATCAGGAGCTCTTGCTAGGTGATATTGCTGAAATATCTGGGTGCCGTAATCCTGCTGTCTTTATGGAACGCTATTTCCAGATAGATGATGCACAGTTGGAGAAGGAGTTCCAAAAATTTCCATCCTTTTCTATTCTTGATGACTGTTATCCTTGGGATCTGAGTGAGATTTATGATGCTCCAGCGCTCTTATTTTATAAAGGAAATCTAGACTTATTGAAATTTCCAAAGGTTGCTGTTGTAGGGAGTCGTTCATGTTCGAGTCAGGGAGCAAAGTCGGTTCAGAAAGTCATTCAAGGTTTGGAAAACGAGTTAATCGTGGTCAGTGGTTTGGCCAAAGGAATTGATACCGCTGCCCATATGGCTACACTCCAAAATGGTGGAAAAACGATTGCTGTGATTGGAACAGGATTGGATGTATTTTATCCTAAAGCCAATAAACGCTTGCAGGAGTACATTGGCAATGATCATCTGGTTCTCAGCGAATATGGACCTGGCGAGCAACCTCTGAAATTTCATTTTCCAGCTCGAAATCGTATCATAGCAGGACTTTGTCGTGGGGTTATTGTAGCAGAGGCAAGGATGCGTTCAGGCAGTCTCATCACCTGTGAGCGTGCTATGGAGGAAGGGCGCGATGCCTTTGCTATTCCAGGAAACATTTTAGATGGCCATTCAGATGGCTGTCACCACCTGATCCAAGAGGGAGCAAAACTGGTCACAAGTGGGCAAGATGTACTAGCAGAGTTTGAATTTTAAGGAGAAATGGTTCACTCAGATAAACTTTTCTTCTATACTATAGGAGTTAAGTCTTGACAGGTCTTTAAAAATGGTTTACACTTTATAAAGTTTATTACTTTGAAAAGGTGTGATAGTGTGGCTACGGCAACAAAGAAGAAAAAATCAACAGTTAAGAAAAATCTAGTCATCGTGGAGTCGCCTGCTAAGGCGAAAACGATTGAAAAATATCTAGGCAGAAATTACAAGGTTTTAGCCAGTGTCGGACATATCCGTGATTTGAAAAAATCCAGTATGTCAGTCGACATTGAAAATAACTATGAACCGCAGTATATCAATATCCGTGGAAAAGGCCCTCTCATTAATGACTTGAAAAAAGAAGCTAAAAAGGCCAATAAAGTCTTTCTGGCGAGTGACCCGGACCGTGAAGGAGAAGCAATTTCCTGGCATTTGGCTCACATTCTCAACTTGGACGAGAATGATGCCAACCGTGTGGTCTTTAATGAAATTACCAAGGACGCAGTAAAAAATGCTTTTAAAGAACCTCGCAAGATTGACATGGACTTGGTCGACGCCCAACAAGCTCGTCGAGTCTTAGACCGCTTGGTAGGGTATTCGATTTCGCCTATTTTGTGGAAAAAGGTCAAGAAGGGCTTATCAGCAGGACGCGTGCAGTCTGTTGCCCTTAAGCTCATCATTGACCGTGAAAATGAAATCAATGCCTTTCAACCGGAAGAATACTGGACAATTGATGGTGTCTTTAAGAAGGGAACCAAGCAATTTCAGGCTTCTTTCTATGGTATGAATGGCAAAAAGATGAAATTGACCACCAACGAAGAAGTCAAAGAAGTCTTGTCCCATTTGACTAGCAAAGATTTTACAGTAGACCAAGTAGATAAGAAAGAACGCAAACGCAATGCGCCCCTACCTTATACGACTTCAACCATGCAGATGGATGCTGCTAACAAAATCAATTTCCGTACTCGAAAGACCATGATGGTGGCTCAACAGCTCTATGAAGGGATCAATATCGGATCAGGTGTGCAAGGTTTGATTACCTATATGCGTACTGACTCGACTCGTATCAGTCCTGTGGCTCAGAACGAAGCTGCAAGCTACATTAACGACCGTTTTGGTAGCAAGTATTCCAAGCATGGTAGCAAGGTCAAGAATGCCTCAGGTGCTCAAGATGCCCACGAAGCCATTCGTCCATCTAGTGTCTTTAACACACCTGAAAGCATCTCTAAGTACTTGGACAAAGACCAGCTCAAGCTCTATACCCTTATCTGGAACCGTTTTGTGGCCAGCCAGATGACAGGAGCTATCTTTGATACCATTGCTGTTAAGCTTTCTCAAAATGGAGTCCAATTCGCGGCAAATGGAAGCCAAGTTAAGTTTGATGGGTATCTTGCTATTTACAATGACTCTGACAAGAACAAAATGTTGCCAGATATGGCAGTTGGAGATGTGGTCAAGCAGGTTAATAGCAAGCCAGAACAACATTTCACTCAACCACCTGCTCGTTATTCTGAAGCGACCCTTATCAAGACCTTGGAGGAAAATGGGGTTGGACGCCCGTCAACCTATGCTCCGACCATTGAAACCATCCAAAAACGTTACTACGTTCGTCTGGCAGCTAAACGTTTTGAACCAACAGAGTTGGGAGAAATTGTCAATAAACTCATCGTTGAATGCTTCCCAGATATCGTCAATGTGACTTTCACAGCTGAGATGGAAGGAAAACTGGATGATGTCGAAGTTGGTAAAGAGCAGTGGCAACGTGTTATTGATGAATTTTACAAACCATTCTCCAAAGAAGTAGCCAAGGCTGAATCCGAAATGGAAAAAATCCAGATTAAGGATGAGCCAGCTGGATTTGACTGTGAAGTTTGTGGCAGTCCAATGGTGATTAAGCTCGGTCGTTTTGGTAAATTCTATGCTTGTAGTAATTTCCCAGACTGCCGTCACACACAAGCGATTGTCAAAGAGATTGGTGTCGAGTGTCCAAGCTGCCATCAAGGACAAATCATCGAACGCAAAACCAAGCGCAATCGTATCTTCTATGGTTGCAATCGTTACCCAGAATGTGAATTTACTTCCTGGGACAAACCAATTGGCCGTGACTGTCCAAAATGCGGACACTTCCTTGTGGAGAAAAAAGTCCGTGGTGGTGGCAAGCAGGTTGTATGTAGTAATGGCGACTACGAAGAAGAGAAAATTAAATAAAATGCAGAGCCCTGAAAATGAATTTCAGGCTCTTTTTTGTTGATGCTTGACAAATTTCCCCCTTGTATGCGAAACTAGAGGAAGAGTAATTTATCTAGGAGAAATCATGCGTATCATTTATCTCAGTATTGGCTTTATTTCACTGGCTTTAGCTGTTATTGGAGTTGTCCTACCACTTTTACCAACAACCCCCTTTCTTTTGTTAGCTATCGCTTGCTTTTCAAAATCTTCTAAGCGTTTTGAAGACTGGCTTTATCATACAAAGCTTTATCAGACCTATGTAGCTGACTTTCGGGAAACCAAGTCAATCGCGCGAGAACGAAAGAAAAAAATCATCGTATCTATCTATATCTTGATGGGAATTTCTATTTATTTTGCTCCTCTTTTGCCAGTCAAAATCGGTCTGGGAGCCTTGACTGTCTTTATCACCTACTATCTCTTTAAAGTCATTCCTGACAAAGAATAGATAAAAATAGTAGTTATTTGCCTTGATAAAAATGAAAGCCTATTTAAAATAATATGATATAATAAATTTAAAGAAAACATCAAGGAGAATCAAATGATTTACGAATTTTGTGCTGAAAATGTGACCTTGCTTGAAAAAGCGATACAGGCTGGAGCTCGTCGAATCGAACTTTGTGACAATCTAGCAGTAGGAGGAACAACACCTAGCTATGGAGTGACCAAGGCAGCGGTTGAACTGGCAGCTAACTACGATACGACCATTATGACCATGATTCGTCCCCGTGGTGGCGACTTTGTCTATACTGATCTTGAAATAGCAATCATGCTAGAAGACATTCGTTTGACTGCTCAGACTGGAAGTCAAGGGGTTGTTTTTGGAGCATTAACTGCTGATAAAAAGTTGGATAAGGCTAATCTTGAGAAGCTGATTGTCGCATCTAAAGGAATGGAAATTGTCTTCCACATGGCCTTTGATGAATTGAGTGATGAAGACCAGTTGGAAGCCATTGACTGGCTCAGCCAAGCTGGTGTCACTCGTATCTTAACTCGTGCTGGTGTGTCTGGAGACTCGCTAGAAGAACGTTTTGCCCATTATCACAGAATTTTGGAACATGCTAAAGGTAAAATTGAAATCTTACCAGGTGGAGGGATTGACCTTGACAACCGTCAAGCCTTTATCGACCAGCTGGGTGTGACACAATTGCATGGAACCAAGGTTGTCTTTTAAAAAATAGAAAGGAACTGCTAGCTTTTGGTAGCAGTTTTCACTTATGTTTGAAATTTTTAAATCCTATCAGTTTAATAAAGAAAAAGCCCATGCCTATGGTTTTGTAGAAAGTGGGAAAGTCTGGACCTATAGTTGCCAGATTTTGCAGGGTGACTTTTTCATGACAGTTTCTATCACTCCGGATAATGTGAGCTTTCAGGTCTTTGACCAGGAAACGGGTGACCTCTATCCTCAAGTACATATGGAAAGTATGCGGGGAAGTTTTGTCGGAAGTGTCCGTGAGGCTTGTTTGGAGATTCTTTACCAGATTCGGAAGGCTTGTTTTGATGTGCAGGATTTTATCTGCCCTCAGACTAAGCGTATCATGGCTCAGGTTCAGGAAGATTATGGGAATCAGCTGGAGTATCTGTGGGAAAAATCACCTGATGCTGCTGTATTGCGCCATGAAGGCAATCAAAAGTGGTATGCTGTTTTGATGAGAATTCCGTGGGATAAGTTAGATAAGGGGAGAGAAGGGCTAGTGGAAGCAGTCAACCTCAAACACGACCAAGTGGCTGACTTGCTTTCGCAAAAGGGAATTTACCCAGCCTTTCATATGAACAAACGCTACTGGCTTAGTCTGACACTTGATGATACTTTGTCAGATGAAATGGTACTGAAATTGATGGAAAGAAGTTGGAACCTAACCGTGAAAAAATAGGGGAATTTGCTTGAGTTTTCAAATACTTTCAATTAGCAAAATATTCTTTACTGAAGAAATTTTCAGAAAATAATGGATTTTTTCTTGACAAGAGATTTTTCCTATGCTAGAATACTAAACAAGATATCAAACGAAGGAGAAAGTCAAACATGAAAACAGCTAAGTTTAATCAATTTGCTTTGTTGTTGAGGTACTCGGGCTAGTGCAAAAGCATTAGTCCTGTTTGGCTTACCAAGCGGGAGTAAATCAACATCTCGCTTGGGTTTCTGAGCGAGATGTTTTTTTAAAACTATATTTGGAAAAGGGGAAATCTTATGCGAACAGTTGAATTTCTAGATACCAGCCTTCGAGATGGAGAGCAGACACCTGGCGTTAACTTTTCAATCAAGGAAAAAATTGCCATTGCAAGGCAGATGGAGAAATGGGGCATTTCAACCATTGAAGCTGGTTTTCCAGCTGCTAGCCCAGATTCATTTACAGCAGTTCAGGAGATTGCTAAAGTCTTGAAAAAAACAGCGGTGACAGGTTTGGCACGTTCGGTCAAGTCTGATATAGATGCTTGTTATGAGGCGCTCAAGGATGCCAAGTATCCTCAGATTCACGTCTTTATCGCGACCAGTCCGATTCACCGCAAGTATAAGCTCAATAAGAGCAAGGAAGAGATTTTAGAAGCTATTAAGGAGCATGTTTCTTACGCACGTTCTAAGTTTGAAATTGTCGAATTTTCTCCAGAGGATGCGACCAGGACAGAGTTGGATTTCCTCTTGCAAGTCGTTCAAACAGCGGTTGATGCAGGGGCGTCTTATATCAATATCCCTGACACGGTTGGATTTACGACGCCAGAGGAGTATGGTGCCATCTTCAAATACTTAATTGAGAATGTCAAAACTGATCGTCAGATCATCTATTCTCCTCACTGTCACGATGACCTCGGAATGGCAGTGGCTAACAGCCTTTCTGCTGTCAAGAATGGTGCAGGACGTGTCGAAGGAACTATTAATGGCATTGGTGAGCGAGCTGGAAATGCTGCTTTGGAAGAAATAGCAGTGGCTCTCAATATTCGCCAAGATTACTACCAAGCAGAAACAAGTATTGTCCTAAATGAAACCATTAATACGTCAGAAATGGTTTCTCGCTTCTCAGGTATACCAGTTCCTAAAAATAAAGCGGTGGTCGGTGGAAATGCCTTCTCTCACGAGTCTGGTATTCACCAAGATGGAGTTCTTAAAAATCCTCTTACTTATGAGATCATCACACCTGAATTGGTCGGTGTTAAGAGTAATAGCCTTCCGCTTGGAAAATTGTCAGGTCGCCACGCTTTTGTAGAAAAACTAAGAGAACTGGCCCTAGATTTTACAGAAGAGGATATCAAACCACTCTTCGCTAAGTTCAAGGCACTAGCGGACAAGAAACAAGAAATCACAGATGCAGATATTCGAGCTCTGGTAGCTGGAACCATGGTTGAAAACCCAGAAGGTTTCCACTTTGATGATTTACAACTTCAAACCCATGCAGATAATGACATTGAAGCGCTTGTTAGTCTGGCTAATATGGATGGTGAAAAAGTCGAATTTAATGCGACAGGACAAGGTTCCGTTGAAGCAATCTTTAACGCTATTGATAAGTTCTTTAACCAATCTGTCCGCTTGGTGTCCTATACCATTGATGCTGTGACAGATGGAATTGATGCTCAAGCTCGTGTCTTGGTTACTGTTGAAAACAGAGATACAGAAACCATTTTTAACGCAGCAGGTCTTGATTTCGATGTGTTAAAGGCTTCAGCTATTGCTTATATCAATGCCAATACTTTTGTTCAAAAAGAGAATGCAGGTGAGATGGGGCGCAGCGTTTCCTACCGAGACATGCCTAGTGTGTAAAGGAGAAGGCTATGACAAAGAAAATAGCAGCACTAGCAGGGGATGGAATCGGTCCAGAAATCATGGAAGCTGGTTTAGCGGTTCTGGAAGCTCTAGCTTCAAAAACAGGCTTTGACTATGAGATAGACAGACGCCCCTTTGGAGGTGCGGGTATTGATGCTGCGGGGCATCCCTTACCTGATGAAACCCTTAAGGCATGTAGAGAAGCAGATGCTATTCTCCTTGCGGCTATCGGTAGTCCTCAGTATGATGGAGCATCGGTTCGGCCTGAACAAGGCTTGCTGGCTCTTCGTAAGGAACTCAATCTCTATGCTAATATTCGCCCTGTTAAGATTTTTGATAGTCTCAAGCATTTGTCACCTCTCAAACCGGAACGAATTGCTGGTGTAGACTTTGTCGTGGTACGTGAGTTGACAGGTGGTATCTACTTTGGAGATCATATCCTTGAAGAGCGGAAAGCGCGTGATATCAACGACTACAGCTATGAGGAAGTAGAGCGGATCATTCGCAAGGCATTTGAAATTGCAAGAAATCGCAGAAAAATCGTTACTAGTATCGATAAGCAAAATGTTCTAGCGACTTCAAAACTCTGGCGCAGAGTAGCTGAGGAAGTCGCGCAGGATTTCCCAGATGTAACCTTGGAGCACCAGTTGGTGGACTCAGCTGCCATGCTCATGATTACCAGTCCTGCTAAGTTTGATGTCATTGTGACGGAAAATCTTTTCGGAGATATCTTATCTGATGAATCAAGCGTTTTATCAGGCACACTTGGCGTCATGCCATCAGCCAGTCATTCTGAAAAAGGCCCAAGTCTTTATGAACCTATTCACGGTTCGGCACCTGATATTGCAGGTCAAGGAATTGCCAATCCTATCTCTATGATTTTGTCAGTTGCCATGATGTTGAGAGATAGTTTTGGACGTTATGAGGATGCAGAGCGTATCGAACGTGCTGTTGAAGCTAGTTTAGCGGCTGGCATTTTAACAAGAGATATTGGAGGACAGGCTTCGACCAAGGAAATGACAGAAGCCATCATTGAAAGATTATGAAGATAAATGAAGGAATCACGCTTGCCCTCTTGATTTGGAATGTCATGGTTTTCTTGATTTATGGCATTGACAAATCCAAGGCAAGAAGAGGTGCTTGGCGCGTTCCAGAGAAAATCTTACTCATTTTAGCCATTGCTTGTGGTGGTTTTGGTGCCTGGTTAGCAGGAATCACCTTTCACCACAAGACTAGAAAATGGTATTTTAAAACAGTTTGGTTTCTCGGGATGGTGACCACACTAGTGGCCTTATATTTTATTTGGAGGTAATGGATGGCAGGAAAATCGATTTTTGATAAATTATGGGACCGCCATGTTATCACAGGAGAAGAAGGGCAACCCCAACTCATGTACGTGGATCAGCACTATATTCATGAGGTAACCAGTCCCCAAGCTTTTCAAGGATTACGAGATGCAGGACGAAGATTGAGACGGCCAGACTTGACATTTGGAACCTTTGATCATAATGTTCCGACTGTCAATATCTACGATATTCGAGATGTCATTTCCAAGGCGCAAATTGATAAGCTGGCTGAAAATGTTGAGGAATTTGGGATTGAACATGCGGCTCATGGTTCTGAAAAGCAGGGAATCGTTCACATGGTTGGACCAGAAACTGGAAGAACACAACCAGGAAAATTCATCGTCTGTGGAGATAGCCACACAGCTACTCACGGAGCTTTCGGAGCTATCGCTTTTGGGATTGGGACCAGTGAGGTTGAGCATGTCTTTGCTACCCAGACCCTCTGGCAGGTCAAACCCAAGAAAATGCTGGTAGAATTCACTGGTGTTCCTCAAAAAGGAGTTTATTCTAAGGATTACATTCTCGCCTTAATTGCCAAGTACGGCGTTGCCTGTGGTGTTGGCTATGTGGTTGAATATCGTGGACAAGCGATTGATGCTTTGACCATGGAAGAGAGAATGACCATCTGCAATATGTCCATTGAGTTTGGCTCCAAGATGGGAATTATGAATCCAGATCAGACTACCTATGACTATCTTAAGGGACGGGAATGCGTTCCCGAAGCTTTCGAGGAGGCGATTGCTGACTGGAAAACCCTAGTCAGCGATGATGATGCTGTTTATGATAAGGTTATCCGGATGGATGTCTCAGACTTGGCTCCTATGGTGACTTGGGGAACAAATCCTGCTATGGGGGTCGACTTTGACAGTAGTTTTCCAGAAATTAAGGATATGAATGATGAACGAGCTTATCATTACATGAACTTGGAGCCTGGTCAAAAGCCGGCAGATATTGAGCTAGGCTATATCTTTATTGGCTCTTGTACCAATGCTCGTCTCAGTGATTTGCAACTGGCTGCGCGATTTGTCAAAGGGAAGAAAATTGCTCCCAATCTAACGGCAATCGTAGTACCTGGTTCTCGTCCTGTCAAACGAGCTGCTGAGAAGTTGGGCTTGGACAAGGTTTTCCTAGACGCTGGTTTTGAGTGGAGAGACCCAGGTTGCTCTATGTGCTTAGGGATGAATCCGGACAAGGTGCCTGATGGTGTCCACTGTGCCTCAACCAGTAACCGTAACTTTGAAGATAGACAGGGATTTGGTGCTAAAACCCATCTCTGCAGTCCAGCCATGGCAGCTGCGGCAGCCATCGCAGGGCGCTTCGTAGATGTTCGACAGATGCCAGAAGCCCAGTAAGGAGAGGATATGGAGAAATTTACAGTTTATACGGGAACGACCGTTCCTCTCATGAATGATAACATCGACACTGACCAAATCCTTCCCAAGCAGTTTCTCAAGTTAATTGATAAGAAGGGCTTTGGTAAGTACCTCATGTATGCCTGGCGTTATCTGGACGATAACTACACTGAGGATCCAGATTTTGTCTTTAACCGACCTGAATACCGTAAAGCCAGTATCCTCATCTCAGGGGATAACTTTGGCGCAGGGTCTTCAAGAGAACACGCAGCATGGGCTCTAGCTGACTATGGTTTTAAGGTCGTGATTGCAGGATCTTTCGGTGATATTCATTACAATAATGAACTCAATAATGGCATGTTGCCTATTGTTCAGCCTAGGGAGGTTAGAGAAAAGCTAGCCCAACTCAAACCGACCGACCAGGTAACTGTAGACTTGGAACAACAAAAAATCATCTCACCAGTTGGAGAATTCACTTTCGAAATTGATAGCGAGTGGAAACACAAGCTTTTAAATGGTTTGGATGATATCGGAATTACTTTGCAGTATGAAGACTTGATTGCTGCTTATGAAAAACGACGACCAGCCTACTGGCAGGATTAGAAAAAATAGAAAAGGAAATAGAACTATGACAAAACACATTCAATGGAACGGAACACTTTCTCAAGAAGGCTATGACATTTTAAAAGGTGAGGGTGGGTGCATTGTATGCCCTACAAAAGTTGGTTACATCATTATGACCAGCGACAAGGCAGGTCTTGAACGCAAATTTGAGGCTAAAGAGCGTAACCGTAACAAACCAGGTGTTGTACTTTGTGGTAGCATGGACGAGCTACGCGCTTTAGCACAACTAAACCCAGAAATTGAAGCCTTCTACCAAAAACATTGGGATGAAGATATTCTCCTTGGTTGTATCCTTCCTTGGAAACCAGAAGCTTTTGAAAAACTCAAAGCATACGGTGATGGCCGTGAAGAACTCATGACTGACGTTCGTGGTACTAGCTGTTTTGTCATCAAGTTTGGTAAAGCTGGTGAACAGTTGGCTGCCAAACTTTGGGAAGAAGGCAAGATGGTCTACGCCTCATCAGCCAACCCATCTGGAAAAGGAAACCGTGGTAAGGTAGAAGGAATAGGAGAACGTATCGAAGGAGCAGTGGACCTTGTTATCGAAGCAGACGACTATGTGGCATCTATCCAACCTGACAAAACGATTGAAACGCGCTACGAGCAAGGTGTGATGGTCTCTATGGTCGATAAAGATGGCAAACTCATCCCAGAACAAGGAGGAGCACGTTCAACTTCACCAGCACCAGTCGTTATCCGTAAAGGGCTTGACATTGATAAAATCATGATGCACCTGTCAGATACCTTTAACTCATGGGACTACCGTCAAGGTGAGTATTATTAAGATAAAAAAAGAAGTCTAGTGTTAAGAGACATTGAAGCTCCTAACACTGGGCTTTTTCTTTAGAATTTCTTTTCTTTTTTTAATAGATATGATATTCTATATATGAAATAGGGTTTTGAAATATTAAATACTAACTAGCCTATAATATGAAAATGGAGCTACAAAATGGAAGAAAAATTAAATTATTGGATGATAGTTGCAGGAGGAGGTGGAAAAGTTTGGTCTTTATTTAAAGAAGAGAATATAGCTTGTATAGATTTTGATTCTAATTTATCTAATATTTTAGATTACAATAATCCTGAAGAATTGAAGCAAGGAAAGCAGAGAAATTTATTTATTTGGAAGTTTGCACATGACATAAAAATAAATGATTATATAATAGCTACCTCAGGATTAAACAAAATTTTAGGTATTGGACAATGTGTGAAAACATATTACTTTGATGAAACAAAAACAGAGTTTAAACATTGTATTGGTGTTAATTGGTTGAAAGTAGATGGTGGATGGGAATACCAAAGAAAAAAAGGTACAAGACAAACCATCAACTGGGATAGAAATTCAGAACGTATCAATTTATATAAATCCATTCTAAATGGTACATACAGAAAAAATATAGAGAAAGTTGTTATGAATAAAAATATTGACGATTATTTAGATAAATTAAAAAAATCCAAAAACCTCATCCTCCGCGGTGCTCATGGCACAGGAAAAACTTATCTTGCTAAAGAAATTGCCAAAGAATTAACGGGTGGCAACGAAGACCAAATCGAATTTGTACAGTTTCACCCTTCCTATGATTATACGGATTTTGTAGAGGGGTTGAGACCAATCCTGGTAAATGATGGACAGATTAACTTTGGCTTGCAGGACGGTATTTTTAAGAAGTTTTGTCAGAAGGCTAAAGAAGCTCAAAAAACTGGAGGACAAGATAATTTTGATGAAGCTTGGGATCTTTATCTTGAATATGTAAATAGCAGAGATGAAAAAGAATATTTGACAGAATTTTCCTATCTCACAGTAAATAGTCGAAATAATTTTAATATCAATTATGAGACTAAAGCCCAAGGAACTTGCTTAACAAAATCTTATGTTTATGAACTCTATAAAGATGAAAAATATCTGAAACAGCCCTATTATCGTAATCAAGGAAAAAAAGTCCTAGAAACTTTAAAGAAAAGATTTGGTCTGAAAGATTATATTTCTCCAACAGAAATTGCCACAGACAAAAAATTCGTTTTCATCATTGATGAAATCAACCGTGGTGAGATTTCTAAGATTTTTGGTGAACTCTTTTTCTCTATTGATCCTGAATATCGTGGCGAAAGGGGGAGTGTTTCCACCCAGTATGCTAATTTACATGAGACGGATGACAAGTTTTATATCCCTGAAAATGTCTACATCATCGGAACAATGAATGATATTGATCGTTCAGTAGACACCTTTGATTTTGCTATGCGCCGTCGTTTCCGTTTTGTTGAAGTTACTGCTGAAAGCCAGCTATACATTCTAGATAACGAACTAGATGGACATGAGGAGGAAGCGAAAAAACGTCTAAGAAATTTGAATGTTGCTATCGAAAACGTTCAGGAATTAAACAGCCATTATCATATTGGACCAAGTTATTTCCTTAAGTTGCAGGATGTAGATTTTGACTATGAATTACTCTGGTCTGATTACCTCAAACCACTTTTGGAAGATTACTTACGAGGTTCTTATGAAGAGGCTGAAACTCTGGATACATTGAAAAAAGCATTTGATCTGACAAATAACGAGCGAACAGATCGGCAAGATACTGGTGATGATAATGCGAATAACTGATAATCAGTATAGAATTGCTAAAGAGGACCTTGTCGCAGAATATCCCAACCTAAGTCAAGTACTTCTTGATAGAACACTAGATAACCTTTCTCGAGAGGACAATATTTTTATTTTTCCGAATGATTTGATGAATTCTCCTGATTTAGACAAGGACCAAAAGATTTTTGAAACAGTTAATCAGAAAATCAAGACAGGGAACGTGATTGGTTTTCTGGGCTGTGGTCAGGAAAGATTGACGATTTCCTCTCGTTTTTCTGATGAAAGTAACGACCATTTTTTGCATTATCTTTTACAAAAGGTTCTCAATATTAATCTGACTAGTTTGGATGTCGGTCTATCTCCTGAAGATAAGCTTTATCAACTCTTGGTTTACCTCTTTCCCAAGTATCTTCAAGCTGCTCTCAGAAAAGGTCTTTATAAGGAATACCAGCGATATTTCCATAACGATAGTCATGTAAAGGGTGTACTAGATGTTGGAAATCATCTGAAAAAAAATCTCCCTTTTACGGGAAATATTGCCTATACCACTAGGGAGTTCACCTATGATAATCCACTCATGCAGTTGATTCGGCATACGATTGAGTACATAAAGAATCAGAAAAGTTTTGGAGTTCTGCTCGATAGTAATCGTGAAAATATGACAGAAATTACTCGTGTAACCTCATCTTATAAACTAGCTGATCGTGCCAAGATTATCAGAATGAATAAAATCAAACCTATCCGACATGCCTACTTCAGAGAGTACAGAAAGTTACAGGAACTCTGCTTGATGATTCTAAGTAGAGAAAAGCATGGTCTTGGACCTCAATCTCAAAGGGTACATGGTATTCTCTTTGATGTTGCCTGGCTTTGGGAAGAGTATATTCATACCTTGTTGCCAAAAGGTTTCATCCATCCACGAAATAAAGATAAGACGAACGGAATTTCAGTATTTTCTGTTGGGAAACGAAAGGTATATCCAGATTTTTATGACAGAGAACGAAAGATTGTTCTAGATGCAAAATATAAAAAACTGGAGTTCACTGAAAAAGGAATTAACCGCGAGGACTTGTTCCAGCTGATTTCCTATTCATATATTTTAAAAGCTGAGAAAGCTGGACTGATTTTTCCTAGTATGGAGCAGTCAGTAAATAGTGAAATAGGAAAAGTAGTTGGCTATGGAGCTCAATTGAAGAAGTGGTCTATCCAAATCCCTCAGAATGCCTCATCCTATAGTGCATTTTGTAAAATGATGGAAAATTCAGAAGAAAATTTTAAAGCGATTATTGATGAAGAAGTGGGGAGAAAGTAATCTCTTCGCTTTTTTTGCTATTTATACAAGTAATTTCCGAACAATATAATCTAATTGTTGAAAATATTTGACAAAATCTGTACTTTGGTGTAGAATTAATTGAGGAAACGTCGGAAAAGACGTAGTGATGCACAAGCATAGGTAGGTCATTACAAAAGAAACGAGACATCGATATGTTAAATGAATTTCCAATTTTTGATTACGAAGATATTCAGTTGATCCCAAATAAATGTGTGATTAAAAGCCGTTCAGAAGCAGATACAAGTATTACGTTTGGAAAACACACTTTTAAACTACCTGTTGTGCCAGCAAATATGCAGACGATTTTGGATGAGAACGTAGCAGAGCAACTTGCTAAAGGCGGATACTTCTATATTATGCATCGTTTTGATGAAGCGGGGCGCATTCCCTTTATCAAACGTATGCACGATCAAGGGCTCATTGCTTCCATTTCTGTTGGTGTCAAGGATTACGAGTATGACTTCGTTAGCCAACTCAAGGCTGATGCTCCGGAATACATCACGATTGACATTGCTCATGGTCATGCCGATAGCGTGATTTCTATGATTCAACACATCAAGAAAGAGTTGCCAGATACCTTTGTCATTGCTGGGAACGTAGGAACGCCAGAAGCTGTTCGTGAATTGGAAAATGCTGGTGCGGATGCTACTAAGGTTGGAATCGGTCCTGGTAAGGTTTGTATCACCAAGGTCAAGACTGGTTTTGGTACAGGTGGTTGGCAGTTGGCTGCCCTTCGTTGGTGTGCCAAGGCTGCCCGTAAACCGATTATTGCTGATGGAGGAATTCGTACTCACGGAGATATTGCTAAGTCTATCCGTTTCGGTGCTAGCATGGTCATGATTGGTTCCCTTTTTGCAGGACATATCGAAAGTCCAGGGAAAACGATTGAAGTTAATGGCGAACAGTTCAAAGAATACTATGGTTCAGCTTCACAGTATCAAAAAGGCGCTTACAAAAATGTGGAAGGTAAGCGCATCTTACTGCCTGCTAAAGGGCATTTGCAAGACACCCTTACTGAGATGGAGCAGGATTTGCAAAGTGCTATCTCTTATGCAGGTGGACGAAAAGTTGCCGACCTTAAACATGTTGATTATGTTATCGTGAAAAATTCTATCTGGAACGGAGATGCTTCCCACTAATGGACGCTTAGTCTACTCATAAAAAACTTGTTATTAGAGCAAATTTCTGTTATAATAAAACAAGTTTCCACCCTTAGTGTAATGGATATCACGTAAGATTCCGGTTCTTGAGATGGGGGTTCGATTCCCTCAGGGTGGATGTAAACAGCCTAAAAAGCCTTTAAATAAGGCTTTTTTCTTTATATTTCCTCCAAAATTGGAAATCTTTTTTCAAAAACTACCCAAATCTTTCCTAGTCCCGTTTTAAAGTGACTCAGAGGGCTTTTTTTGTTATAATAGAAAGGATCGTAATTATTAGAAAGAGGTCAGTATGAAAGAATTACAAACTGTACTGAAGAAGCGTTTTGCAATCGAATTTGCAGACAAAAACTTACTGGAAACGGCCTTTACTCATACGAGTTATGCCAATGAGCACCGCCTCTTAAAAATTTCACACAATGAGCGCTTGGAATTTTTAGGAGACGCTGTTCTGCAATTATTGATTTCAGAATATCTGTATAAAAAATATCCTAAGAAACCAGAGGGAGATTTGTCTAAACTCCGTGCTATGATTGTCCGCGAGGAGAGTTTGGCTGGTTTTGCGCGTGATTGCCAGTTTGATCAGTTTATCAAGCTAGGAAAAGGGGAAGAAAAGTCTGGTGGGCGCAATCGTGACACCATTCTTGGTGATGCTTTTGAAGCTTTTCTGGGTGCTTTGCTTTTGGACAAGGATGTTGCTAAGGTAAAAGAGTTTATCTATCAGGTCATGATACCCAAGGTTGAAGCAGGTGATTTTGAAATGATTAAGGATTACAAGACACACCTGCAAGAGTTGCTCCAGGTCAATGGGGATGTGGACATTCGCTATCAGGTTATCTCTGAGATAGGACCTGCTCATGATAAGGTTTTTGATGTAGAAGTTCTGGTTGAGGGCAAGAGCATCGGAAAGGGCCAAGGCCGTTCTAAGAAGTTAGCAGAGCAAGAGGCTG
This sequence comes from Streptococcus oralis, assembly GCF_021497885.1. Lineage (NCBI taxonomy): Bacteria > Bacillati > Bacillota > Bacilli > Lactobacillales > Streptococcaceae > Streptococcus > Streptococcus oralis. The sequence continues at coordinate 837,971 of NZ_CP046523.1, forward strand.
CAAAAAATGCCGTTGAGAAAGGGCTGGATTCATGTATTTAAAGGAAATTGAGATCCAGGGATTCAAGTCCTTTGCTGACAAGACCAAGGTCGTCTTTGACCAAGGCGTGACAGCTGTCGTTGGGCCCAATGGTTCTGGGAAGTCAAATATTACAGAAAGTTTGCGTTGGGCCTTGGGGGAGTCCAGTGTTAAGAGTCTCCGTGGTGGCAAGATGCCCGATGTCATTTTTGCTGGGACCGAAAGTCGTAAGCCGCTCAATTATGCCTCTGTTGTCGTGACCTTGGATAATGAAGATGGTTTTATCAAGGATGCAGGGCAAGTCATTAAAGTAGAACGCCATATCTACCGTAGTGGAGATAGCGAGTATCGAATTGATGGCAAGAAAGTCCGTCTGCGTGATGTACACGACCTTTTCTTGGACACCGGTTTGGGACGGGATTCCTTCTCCATCATTTCCCAAGGGAAAGTTGAGGAGATTTTTAATTCCAAGCCAGAGGAACGCCGTGCTATTTTTGAAGAAGCAGCTGGAGTTTTAAAATACAAGACTCGTCGAAAAGAGACAGAGAGCAAACTGCAACAAACTCAAGACAATCTAGATCGCTTAGAGGACATTATCTATGAGTTGGACAATCAAATCAAGCCTCTTGCAAAACAAGCCGAGAATGCTCGCAAGTTTCTCGATCTGGATGGTCAACGCAAGGCTATTTACTTGGATGTACTGGTTGCCCAAATCAAGGAAAATAAGGCTGAACTAGAGCTGACGGAAGAAGAACTAACTCAGGTTCAGGAACTTTTGACGAGCTATTACCAAAAGCGTGAAGAGTTAGAAGAAGAAAATCAAAGTCTTAAAAAGAAACGCCAAGATCTCCAAGCTCAAATGTCTAAAGACCAAGGGAGCTTGATGGATCTGACGAATCTGATAAGTGATTTAGAGCGAAAATTAGCCCTATCGAAGTTGGAATCTGAGCAAGTTGCTCTCAATCAACAAGAAGCACAAGCTCGTTTGGCATCTTTAGAAGATAAGAGAAAGACTCTAAGTACAGAGAAGGCTGAAAAAGAAGCAAATCTGGCACAGTTAGAGGAAAGTCTAGCTGAAAACAACAAGGAACTCAATCGTTTAGAGGCAGAATTGCTAGCTTTTTCAGATGATCCTGACCAGATGATTGAGATCTTGCGTGAACGCTTTGTCGCTCTTTTACAAGAAGAAGCGGATGTCTCAAACCAGTTGACCCGCATCGAGAATGAACTAGAGAACAGCCGTCAGCTATCTCAAAAACAAGCAGATCAACTTGAGAAACTGAAAGAACAACTGGCTACAGCTAAAGAAAAGGCCAGTCAGCAAAAGTCTGAGCTTGAAACTGCCAAGGAGCAGGTTCAGAAATTATTGGCTGACTACCAAGCTGGTGCCAAGGAGCAAGAGGAAAAGAAAGTTTCTTACCAAGCCCAGCAGAGCCAACTCTTTGACCGTTTGGATAGTCTCAAAAACAAGCAGGCTAGAGCCCAAAGTTTGGAGAATATCCTTAGAAATCATAGCAACTTTTACGCGGGTGTTAAGAGTGTTCTCCAAGAAAAAGACTGTCTAGGTGGGATTATTGGTGCAGTCAGTGAGCATTTGACCTTTGATGTTCATTATCAAACTGCCCTAGAAATAGCGCTTGGAGCGAGCAGTCAGCACATCATCGTAGAAGATGAGAACGCAGCGACTAAGGCTATTGATTTCCTCAAGCGCAACAGAGCCGGTCGTGCAACCTTCCTTCCGTTGACGACTATCAAGGCTCGTACGATTTCTAGTCAGAATCAAGATGTTATCGCATCAAGTCCAGGCTTCCTTGGTATGGCTGATGAGTTGGTGTCGTTTGACAAGAGACTAGAAGCCATTTTCAAGAACTTGCTAGCTACTACGGCTATCTTTGACACCGTAGAACATGCGCGTGCAGCTGCTCGTCAAGTTCGTTACCAGGTTCGTATGGTGACACTGGATGGGACAGAGTTGCGCACAGGTGGTTCCTACGCGGGTGGTGCCAATCGTCAGAATAACAGTATCTTCATCAAGCCAGAGCTGGAGCAATTACAAAAAGAAATTGCTGAAGAAGAAGCAAGCCTGCGTTCAGAAGAAGAGACTTTGAAGACTTTGCAAGATGAGATGGCGGTATTAACAGAAAGATTAGAAGCCATCAAATCTCAGGGTGAGCAAGCTCGTATCCAGGAGCAAGGCTTGTCCCTCGCTTATCAACAAACCAATCAGCAAGTGGAAGAGTTAGAAACTCTTTGGAAACTTCAAGAAGAGGAATTAAATCGTCTTTCTGAAGGAGATTGGCAAGCGGATAAGGAAAAATGCCAAGAGCGCCTTGCTACTATCGCGAGTGAAAAGCAAAATCTAGAAGCTGAGATTGAAGAGATTAAGTCGAATAAAAACGCTATTCAAGAACGCTATCAAAACTTGCAGGAACAAGTAGCGCAAGCACGCTTGCTTAAGTCAGAACTACAAGGACAAAAGCGGTACGAAGTGACTGATATTGAACGTCTAGGTAAGGAACTGGATAATCTGGATATCGAACAAGAGGAAATCCAGCGTATCCTCCAAGAAAAGGTTGATAATCTTGAGAAGGTTGATACGGATCTGCTAAGTCAGCAAGTGGAAGAGGCCAAAACTCAGAAATCAAACCTCCAACAAGGTTTGATTCGTAAGCAGTTTGAGTTGGATGATATCGAAGGTCAGCTGGATGATATTGCCAGCCATTTGGACCAGGCTCGTCAGCAGAATGAGGAGTGGATTCGCAAACAAACACGTGCTGAAGCCAAGAAAGAAAAGGTCAGCGAACGCTTGCGCTATCTACAAGCTCAATTAACTGACCAGTACCAGATCAGCTACACTGAGGCTCTAGAAAAAGCGCATGAGTTGGAAAATCTCAATCTGGCAGAGCAAGAGGTTAAAGATCTTGAGAAGGCTATTCGCTCACTGGGTCCAGTCAATTTGGATGCTATTGAACAGTACGAAGAGGTCCATGACCGTTTGGATTTCCTAAATAGCCAACGAGATGATATTTTGTCTGCGAAAAACCTGCTTCTTGAGACAATCACAGAGATGAATGATGAAGTTAAGGAACGCTTTAAATCAACCTTTGAGGCTATTCGTGAGTCCTTTAAAGTGACTTTTAGACAGATGTTTGGCGGAGGTCAGGCAGACTTGATATTAACTGAGGGCGACCTTTTAACAGCTGGTGTAGAGATTTCTGTTCAACCACCAGGTAAGAAAATCCAGTCTCTCAACCTCATGAGTGGTGGTGAAAAAGCCCTATCGGCTCTGGCCTTGTTATTCTCTATCATTCGAGTCAAGACTATTCCTTTTGTTATCTTGGATGAGGTAGAGGCGGCACTTGATGAAGCCAATGTCAAACGTTTTGGGGATTATCTCAACCGCTTTGACAAGGATAGTCAGTTTATCGTCGTGACCCACCGTAAGGGAACCATGGCGGCAGCGGATTCTATCTATGGAGTTACCATGCAAGAATCAGGTGTGTCTAAAATTGTTTCGGTTAAGTTAAAAGACTTGGAAGAAACAGTAGACTAGTTACCAAACGATAGCATCTCTTAGGAGGTGCTATTTTTTAAAACGAATACCTTGAATTGTCTATCAAGGTCAGTTCAGGCGCAAAAAACGACATTTGGGATTTCCTCTTAGCGAAAAGACTTTCTCTATGATATAATAGTTTCATGATTACAACAGTACCTATTAAGAACGAAAAAGACATTGCAGTACCGGGAAAAACAGTCCTTGTACTAGGTTATTTTGATGGCATCCACAAGGGGCATCAGAAACTTTTTGAAGTGGCCAGTAAGGCTTCGATGAAGGATTATCTGCCAGTTGTCGTGATGACCTTTACAGAGTCGCCAAAACTTGCCTTACAACCTTACCAACCCGAGCTCATGCTTCACATCGTCAATCACGAGGAACGGGAGCACAAGATGAAATGGCATGGAGTAGAGGCTCTTTTCTTACTTGACTTTAGTAGCAGGTTTGCTAGCTTAACAGGGCAAGAATTCTTTGATACCTATGTTAGAGCTTTAAAACCAGCTGTCATTGTGGCAGGATTTGACTACACGTTTGGTTCAGACAAGAAGACTGCGGATGACCTGAAGGATTATTTTGATGGAGAGATTATCATTGTTCCTTCGGTCGAGGACGAAAAGGGAAAGATCAGTTCCACACGGATTCGCCAAGCTATCCTTGATGGTGATGTGAGGGAGGCAGGTCACTTGCTTGGCACACCGCTCCCAACCCGTGGGATGGTCGTTCACGGAAATGCTCGTGGGCGTACTATCGGTTATCCAACAGCCAATCTAGTCCTGAGAGATCGAACTTATATGCCAGCAGACGGTGTTTACGTAGTCGATGTAGAAGTACAACGTCAGAGATATCGTGGGATGGCAAGTGTTGGGAAAAATGTTACTTTCGATGGAGAAGAGCCACGTTTTGAAGTCAATATTTTTGACTTTTCAGATGATATTTATGGTGAGACAGTCATGGTCTACTGGCTAGACCGTGTCCGAGATATGGTCAAATTTGACTCCATCGAAGAGCTCGTAGACCAACTCCAGAAAGACGAAGAGATTGCTCGGAACTGGAAGGATGGAGAGTAGAAGATTTAAAAAAGTGAACCATATTTTGTGTTTGCTTTTTTATTTTTGAAAGAAATTTTTATAGAGAGAATCATAATTGAAGCTTGATTGAAAATCCGTTAAAATAGTGATATTAATAACTTTAAAAACCAAAGAAAAGAGACTAATATGATTACAGGCGAATTAAAAAATCAGAATTGATAATTCAAAAATCTCTGGAAGAATTGGAAATCTTGAAAAAATCACTTATGCAGGAGTATTTCGGTTGAGATTTGAGATGAAATGGCAGTTTTACACTATCATTGTAATTACGGTAATTATTTGTTATAATACTTCAAAGGAGGAAATCAGATGGTAGTAAAAACAAGAAAGCAAGGAAATTCAATCACCATTACGATTCCAAGCGAGTTCAATATTCCAAGTGGTGTTAATTACGAAGCAAAATTGTTACCAAGTGGCGAAATTATCTTTACTCCTGAAGAATTGGATCATCAGGTTTCTTATGTTTCTGATGATGCCTTTGACTTGAAATTGGATACAATTTTTGATGAATACGACGATGTTTTCAAAGCTTTGGTGGAAAAATGACAGTCTATCTAACAGAAAAGCAAATTGAAAAAATCAATGCTTTAGTAATTCAACGGTATTCTCCAAATGAGCAAATTCAAACAGTTAGTCCTTCAACTTTAAATATGATTGTGAACTTACCAGAACAATTTGTCTTTGGCAAACCTCTTTATCCAACAATTTTTGATAAAGCAACAATATTATTTGTCCAATTGATAAAGAAGCATGTTTTTGCCAATGCCAATAAACGAACAGCCTTTTATGTTTTGGTGAAATTTTTACAATTAAATGGTTATCACTTTTCTGTTTCTGTGGAAGAAGCGGTTGATATGTGTGTGACTATAGAGGTAGAAGCTTTAACTGATGAAAAAATGATAAGCTACTCTAAATGGGTTTCTGAACATTCTATCAGAGAAAAAGTCAAAAAGTAAGATAGTATGCTGGATTGAAATGAGCATAAGAAAATAAATGAACAGGCAATATTAGAATTCTGTAATGCAGAAACTGATATTGCCTCTTTTTATTGATGAGTAATAATGAAAGTGAGAATTTATGGAATCAAAAGTTACAATTATCATACAAGAAATGTTACCGCTTTTAAACAATGGACAATTACTATTTGGGGGAATAGCTGGGAACTAAATGGTCTCCAATTTGGTATTACTGCAGGGGAGTCTCCAGAATTTGATGATGAAGTAGTTGCGAGAAAGTATAGTCGTGTCCCACTTTATTATGACTGGCACCCTGAATTTGAAGATTATTATGGCTTCAGCTTAGCTTGGAAAAAATACGAGTCTGATAGCGATTTGTCAATTTTTTTCTATACAACGTAAGATGCAGGAGAATAAAAATGGATCAAGCATGGGAATTATTGTTTGAGGGCAAGATTGAAGAAGCTAAAAAATTAGTTGAAGCTGACTTTTTATTGGAAACTTGCACAGATTTTAGTTTATTAAATTTGATGGGCTATATCTATCTTGAAGAACAAAATTATAAGGAGTGCTTAAGTATCTACCAGTCTTATATTGACTTAGCCCGAATTAAAAGTGACCAAGAAAATGAACATGTTGGTTATCATCAGTTAGCGATGGTTTACAGGGAAATGTGTCATTTTCAAAAAGCTCTACTCTATATCGATCAGGAAATGCAAATTATAAAAAATATTTTCCCAATGATGCTTTGAAATTTTCTGTTAACAACTATGAACAAGGCTACCTTCGTTTAAAGTTGGGAAATCTAGAAGAGGCAGAAAGCTATATGCAAGAATCCCTAGATTTTGCTTTGACAACTGAGGACTTCATTGCCCAAGCCTGTTCCTATAGAGGGATGGGAGAGATTTATCTGAAGCAAAATTCAAATAAATCACGAGATTATTTTTATCGATCTATTCAACTCTTTGAAAAAGCTGAGGATAAAATTGGAGCAGACGAGGTAAGAGCTTTATTACAAAATGGGAAGTAGTCCAACCGAGCTGAAGAAAAACAGTAAAAAGCGGAGATTCATAGCGCAGAAAAGATGCTAGTTCATAATTTCAACAACTGGAAGTTATGAACTAGCCTCAAAAGTTTGACAGAAAAATCCAGTTATGGGACTTAGTGCATTTATATTATGTCTTCATTTTACAGAAACCGAAAGTAAATAACTATTTTTAATATAAAAATAGCATAAAAATCTAGTTATCCGCATAAAAACTGGACTTATCACACTTTATCAAGGTCAAAACCACTCAATTTACTACTAATTTACTACTTATGAATGAGCTTTGATACGACGATTTATCCTTGAAAAGTGAAGATATAAAGATACTTCCAATAAAATTTGAATATTTAATAGGTAGACACTTCAAAAAATGAGGTGTCTATTTTTTTACCCGATTTTGAAAGGAAGTGAACTTATGAAAACAAAAAATCAAGAATCAAAAGGTCGTTCCCCACTCTTTAAGACCATCAAACATTCATTCAGCCAATAAAAAAGAAAGGATAGGTAAAAATATGGAACTTAAATTTGTGATTCCCAACATGGAAAAAACATTCGGCAATTTAGAATTTGCTGGCGAGGATAAAGTCGTTCAGCGAAGAATCAACGGACGGCTAACTGTCTTATCAAGAAGCTATAATCTCTATTCTGATGTTCAAAGAGCAGATGATATTGTGGTGGTGCTTCCTGCTGAAGCTGGCGAAAAACATTTCGGCTTTGAGGAACGTGTGAAGTTAGTCAATCCACGTATTACCGCAGAGGGCTACAAAATCGGCACTCGTGGTTTTACAAATTACCTTTTACATGCTGACGACATGATAAAAGAATAAAGAAAGAGAGGAAAAATGATGAGATTAGCAAATGGCATTGTATTAGATAAAGACACGACTTTTGGAGAATTGAAATTCTCTGCTCTACGTCGTGAAGTGAGAATCCAAAATGAAGACGGGTCGGTTTCAGATGAAATCAAGGAACGTACCTATGACTTAAAATCCAAAGGACAAGGACGCATGATTCAAGTAAGTATTCCTGCCAGCGTGCCTTTGAAAGAGTTTGATTATAACGCACGGGTGGAACTTATCAATCCCATTGCGGACACCGTTGCTACTGCCACCTATCAAGGAGCAGATGTTGACTGGTATATCAAGGCAGACGATATTGTGCTGACAAAGGATTCTAGTTCATTCAAAGCTCAACCACAAGCAAAGAAAGAACCGACACAAGACAAATAGTCGCTAGGTAGAAAGGAGACTTTTTCGCATGAAACAGCGTGGTAAAAGGATTCGCCCATCTGGTAAAGATTTAGTCTTTCATTTTACGATAGCGTCACTCCTGCCTGTTTTCCTGCTGGTTGTCGGACTGTTTCATGTGAAGACAATCCAGCAGATCAACTGGCAGGATTTTAACCTATCACAAGCAGATAAGATTGACATTCCCTATTTAATTATCAGTTTCAGTGTCGCAATTCTTATCTGCTTGCTGGTAGCGTTTGTATTCAAACGGGTTCGCTATGATACGGTTAAACAACTTTACCACCGTCAAAAACTGGCAAAGATGATACTTGAAAACAAGTGGTATGAATCTGAACAGGTCAAAACAGAGGGTTTCTTTAAAGATAGTGCTGGTCGTACAAAGGAAAAGATAACCTACTTCCCTAAAATGTATTATCGACTTAAAAATGGCTTGATACAGATACGGGTGGAAATCACGCTGGGAAAATATCAAGACCAACTCTTACACTTGGAAAAGAAATTAGAGAGTGGCTTGTACTGTGAGCTGACGGATAAAGAGTTAAAGGATTCCTATGTGGAATATACTTTGCTCTATGACACCATAGCCAGTCGTATTTCTATTGATGAAGTAGAAGCTAAAGATGGTAAACTTCGCTTAATGAAAAACGTATGGTGGGAATATGATAAGCTCCCTCATATGTTGATTGCTGGTGGTACAGGTGGCGGTAAAACTTACTTTATACTGACACTGATTGAAGCCTTGCTTCATACAGATTCAAAACTGTATATTCTTGACCCGAAAAATGCTGACCTTGCGGACTTAGGTTCTGTGATGGCAAATGTCTACTATAGAAAAGAAGACTTGCTTTCTTGCATTGAAACATTCTATGAAGAAATGATGAAACGTAGTGAGGAAATGAAGCAGATGAAGAACTATAAGACTGGCAAAAATTATGCTTACTTAGGTCTCCCGGCACACTTCTTAATCTTTGATGAATACGTCGCTTTCATGGAAATGCTGGGAACAAAAGAAAACACCGCAGTTATGAATAAGCTGAAACAGATTGTCATGTTAGGTCGTCAAGCTGGCTTCTTTCTAATACTGGCTTGTCAACGTCCAGACGCAAAATATTTAGGCGACGGAATCCGTGATCAGTTTAATTTCAGAGTGGCTTTAGGTCGTATGTCTGAAATGGGCTATGGCATGATGTTTGGCAGTGACGTACAAAAGGATTTCTTCTTAAAGCGAATCAAAGGTCGTGGCTATGTTGATGTAGGAACAAGTGTCATATCAGAGTTTTATACTCCCCTTGTACCAAAAGGATATGATTTCTTGGAGGAAATTAAAAAGTTATCCAACAGCAGACAGTCCACGCAGGCGACGTGCGAAGCGGAAGTCGCAGGTGTGGACTGATCTTGCTGGCTGGTGTGGCAATAGCCACGCCAGCACTTAACCCCCCGTTTCTAATTCCGAGAATTGATTTGAAATGAAAAAGAATGCTAATAAATCAACATTCCTTTGATGTTAATTTTGAAAGAAGTAATTTATTTTGTATGTTTAGCTACCAAAAAGCTACCAAAAATTTTCCATCTTTTAATTTTTTGCATAAGAAAAAGCGACTAAGATTTCTATTTCTTAATCGCCTTATATCTTCAATATTCAGTTTATTTTAGTATAGAGAAAGACTTCTTTTCCTACCCTACAATATCCATACAAGTTTTATAGGTTTCATCTCATAAAAACTTGTACCTTGCTAAGTTCAACAAACTGGGATTTATATTTTACTTACAAAATAGTATGAAAAACTATACGAATAAGTAGGGAGTTCAAGATGTACTAAATATCCAGTACCTCTACTATTTCTCCATTTTTTTCTTTAAACATAATTTTTTTGACTACTTCTTCTCCTAAATATTTTGTAAACTTAGTCAATTCTGTTGATACTTCAAATACTATATTATGTTTTATATCACTTAATTCAAAACTCGAATCATATCTTGTTTTATCTGACCAATAGTTCCAATTTATATCTGTCCTTTCATAATAAACATAGTTTCCTTTTGGAGTTACAAATACTCTTTTATTTATTAACTTCTTTTCATCTTCGGATTTAAATATTTCAGAATACAGCTTCATCCCTTTAAATACTTTGTAATTGCTAATTTTATCATTTGAAATATTTAATTTAATTTCTTCATACTTCATAGAAAACCTCCACAAATTCAAATTTGTCATACAATCAATTTACTTGCCAATTTGTAAACCTGTTGTATCTTTTTACTTTCTAATTTCCAGCTATCAAGCTCAATTTTAATCAACTCTGGAAATTTCTTACTAATGTCCCTTAAAGCATTTCCAACAGATTTTCTCACATATTCGCTTGCATCTTCTTTTAAGTTTGCAATTCTTTCAATAGCTTCATTCGGATTATCTTTGAAATATGGTCTACTTGTCCATATTCTTAACCCCTCTGTAACTGCTCTCCTTGTATTAGGATTATTGTTTTTTAACCATTCATCAATTATTGGAAGTGCTTTTTCATATCCTATTTTCTTGCAAAATTCATCAAATGCCTTTGCCAATACTTCCTGAACTCTCCAATTGTCATCCTTGGAAACTTCATCTCTCATAAATGCTAAAATATCAGCTTGTTCTGATAAATATCCAAAAAGAAATACACCGTACATTCTTACTTGATAGGTATCAGATTTATATGCTAAAAATGCCAAATTCTTAGCATATTCATTATCATTAGCTTTATAATCAGTTAAGGCTCTTTTCTCTTCCTCTTTGAAACCATTTTCTATCAAAGAAAACTCTTTTTCTAAACTCGCAATATATTCTTTCAAGTTGCCTCGCCTCCTCATAAAATATCTATTTTCCTACAACGCTTTAATCTTCTCATTTATCAATTCAATAAACAGATTGGAGCAAATCAAGCCAAAATGACTGACTGTCTTGTCTTTCATTGCCACGGTTTTCCCAGCGTTTAATAAATGCTTTAGCTTGCTTTTTTTTGTTCTCGGATGTTATTCACTTTTAATTCTCCAACCAATGCATTATTTTGACTTGTTTATTAAGAAGTCCTGTAAAAGACTAATAATTTGGTTTTTATCTTCCTCTCTTAATTCATGCTCTCTCAATAAACTAACAATTTCTTCTAGTCCGTCATCACGTCCTTTTAAAATCTCAAAAGACGTTCCAAAGATTTCAGCTAATTTTTCTACTGTTTCATCTTTTGGATTTCTTCCCCCGTTTTCCCATCTAGCGTACTGGGCTTGAGCTACACCCAATTTTTCAGCAACTTCTAATTGAGTAAGTCCTGCATCTAGTCGGGCTTTTTTTATATTGTCTTTTAACATTTTAAAATTCCTTTCGTTTTTCTATTGACTTATAACCAAAATGGTTGTATTATACTTATATAACCAAAATGGTTATATAAAAACAAAGCATACAAAATAGGTAATACTAGTTAGCTTATGAATATGCAAAAACACCCCAGAAAGCTCTGCAAAGCATTCTGAGGCTTTCGTTTAAAACTAATATGATTATACCAAAATGGTAATAAAAAGTCCATAAGAAGCCAAATTTCGCTAGCTAAGGACATTATGGCTTCTATACAGTAAAAGTCAGAAAAATTGGCAACACTTACTCCTACCATTCGCCCAGTATAGAGATTGTGAGACAAGAGCAAGGGCGCAAGCCGAAGGCAATGCGCCCGAAGCACGCAGTTCTCTCAATCTCTAAGGAAATAGCTGGCGTTTCTAACAGCCAGCAAACAGATACACTTAAGGCAACGCCCTAAGTAACGTGTCGTCAGCAAAACTCAATAGTAACATTGACCTACGCATTTAGCAATTATAGAAAGGAGGCATTACAGATGAAAAATAACCTTCAAGCACTACGAGAATATCAAAGCCAAGTAGATTTATCAGAACTAGAAAAATCTATTTATATCAGTATTGACCGACTAACAGTAATTCTTGATAGAGACAACTGTTCTCTAAGACGTATATTTTGGGAATTAAGAAATTCTATCGATTCTATTATTCAAGAATTTAGCATTCAAGCAAATCTAAAAGAAGATTATTTTACACTTTATAAAATGGTAAATGAGGATAGTATTAATCTAATTTTCTTCCAATTATCAACCTATGGTGGTTTTCAAGTCATACGTTTAGACTTCAACCCAAACTCGCTTAAAGAATTTGGAGGTCTTCAAGTATGGCGACAGATTATGAATTATGCTCGATTAAATGGATTAGATGTTAGACTATCACGCTTAGACCTTGCTTTTGATATCTTTAACAGACCAGAAATAGTCTTTTTACAACATATCAAAGGTGGAGTTAGTCATAAAATATTCTATGGTAGAGGAGGAAACATAGAAAGCAAATACTGGGGTGCTAGTGGTAGTAATGTTCAAGTACGTTTATACGATAAGAACATAGAGGTATTAAGTCATAAGAGAGCCGATAAATTAAATATCGAGAGTAAACCTTTCTGGTGGCGGTTGGAGTTTCAACTTCGAACAAAGGCTATAAACTCAGAAACCATTTCAGAGATTTCCAAACGACTAGAGAATTTTAGTTTTTTTAGTCTTTCAAGTGTTCCAGATGATAGCAAAGCATTTGCTTATATCTTTCTCCATGCACCAGCTCTTTTACCCGAATTATTCCCCTATCTGAAACCTAACACTATAAGAGTCAAAAAAACTAGGCTTAGAAAACACCTAAAAGCATTTGATAGTAACTCATTTTCTTTAGAGCTTCAAGATGCACTAAAAAAACAAATACCTCGATTAAACAATGAATTAAAACAATTAATAGGAGAATTCATTGAACTTACTAGTAAAGGAGAAGATAATTTATGAACGATAAACTAACTATGACAGTACAAGATATTATGGACTTAGGGTTCTCAAAATGGACTGCTTATAATATTCTACGACAAGCAAAACATATTATGATTGAGCGTGGTTTCGATTTCTATAACAATAAAGGGCTCGGAACTGTTCCCGTATCAGTTGTATCAGAAATTCTTGGATTGGAGGAACTAAATGTCAAAAACTAGATATACTGGTGTTACCAAAGACGATAAAACTGGGAAATATACTTATTATTTTAAAGCTGGAGTTGACCTAGCTACTGGTAAACCATATCAAGAACGCAGACGTGGTTTTGAAACCGCAAAAGAAGCCTTCGAAGCACGTACAAGAGCATTAAATAAAGTGCATCAAAAAGGTGGAATTAAACACACTCAATGGACGTTTAAACAATTTATGGACGAAGTATTTATACCAAATTATTATGCTACTACAAGTCCAGACCTCGAACGAAGACGTCAAGTTATATTTGATGAATTTATCCAATATTTTGGTAAGAAAAAACCTAGAGAAATTACAACTTATGATGTAATAAATTATAGGAATAGTTTATTAGAAAAATATTCAAATTCATATGCAAGGAACAAAATGACATTGCTTAATCAAGTTTTAAAAACCGCAAAAAAATATGGATTAATTTTCCATGAAATACCTACAAGTAATATCAGTCCTATTCCAATAACAAAAAAACATATAGATTTTTGGACAAAAGATGAATTTCAAAAAGTAATACAATCCCTTGATAAAGAGAGTTATTTTGAGCATTTTATTTATACGCTCTTTTGGCTTTATTATTTTACGGGAATGCGTGTAAATGAGGCGACTGCTCTTTATTGGGAGGATGTGGATTTTGAAAAGAAAACTCTAGCTATCAATCACAACTTACAGTATATAAATCGTGAAAACTGGGAACGCCGTAACAAGCTAAAAACTGAAAGCTCTCGGCGTACTATTGGACTAGATGATAATACTCTAAAAGTGCTTAAGGAGTGGAAAGAAAGACAAGAAAAAGTCGATAAAATACCATTCATTCTGTCGCCCGACGGAGTTCCATATCGTAAACGTAGTATTAGAGACCAAATTTTAAAATACTCTAAGCGTGCTGGTGTTAAATACATTCAACCAAAAGGTTTGAGGCACTCCCACGCATCATTGCTTATTAATGAGTATAATGTAAATGCCCTATATATTCAAAGACGTTTAGGTCATTCTGATGTCAAAACAACACTTAGCATTTATAGTCATTTATACCCGAACGCAGATACCGAATTAACCGATAAACTCAATCTCATATCAAATGATTTTATTGATTAAATCTACTTAGCTACCAAAAGAGCTACCAAAAAATAAATAAGTATCTAAAAAGCCTTATTTTAAAGGGCTTTTTTTAAGATTTTCCCACTATATCTAACAGGGGGGTACAAATCGACAGGAAACAGTCAAAAAAACATTAGAAAATCCTTTGGTTACAAGGGATTTACAAAATTTCAGCGTATGTCAAATGGGCTTTAAAAGTTGACATACGCCTTTTTGATTGGAGGGATTTTTACTGAATGAACAAACTTGGTTACAGCATTTAAAAGAAAAACGCTTGGCTTATGGACTATCTCAAAACCGTTTAGCTGTTGCGACTGGTATTACAAGGCAGTATCTAAGCGATATTGAAACAGGAAAAGTCAAGCCATCAGAGGATTTACAGCAGTCCCTTTGGGAAGCTCTGGAACGCTTCAATCCCGACGCTCCCCTTGAAATGCTGTTTGATTATGTAAGGATTCGCTTTCCCACAACGGACGTACAGCATGTGGTCGAAAACATCTTACAACTGAAACTGTCCTATTTTCTTCATGAGGACTATGGTTTCTATTCTTATTCAGAGCATTATGCTTTAGGCGATATATTCGTTCTCTGCTCCCACGAACTGGACAAAGGAGTTCTGGTGGAATTGAAAGGTCGTGGGTGTCGGCAATTTGAAAGCTATCTTCTGGCTCAACAAAGAAGCTGGTATGAGTTCTTTATGGACGCTTTGGTGGCTGGCGGTGTGATGAAACGCCTTGACCTTGCCATTAACGATAAGACAGGGATTTTGAATATCCCTGTACTCACTGAAAAGTGCCAACAGGAAGAATGTATCTCCGTCTTCCGCAGTTTTAAAAGCTATCGCAGTGGCGAACTGGTACGCAAAGATGAAAAGGAATGTATGGGAAATACCCTCTATATCGGTTCATTACAGAGTGAAGTTTATTTCTGTATCTATGAAAAGGACTATGAACAGTACAAGAAAAATGATATTCCCATTGAAGACGCAGAAGTAAAAAACCGTTTTGAGATTCGATTGAAAAATGAGCGTGCCTATTATGCAGTCCGTGATTTACTCGTCTATGACAATCCAGAGCATACCGCCTTTAAAATTATCAATCGGTATATCCGTTTTGTAGATAAAGACGATTCCAAACCTCGTTCTGATTGGAAACTGAATGAAGAATGGGCTTGGTTTATTGGGAACAATCGTGAACGATTAAAACTAACCACAAAACCAGAGCCTTACTCCTTCCAAAGGACGCTGAACTGGCTATCTCATCAAGTTGCCCCGACCTTAAAGGTTGCGATTAAACTTGATGAAATCAACCAGACGCAGGTTGTAAAAGACATTCTCGACCATGCGAAACTGACAGACCGACACAAGCAGATTTTGAAGCAACAGTCAGTAAAAGAACAGGACGTGATAACAACAAAAAAAGGATATCTGTCAACCATACCAGTTGACAGATATCCAAAAAAAGATATAATGGGAGATAAGACGGTTCGTGTTCGTGCTGACTTGCACCATATCATAAAAATCGAAACAGCAAAGAATGGCGGAAACGTAAAAGAAGTTATGGAAATAAGACTTAGAAGCAAACTTAAGAGTGTGTTGATAGTGCATTATCTTAAAATTTTGTATAATAGGAATTGAAGTTAAATTAGATGCTAAAAATTTGTAATTAAGAAGGAGGGATTCGTCATGTTGGTATTCCAAATGCGTAATGTAGATAAAACATCTACTGTTTTGAAACAGACTAAAAACAGTGATTACGCAGATAAATAAATACGTTAGATTAATTCCTACCAGTGACTAATCTTATGACTTTTTAAACAGATAACTAAAATTACAAACAAATCGTTTAACTTCTGTATTTGTTTATAGATGTAATCACTTCAGGAGAGATTACATGAACAAAAATATAAAATATTCTCAAAACTTTTTAACGAGTGAAAAAGTACTCAACCAAATAATAAAACAATTGAATTTAAAAGAAACCGATACCGTTTACGAAATTGGAACAGGTAAAGGGCATTTAACGACGAAACTGGCTAAAATAAGTAAACAGGTAACGTCTATTGAATTAGACAGTCATCTATTCAACTTATCGTCAGAAAAATTAAAACTGAATACTCGTGTCACTTTAATTCACCAAGATATTCTACAGTTTCAATTCCCTAACAAACAGAGGTATAAAATTGTTGGGAATATTCCTTACCATTTAAGCACACAAATTATTAAAAAAGTGGTTTTTGAAAGCCGTGCGTCTGACATCTATCTGATTGTTGAAGAAGGATTCTACAAGCGTACCTTGGATATTCACCGAACACTAGGGTTGCTCTTGCACACTCAAGTCTCGATTCAGCAATTGCTTAAGCTGCCAGCGGAATGCTTTCATCCTAAACCAAAAGTAAACAGTGTCTTAATAAAACTTACCCGCCATACCACAGATGTTCCAGATAAATATTGGAAGCTATATACGTACTTTGTTTCAAAATGGGTCAATCGAGAATATCGTCAACTGTTTACTAAAAATCAGTTTCATCAAGCAATGAAACACGCCAAAGTAAACAATTTAAGTACCATTACTTATGAGCAAGTATTGTCTATTTTTAATAGTTATCTATTATTTAACGGGAGGAAATAATTCTATGAGTCGCTTTTTTAAATTTGGAAAGTTACACGTTACTAAAGGGAATGGAGATAAATTATTAGATATACTACTGACAGCTTCCAAGAAGCTAAAGAGGTCCCTAGCGCCTACGGGGAATTTGTATCGATAAGGGGTACAAATTCCCACTAAGCGCTCGGGACCCCTTGTAGGAAAATGTCCTAAGTGGGATATCTGTCAACTGGTATGGTTGACTAAAAATACTTCCTACGAAAATGTAGGGGGTATTTTTTTACGAAAAAATACAATCGATTCTTAAAAAGAAAAATTTTTGATTGGCAAAACCATAACAAGTTCGTTTTAGGGTTTTGATTTTGCGATTGATGCCTTCTAAAGGACCATTAGAGTATTCAAATTTAGCGCTATTTAAGACATATTTTCTGTTTTGACGAAGGGTTTGAATAGCAGTATCCATTTCTGTATTGGTTTTTTGGTAGTCTAAGATGGTTGACTCTAGTAATTCACTATTGCGCTCGTTTAGGGCTTTCGTGATATCTTGGTAAGTTTGGTATACTTCAGCGAACTTGGAAAATTTACTAGTAATGAGATCAACAGCATTTTGGCGAGTCATATATTGTTTAACGCCGCGAAGAAAAACTACTTCTTCAGGGTGAAGATCTTCAGCTTTTTTATGGAATAGCTTCCAATGTGACTTCATAATTTTATATTCTTGGCTCTGTTTATCAAGTTGCTTTAGGATAGAGATACGACAATTGTCCAAAGCGCGACCAGCTAATTGTACAAGGTGGAAGCGATCAATAATGATATTGGCATTAGGGAAAAGGCGATAGATAAAACTTTGATATTGAGCATTTAAATCAATTACAACTGATTGAACGCATTCGCGTTCGGCTTTTGAATAACGACTTTCAAAATAATCAACAATGGTAGGTGATAGACGATCCTGTAACTTTGTGACAATTTGGTGGGTTTCAGCGTCACAACAGATAAAGGACATCACAGACTTAATTGAACGAAACTCGTCAAAACATAGATGCTTAGGCAACTTAGCCACACGATAGTGTGGTTCCATGCGCTCTAAGATTGTTCGACGAACACTGCTAGGAGAGCAGTGACACATTTCAGCAATAAGCTGACCAGATAAGCCTTTACGAGCTAAAAGCATGATTTGATTTTTGAGATCACTGGATAAGGTTTGATTTTCTTTGGTTAAATTAGTAATAGCACCAAAAGTAGTATGGCATGATTTACATTTATAGCGTTGTTTACGAAGCTCTAGTTCATATCTTCTCCCATTTAAACTTGCCAGTCGTACATGAGTTTTGCGAAAGCCATCCTTATTAACTGTGGGAAAGCCACAGTTACGACAACGATTAATCGGATAAGAAAGAGTAGCTGTTATTAGCGTTATATACTCTTTAACAGAATCGTTGTTGTGTTCAGCTTCTTCAACAGAAATAATTTTAATATTTTTATCTTTAATTCCAAGAATATTTAGGATAGAATCATTATGGGACATTTGTTTAACCTTCTTTCATGATTTTTGTGGTGAATTGATTGTATAACGAGGGGACAGCAAATGTCCTCTTTTTTGTATAAAAAAATCTGGCATGGAATCTCTATCCATACCAGAAAGTGTATACCCCAAAAAAATAACTCAAATACAAATTCATTGAATATAGAGAGGAGAACATTTTTATGAATTTTGGACAAAACCTTTATAACTGGTTTCTATCAAACGCTCAATCACTGGTGCTTTTAGCAATCGTTGTGATTGGCTTGTATCTTGGCTTCAAGCGTGAGTTTAGCAAACTGATTGGCTTTTTAATTATTGCGATTATTGCGGTTGGCTTAGTCTTCAACGCTGCTGGAGTAAAAGACATTTTACTAGAGCTATTCAATCGCATTATTGGTGCTTAAATAAAACCGTTCTTTTGTGGAATATAAGTGGTTTTCTTATGTTCCGCAAAGGAATAGTACACCAAACGAAGTGCGGTAGGGATTTTTGAATCTCTACAAAGAAAGGACGTGAATATATGGACGATATGCAAGTCTATATTGCGAATTTAGGCAAATACAATGAGGGCGAATTGGTCGGTGCGTGGTTTACCTTTCCCATTGACTTTGAGGAAGTCAAAGAGAAAATCGGCTTGAATGATGAATATGAGGAATACGCCATTCATGACTACGAGTTACCCTTTACGGTTGACGAATACACTTCCATTGGCGAACTCAATCGCCTATGGGAAATGGTATCGGAGTTGCCAGAAGAACTACAATCGGAGCTATCTGCTCTGCTCACTCATTTTTCAAGTATTGAAGAATTAAGCGAACATCAAGAAGATATTATCATTCATTCCGATTGTGATGATATGTCTGACGTGGCACGCTACTACATTGAAGAAACGGGTGCTTTAGGCGAAGTGCCAGCCAGTCTTCAAAACTATATTGATTATGAATCCTATGGTCGGGATTTAGACCTTTCGGGAACGTTTATCTCAACCAATCACGGGATTTTTGAAATCGTCTATTAAATCTGTCGGTACATTCTTACTGGCAGATTTTCTTGTTTACGGGGTAGTCAAAAGACTATCCCCATTTTTATGAAAGGATTGATTACATGAAGAAAATACGAAGCTATACCAGTATCTGGTCTGTGGAAAAGGTACTGTATTCTATCAATGATTTTAGACTTCCGTTTCCCATAACCTTTACGCAAATGACATGGTTTGTCGTGTCACTCTTTGCAGTGATGATACTTGGCAACTTGCCCCCTCTTTCCATGATAGAGGGAGCATTTCTCAAATACTTTGGGATTCCTGTGGCTTTCACATGGTTTATGTCTACAAAAACTTTTGATGGTAAAAAGCCTTATGGATTTTTGAAGTCTGTCATTGCTTATGCACTGCGACCAAAGCTGACCTATGCAGGAAAAAAAGTAACGCTTGGCAGAAACCAGCCACAAGAAGCCATTACAGCAGTTAGGAGTGAATTTTATGGCATATCCAATTAAATACATTGAAAACAATCTCGTCTGGAATAAAGACGGGGAATGTTATGCTTACTATGAGCTTGTTCCTTACAATTACTCATTTCTAAGTCCAGAACAGAAAATACAAGTGCATGATTCTTTCAGACAGCTTATCGCACAAAATCGTGATGGCAAAATTCATGCTTTACAAATCAGTACAGAATCCAGCATACGTTCTGCACAAGAGCGTTCCAAAAATGAAGTCACTGGCAAGCTCAAAGCGGTTGCCTATGACAAAATCGACCAACAGACAGACGCTTTAATATCCATGATTGGCGAAAATCAAGTGAACTACCGTTTCTTTATCGGCTTTAAGTTGCTTCTCAACGATCAGGAGTTTTCTATGAAAAGTCTTACCGTTGAAGCAAAAAATGCTTTGTCTGATTTTGTCTATGATGTGAACCATAAGCTGATGGGCGATTTTGTTAGTATGAGTAATGATGAAATCCTGCGTTTTCAGAAGATGGAAAAGCTCTTAGAAAATAAAATCTCTCGTCGTTTCAAAATCCGCAGGTTAGATAAGGACGACTTCGGCTATCTGATTGAACACCTTTACGGACAGACAGGCACTGCCTATGAAGAGTATGAGTACCATCTATCAAAGAAAAAGCTGGATAATGAAACGCTGATTAAATACTATGACTTGATTAAGCCTACTCGCTGTTTGGTGGAAGAAAAACAGCGATATTTGAAAATCCAGCAGGAAGATGAAACCGTCTATGTAGCTTACTTTACCATTAACAGCATTGTCGGAGAACTGGACTTCCCGTCCTCTGAAATCTTCTACTACCAGCAACAGCAATTTACATTCCCGATTGATACGTCAATGAATGTGGAAATTGTAGCGAATCGTAAAGCCCTATCTACTGTCCGCAATAAAAAGAAAGAACTGAAAGACTTGGATAACCACGCTTGGCAAAGTGATAATGAAACCAGCTCCAATGTGGCGGAAGCTCTGGAAAGTGTGAATGAGCTGGAAACCAATTTAGACCAAAGCAAGGAATCTATGTACAAGCTGTCTTATGTGGTAAGGGTATCAGCAAATGATCTTGACGAACTCAAACGTCGTTGTAATGAAGTGAAAGATTTTTATGACGATTTAAGCGTAAAACTGGTACGACCATTTGGGGATATGCTCGGCTTACATGAAGAATTTTTACCTGCCAGCAAGCGTTATATGAATGATTATATTCAATACGTGACCTCTGATTTCCTCGCTGGTTTAGGTTTTGGTGCTACTCAAATGCTGGGGGAAAATGAGGGGATTTATGTTGGCTACAGCTTAGATACTGGACGCAATGTCTATCTGAAACCTGCTCTTGCCAGTCAAGGGGTTAAGGGTTCAGTAACCAATGCGTTAGCGTCGGCTTTTGTTGGTTCGCTGGGTGGTGGTAAATCCTTTGCGAATAACCTTATCGTCTATTATGCGGTGCTTTATGGGGCACAAGCAGTGATTGTAGACCCAAAAGCAGAACGTGGCAGATGGAAAGAAACCTTGCCAGAGATTTCCCATGAAATCAATATCGTCACTCTGACTTCTGATGAGAAAAACAAAGGCTTACTTGACCCTTATGTGATTATGAAAAATCCCAAAGATTCTGAATCACTGGCTATTGATATTCTGACATTCCTTACGGGGATTTCCTCTCGTGATGGGGAACGCTTCCCAATCCTTAGAAAAGCCATTCGTGCAGTAACCAATAGTGAAGTACGAGGGTTGATGAAAGTGATTGAGGAATTACGGGTTGAGAATACGCCACTAAGTACCAGTATAGCCGACCATATCGAAAGTTTTACAGACTATGACTTTGCACATTTATTATTCAGTAATGGTTATGTGGAGCAGTCTATCAGCTTAGAAAAACAACTGAACATTATACAGGTTGCGGACTTGGTACTTCCCGACAAGGAAACTTCCTTTGAGGAATATACCACTATGGAGCTTTTATCCGTTGCTATGCTGATTGTCATTAGTACCTTTGCTTTAGACTTTATCCATACAGACCGAAGCATTTTCAAGATTGTAGATTTAGACGAAGCATGGAGCTTTTTACAGGTAGCACAAGGAAAAACACTATCTATGAAGCTGGTTCGGGCTGGTCGTGCTATGAACGCTGGGGTATATTTCGTGACCCAAAATACAGACGACCTCTTAGATGAAAAACTGAAAAATAACCTCGGCTTAAAATTTGCATTTCGTTCCACTGACCTTAACGAGATTAAAAAGACCTTAGCCTTTTTTGGTGTAGACCCAGAGGACGAAAACAATCAGAAGCGATTGCGTGATTTGGAAAACGGGCAATGCCTTATCAGTGATTTATATGGTCGTGTCGGTGTGATACAGTTCCACCCTGTATTTGAAGAACTGCTCCATGCCTTTGATACCAGACCACCTGTGCGAAAAGAGGTGTAAATGTGAAACCATCAATAGTAAACAGAATAAAATCAAACTGGACGCTGAAACGTCTAGGTAAAGTGGCAATGACAGTGGCTTTCACACTTGTGATTGCCATTTTTCTTTTAGCCATGCTGGGAACGGTGGTTCAAGCTGCGAGCTTGGTAGATGATACGGTCAATGTGGCAAATGAATACAGCCGATACCCACTTGAAAACTATCAACTGGATTTTTATGTGGATAATAGCTGGGGCTGGCTTCCGTGGAACTGGTCGGACGGGATTGGAAAACAGGTCATGTATGGACTATATGCCATTACCAATTTTATTTGGACAATCAGTTTGTATGTTTCCAATGCGACAGGTTACTTAGTACAGGAAGCCTATTCCTTAGACTTCATTTCCGCTACAGCAGATTCCATTGGTAAGAATATGCAGACCTTAGCTGGTGTGAGTGCAAACGGATTTTCAACAGAGGGTTTCTATGTTGGATTCCTCTTACTCTTGATTTTGGTTCTTGGGGTTTATGTTGCCTATACGGGACTGATAAAGAGAGAAACCACAAAGGCAATTCATGCCATTATGAATTTTGTGCTGGTGTTTATCCTATCGGCTTCCTTTATTGCCTACGCTCCCGACTACATTAAAAAAATCAATGACTTTTCATCAGACATCAGTAATGCCAGTTTATCACTTGGCACGAAGATTGTCATGCCCCATTCCGATAGTCAAGGCAAGGACAGCGTGGACTTAATCAGAGATAGCCTGTTTTCCATACAGGTTCAGCAACCGTGGCTACTGCTTCAATACAACAGTTCAGACATTGAAAGTATCGGTATTGACCGTGTGGAAAGCCTGCTCTCCACCAGCCCAGATTCCAACAATGGCGAAGACAGAGAAAAAATTGTTGCGGAAGAAATTGAAGACAGAAGCAATACCAATCTAACCATTACAAAGACCATTAACCGTTTAGGTACAGTCTTCTTCCTATTTGTCTTCAATATTGGGATTTCCATATTTGTATTCCTATTAACAGGAATCATGATTTTCTCGCAGGTACTTTTTATCATCTATGCTATGTTTCTGCCTGTGAGCTTTATTTTAAGCATGATTCCATCATTTGATGGTATGTCAAAACGAGCCATAACAAAGCTCTTTAATACCATTTTGACACGAGCTGGAATCACATTGATTATTACGACAGCATTTAGTATTTCAACCATGCTCTATACCTTATCGGCTGGTTATCCGTTCTTTTTGATTGCTTTTCTACAGATTGTGACCTTTGCAGGAATCTACTTCAAGCTGGGCGATTTAATGAGTATGTTTTCTCTACAGAGTAACGATTCTCAAAGTGTGGGAAGTCGTGTGATGAGAAAACCTCGTATGCTTATGCACGCTCACATGCACCGTCTACAGCGGAAACTTGGACGTTCCATGACTACTCTAGGGGCTGGGTCTGCCATTGTTACAGGTAAAAAAGGACAGTCGGGTTCGGGGAGTTCTGCAAGGACACAAGCAGATCACTCCCGACCAGACGGAAAGGAAAAATCAACACTTGGAAAACGTATCGGTCAAACCATCGGTACAGTAGCTGATACCAAAGACAGAATGGTAGACACTGCTAGTGGTTTGAAAGAACAGGTTAAAGATTTGCCGACCAATGCAAGATATGCAGTATATCAAGGAAAATCCAAAGTAAAAGAGAATGTCCGTGATTTAACCAGTAGTATTTCTCAAACCAAAGCGGACAGAGCCAGTGGACGCAAGGAACAGCAGGAACAAAGGCGAAAAACCATTGCGAAGCGTCGCTCTGAAATGGAACAGGTCAAACAGAAAAAACAGCCTGCTTCTTCTGTTCATGAAAGACCGACTACAAGACAAGAACAATATCATGATGAACAGACCTCAAAACAGTCTAATATTCAGACTTCATATAAGGAATCTCAACAAGCCAAACAAGAGCGTCCAGCAGTTAAGTCCGATTTTTCAAGTCCAAAAGTGGAACGCCAAGGCAATACCGTTCAAGAAAAAACCGTTCAAAAGCCAGCAACTTCAACCACTACAGCAGATAGAACTTCACAACGTCCAATCACAAAAGAACGTCCGTCTACTGTTCAAAGAGTACCACTACAAAATACAAGAAGTAGACCACCAATCAAAACCGCCACCATTAAGAAAGTCGGTAAGAAACCATGAAGTTGAAAACTTTAGTGATTGGTGGTTCTGGATTATTCTTGATGGTCTTCTCACTGCTTCTGTTTGTTGCCATTTTATTTTCAGATGAACAGGACAGCGGAATTTCCAATATTCATTATGGAGGTGTGAATGTTTCCGCAGAAGTGCTGGCTCATAAGCCTATGGTAGAAAAATATGCCAAAGAATATGGCGTTGAAGAATATGTCAACATACTTCTTGCGATTATACAGGTGGAATCGGGCGGTACTGCGGAAGATGTTATGCAGTCCTCGGAATCCCTCGGTCTTCCACCTAATTCATTGAGTACAGAAGAATCCATTAAGCAAGGTGTGAAGTATTTCAGTGAATTATTAGCCAGTAGCGAAAGGCTCAGTGTAGATTTAGAATCGGTTATCCAGTCCTACAATTATGGTGGTGGTTTCTTAGGGTATGTGGCTAATCGTGGAAATAAATATACCTTTGAACTGGCTCAAAGTTTCTCAAAAGAGTATTCAGGTGGCGAAAAAGTGTCTTACCCCAATCCCATAGCCATACCTATCAATGGGGGCTGGCGATACGTTTACGGTGGAGCTTCCCCGACTACTTCTTTTGATTGTAGCGGACTGACACAATGGACGTATGGAAAAGCTGGAATTAACTTACCACGAACCGCACAACAGCAATATGATGTGACCCAGCATATCCCACTATCGGAAGCACAAGCTGGCGATTTGGTTTTCTTTCATTCTACCTATAACGCTGGCTCTTATATTACTCATGTTGGGATATACCTTGGCAATAACCGTATGTTTCATGCAGGCGACCCAATCGGTTATGCCGACTTAACAAGCCCCTACTGGCAACAGCATTTAGTGGGAGCAGGACGAATCAAACAATGAGAAAGGAAGATTTAATGATGAAATTTAGAAAAAATCAGAATAAAGAAAAACAGATACCAAAGGAAAAGAAACCTCGTGTCTACTATAAGGTCAATCCTCATAAAAAGGTTGTGATTGCCTTGTGGGTACTTTTAGGGCTTAGTTTCAGCTTTGCGATATTCAAGCACTTTACAGCTATAGATACTCATACTATTCACGAAACAACTATCATAGAAAAGGAATACGTTGATACTCATCATGTAGAAAATTTTGTAGAGAACTTTGCGAAAGTCTACTATTCATGGGAGCAATCCGATAAGTCCATTGATAATCGAATGGAAAGTCTAAAAGGCTATCTGACAGATGAACTTCAAGCTCTCAATGTTGATACAGTACGCAAAGATATTCCTGTATCGTCTTCTGTAAGAGGATTTCAGATATGGACGGTAGAGCCAACTGGCGACAATGAGTTTAATGTAACCTACAGTGTAGACCAGCTCATTACAGAGGGAGAAAATACAAAGACCGTCCACTCTGCTTATATAGTGAGTGTCTATGTAGATGGTTCTGGAAATATGGTACTGGTTAAGAATCCGACCATTACCAACATACCTAAGAAATCAAGTTATAAACCAAAAGCCATTGAAAGTGAGGGGACGGTTGATTCCATTACAACCAATGAAATCAATGAGTTTTTAACGACGTTCTTCAAGCTCTATCCTACAGCGACAGCCAGTGAACTTTCCTACTATGTGAATGACGGGATATTAAAACCAATCGGAAAAGAGTACATCTTTCAAGAACTGGTAAATCCTATTCACAATCGTAAGGATAATCAAGTCACGGTATCGCTGACAGTGGAGTATATCGACCAGCAGACCAAAGCAACGCAGGTATCTCAATTTGATTTGGTACTTGAAAAGAACGGGAGTAATTGGAAGATTATAGAATAACAAATATTGGTACATTATTACAGCTATTTTGTAATCACGTACTCTCTTTGATAAAAAATTGGAGATTCCTTTACAAATATGCTCTTATGTGCTATTATTTAAGTATCTATTTAAAAGGAGTTAATAAATATGCGGCAAGGTATTCTTAAATAAACTGTCAATTTGATAGTGGGAACAAATAATTGGATGTCCTTTTTTAGGAGGGCTTAGTTTTTTGTACCCAGTTTAAGAATACCTTTATCATGTGATTCTAAAGTATCCGGAGAATATCTGTATGCTTTGTATGCCTATGGTTATGCATAAAAATCCCAGTGATAAAAGTATTTATCACTGGGATTTTTATGCCCTTTTGGGTTTTTGAATGGAGGAAAATCACATGAAAATTATTAATATTGGAGTTTTAGCTCATGTTGATGCAGGAAAAACTACCTTAACAGAAAGCTTATTATATAACAGTGGAGCGATTACAGAATTAGGAAGCGTGGACAAAGGTACAACGAGGACGGATAATACGCTTTTAGAACGTCAGAGAGGAATTACAATTCAGACAGGAATAACCTCTTTTCAGTGGGAAAATACGAAGGTGAACATCATAGACACGCCAGGACATATGGATTTCTTAGCAGAAGTATATCGTTCATTATCAGTTTTAGATGGGGCAATTCTACTGATTTCTGCAAAAGATGGCGTACAAGCACAAACTCGTATATTATTTCATGCACTTAGGAAAATGGGGATTCCCACAATCTTTTTTATCAATAAGATTGACCAAAATGGAATTGATTTATCAACGGTTTATCAGGATATTAAAGAGAAACTTTCTGCCGAAATTGTAATCAAACAGAAGGTAGAACTGTATCCTAATATGTGTGTGACGAACTTTACCGAATCTGAACAATGGGATACGGTAATAGAGGGAAACGATGACCTTTTAGAGAAATATATGTCCGGTAAATCATTAGAAGCATTGGAACTCGAACAAGAGGAAAGCATAAGATTTCAGAATTGTTCTCTGTTCCCTCTTTATCATGGAAGTGCAAAAAGTAATATAGGGATTGATAACCTTATAGAAGTTATTACTAATAAATTTTATTCATCAACACATCGAGGTCCGTCTGAACTTTGCGGAAATGTTTTCAAAATTGAATATACAAAAAAAAGACAACGTCTTGCATATATACGCCTTTATAGTGGAGTACTACATTTACGAGATTCGGTTAGAGTATCAGAAAAAGAAAAAATAAAAGTTACAGAAATGTATACTTCAATAAATGGTGAATTATGTAAGATTGATAGAGCTTATTCTGGAGAAATTGTTATTTTGCAAAATGAGTTTTTGAAGTTAAATAGTGTTCTTGGAGATACAAAACTATTGCCACAGAGAAAAAAGATTGAAAATCCGCACCCTCTACTACAAACAACTGTTGAACCGAGTAAACCTGAACAGAGAGAAATGTTGCTTGATGCCCTTTTGGAAATCTCAGATAGTGATCCGCTTCTACGATATTACGTGGATTCTACGACACATGAAATTATACTTTCTTTCTTAGGGAAAGTACAAATGGAAGTGATTAGTGCACTGTTGCAAGAAAAGTATCATGTGGAGATAGAACTAAAAGAGCCTACAGTCATTTATATGGAGAGACCGTTAAAAAATGCAGAATATACCATTCACATCGAAGTGCCGCCAAATCCTTTCTGGGCTTCCATTGGTTTATCTGTATCACCGCTTCCGTTGGGAAGTGGAATGCAGTATGAGAGCTCGGTTTCTCTTGGATACTTAAATCAATCGTTTCAAAATGCAGTTATGGAGGGGATACGCTATGGCTGTGAACAAGGATTGTATGGTTGGAATGTGACGGACTGTAAAATCTGTTTTAAGTATGGCTTATACTATAGCCCTGTTAGTACCCCAGCAGATTTTCGGATGCTTGCTCCTATTGTATTGGAACAAGTCTTAAAAAAAGCTGGAACAGAATTGTTAGAGCCATATCTTAGTTTTAAAATTTATGCGCCACAGGAATATCTTTCACGAGCATACAACGATGCTCCTAAATATTGTGCGAACATCGTAGACACTCAATTGAAAAATAATGAGGTCATTCTTAGTGGAGAAATCCCTGCTCGGTGTATTCAAGAATATCGTAGTGATTTAACTTTCTTTACAAATGGACGTAGTG
Source organism: Streptococcus oralis (assembly GCF_021497885.1). Lineage (NCBI taxonomy): Bacteria > Bacillati > Bacillota > Bacilli > Lactobacillales > Streptococcaceae > Streptococcus > Streptococcus oralis. The sequence goes on from NZ_CP046523.1 coordinate 866,298, forward strand.
TTTGTTTAACAGAGTTAAAAGGGTACCATGTTACTACCGGTGAACCTGTTTGCCAGCCCCGTCGTCCAAATAGTCGGATAGATAAAGTACGATATATGTTCAATAAAATAACTTAGTGTATTTTATGTTGTTATATAAATATGGTTTCTTGTTAAATAAGATGAAATATTTTTTAATAAAGATTTGAATTAAAGTGTAAAGGAGGAGATAGTTATTATAAACTACAAGTGGATATTGTGTCCTGTATGTGGAAATAAAACACGATTAAAGATAAGGGAAGATACTGAATTAAAAAAATTCCCCCTCTATTGTCCGAAATGCAGACAAGAAAATTTAATTGAAATAAAGCAGTTCAAAGTAACTGTGATTACAGAGCCAGACGCAAAGACGCAGAGCCGATAAAATGAGATTAATACAATCTCATTTTATCGGCTCTTTCCGTTATGTATGGATTCTTTTAATTAGTCTTCGATGTTTCTTGCTTCGTTGATACCGCTGGCTAAAGATTCCATTAAGGATAGTTCTTTGTCTGTAAAGCTATCCATGTATTTCTCTATCTGTAATCGTCGGGTGCTTTTTACCAAGTTATTAGCAGGTAAGAAAAATTCATCAACGGAAACATGAAGTAACGATACAAGGTCATAAAGAACTTGTATGCTGGGGTGTTGCCCTTTATTTTCAATATTAGTTAAGTACCGTGGGTCAATTTCAATCAATGCTCCCACTTGTTCACGAGTTAAACCTCGTTTCAATCGAGCTTCTTTAATGGCTAAACCAAAGGCTCTAAAATCATATTTATCTTCTTTTTTACGCATAGTAGACCACCTCTATACATTTTATTGTTCCTACTGAATTAAAAACAGGTATAGAAAAACGTGTTATATGGTTTATAGGTTTATATTTAATAAAAAGCACTACTAAACGCCAATAAAAAAAACCGTTATATGGTAGTGCTATTTACGCTGTTAAAATATTGTATATTACTTCCAAATGGCGGTTTGTTGGAGGTCAACGTCGCCATGAAGTACATCATATACAATAAATTTCCTTACATTGGGTTCTTGTCAAAAAAAGTCGTCTATCTGCAATAGATAAGTACGTCCACCAATGTGGTTTTATAAATCATATAGATAGAATAACAGAAGCATGTAAACAGAGAAATAAATCTGTTTATATGCTTTTTTGGCTATTCAGAACTTTTTTACAAAGTTTATTTATCAGTAATGCAACAAATCCCCCTTTCACATTGGGACTAAGAGTGAAAGGAGATAAACGAGCAAGGCTCACTTCCTTTCCTAGACAGAAAGGGGGTGAGAAACATGAAACCATCTTCTTTTCAGACCACAATAGAAAATCAGTTTGACTATATCTGTAAACGTGCTATGGAAGACGAGCGAAAGAATTATATGCTTTATCTTTCAAGGATTGCAAAGCGTGAGGTGTCCTTTTCGGATGTTGGCGATTATCTTGTTAGCCAGTTTGCGACAACAGATAACTATTCAACTGACTTTCAGATTTTTACACTCAATGGGTTATCAGTAGGCGTTGAAAATGATTTGTTGAGTGAAGCATTACGTGAGTTGCCAGACAAGAAACGTGAAATTCTACTGCTGTTTTACTTTATGGACATGAGCGATTCAGAAATTGCAGACCTGTTGAAATTGAACCGTTCTACTGTCTATCGGCATAGAACCAGTGGACTAGCCTTAATTAAAAAGTTTATGGAGGAATTTGAAGAATGAAAACACAATATCCTATGATTCCCTTTCCTCTCATTGTAAAGGCAACAGATGGCGATACCGAAGCGATTAACCAGATTCTACATCATTACAGAGGGTACATAACGAAGCGTTCCCTACGACTTATGAAAGATGAATATGGCAATCAAAGTATGGTCGTTGATGAAGTCTTACGTGGAAGAATGGAAACCAGACTGATTACAAAGATTTTGTCATTTGAAATTAAGTAATATCCTCTCTCCTTTCGTGGAAGCGTGCTAAACCATTCCACGCTTCCCGAACAGGGAGGTTTGTTATTCCACCAAAGCATATTGAGCTTTCAATGTGTTTTGATAGGCTAACGAGCCATTGTTCTTTGAAAACTGAATAAAAGTAATCGAATACGTTTCGATAAGAAAAGAGCCAACGGAACTAACCGCCATGACCTATCTTATAAAGATAGCGAGCGATTCATGTTAGTGATCCGAGAAGCAATCTTTAGCAGGATTGCCTGCAACGACATTCTTATCGTGATAATGATACTCCCATACAGTCAATAGTCCGAGCGTGATAAAACCGTCGCAGGCAATGAGTATGGCTACATGAGAACCATGCAGGGGTGGAACTCCCGTGAGCTTTGCTAAAGCTGTTCGATTGCTGGTAAAACAACTTTTATGAAATCCAAATAAGTGATTTGGAAAGGAGGATTTTATGAAGCAGACTGACATTCCTATTTGGGAACGTTATACCCTAACCATTGAAGAAGCGTCAAAATATTTTCGTATTGGCGAAAACAAGCTACGACGCTTGGCAGAGGAAAATAAAAATGCAAATTGGCTGATTATGAATGGCAATCGTATTCAGATTAAACGAAAACAATTTGAAAAAATTATAGATACATTGGACGCAATCTAGCGTCGCCAAAGGGTCTTGTATATGATAAAATAGTATTAAGTCGTATCAAGGCTCTTTCCATAAAGGAAAGGAGCAAATGCCATGTCAGAAAAAAGACGTGACAATAAAGGTCGAATCTTAAAGACTGGAGAGAGCCAACGAAAAGACGGAAGATACTTATACAAATATATAGATTCATTTGGAGAACCGCAATTTGTTTACTCGTGGAAACTTGTGGCTACAGACCGAGTACCAGCAGGAAAGCGTGATTGTATCTCACTTAGAGAGAAAATCGCAGAGTTACAGAAAGACATTCATGATGGTATTGATGTTGTAGGAAAGAAAATGACACTCTGCCAGCTTTACGCAAAACAGAACGCTCAAAGACCAAAGGTTAGAAAAAACACTGAAACTGGACGCAAATATCTTATGGATATTTTGAAGAAAGACAAGTTAGGTGTAAGAAGTATTGACAGTATTAAGCCATCAGACGCTAAAGAATGGGCTATTAGAATGAGTGAAAATGGTTATGCTTATCAAACCATCAATAACTACAAACGTTCTTTAAAGGCTTCATTCTATATTGCTATACAAGATGATTGTGTTCGGAAGAATCCATTTGACTTTCAACTGAAAGCAGTTCTTGATGATGATACTGTCCCTAAGACCGTACTAACAGAAGAACAGGAAGAAAAACTGTTAGCCTTTGCAAAAGCTGATAAAACCTACAGCAAAAATTATGATGAAATTCTGATACTCTTAAAAACAGGTCTTCGTATTTCAGAGTTTGGTGGTTTGACACTTCCAGATTTAGATTTTGAGAATCGTCTTGTCAATATAGACCATCAGCTATTGAGAGATACTGAAATTGGGTACTACATTGAAACACCAAAGACCAAAAGTGGCGAACGTCAAGTTCCTATGGTTGAAGAAGCCTATCAAGCATTTAAGCGAGTGTTAGCGAATCGAAAGAATGATAAGCGTGTTGAGATTGATGGATATAGTGATTTCCTCTTTCTTAATAGAAAGAACTATCCAAAAGTGGCAAGTGATTACAACGGCATGATGAAAGGTCTTGTTAAGAAATACAATAAGTATAACGAGGATAAATTGCCACACATCACTCCACATAGTTTGCGACATACATTCTGTACCAACTATGCAAATGCAGGAATGAATCCAAAGGCATTACAGTACATTATGGGACATGCTAATATAGCCATGACGCTGAACTATTACGCACATGCAACATTCGATTCTGCAATGGCAGAAATGAAACGCTTGAATAAAGAGAAGCAACAGGAGCGTCTTGTTGCTTAGTAGTACAAATGAATTTACTACTTATTTACCACTTCTGACAGCTAAGACATGAGGAAATATGCAAAGAAACGTGAAGTATCTTCCTACAGTAAAAATACTCGAAAGCACATAGAATAAGGCTTTACGAGCATTTAAGAAAATATAAAAAGATAATTAGAAATTTATACTTTGTTTATACAAAAATTTTGTCTTTTATCATATTTTTTTGAAAAAAGCTAGTAATTTGACTGAAAAAATTTGCAATTCTCCACAAGAAAATATATAATATAGTTGAGATGGAAAAACGTTTTTTAAAAGGAGGTGCACATTATGTTCTTAGGATTCTACTTCCGTTTTTGGCTCAGCATTTGGTGGCGTTAATAGAGGTTAGTGGTTGTTAAATTAAACTCAAATAGCTTTATGCCAGTAAGAAACTGAAATATTCAGTTTAATATGAGTTTTATTTTTCTAGTAAATCAACGTTTTCTATCACAACTCTATTGCAGTTAAGCTATGATATGTGATGATTGTCAACCCTATCTTGTTAACATTTTTATGGTCTCGAGAAATCTTATTTCTTGGGACTTTTTCTATTGTTTGAAAGGTTGTTTGTTGATTTTGTTGAACTAGGAGAACAAAAAAAGACAAACTACTTTAAAAAGTAATTTGTCTGTTGTCGGGTTACTTTTTATTGAAAGACACGATAGACATAAGGATTTTCTGGTTTATCTACTTTTGTGAAACTCTCAACTTCCAGTGTTGGGAGTTTTTGTTTGAGTTCTTTATGGTAGTGGAGGGTCAGGGTTCCCCTAGCGGTAATCCAAGTATTATCAGGATACTGGCGTGAGTTCCCCTTGGTCAAGAGTCCATATACACCAGAGTCTGCGATACAGTGGATGATTCCAAAGCGAAAGAGGAACTGGCTATCTGGATGGCTAGGATCGTTATAGACAAAACCTGTAAACTCGATTTTCTTTCCTTCAAACTCTTGTGGATAGTCATAGAGAACTTCCATGACTTCCATATAGTTTTCGTCTGTAACCTGAATGGTTGGCTGGGAGAGGTATTTATCAGCTGTAGTCCGCATTTCCTTTTCATAAGCAGACTTGGAAAAATAGGTACTGGTATCGGGTTTGAGGTATTGACTGGATGTACCTTCGCTTGCCTGAATAGCTGTATCGATTCCCTCAGCAAGCGGGAAATGATAGCCTTTGGCAGATACGGTTCTCGAGTCCAAACTTACTGTCGGAAAGGCAACTCCAATCAAGAGAGGTAGAGACAGTAAAAGGATACTGATTCGTCTAGCTCGACGACTTTCTAAATGGCTGGGAGAGTTGATTTTCTTAATCCAGATGTAGAATTGCACCAGAGCCAACAGAAGAGAAAGGACCATGGAGATATAGACTAGATAGGAATAGTGGAGGTTGATGTAGTGGCTGAGCTTTCCAGATAGCTGTAGATAAAGGGTCAGAGCAAAATAGCCCAATAGAATGAAAAATCGAATCATAACATCACCCCCATCATGTAAGAATAAAGCAAGACAAGCAGAGTCACGATGCCCATGAATTGCCAGATGAAGCGCGCTTTGAGATAGTGTTTCATCATGAGGAGATTTTTGATATCAAGCATGGGGCCAATGACCAGAAAAGCAAGGACTGGCGCTAGGCCGAAGCTCGAGAGGAGAGAAGCGCCGATAAAGGCGTCTGCCTCGCTACAAAGTGAGAGGAGAAAGGCTAGTAACATGAGCAGGAGAATTGCAAGAAGTGGACTAGCACTGATAGAGGTCAGGATCCGAGTCGGAACATAGACCTGAACGATAGCTGCAAAGAGACAGCCAAAGACCAAGTAACGCCCCATATCGAAAAATTCATCAATAGCCTGCACAAAAATCTGAAGAATTTTTCTACTAGGCTTCAAATGAGAAAAATCATGTTCATGACAATAGATATGATTCTCTTTTTGAATGGGTTCCTTCCAGAAAAATCCTAGAAAAATACCCAGCACCAAAGCAATCACAATCGCTCCCAGAGCTCGCAAGAAGGCAAGCTTTATTGAATTGCCAAAGGCAGAATAAGTAGCGAAAAGAACGATAGGATTGATGATGGGAGCAGTCACCAGAAAGGGAACTGCCGTGTAGCTGGGGATTTTCTTTTCCAAAAAACGATTGATAATCGGGACGATTCCACACTCACAAGAAGGAAAGAGAAAGCCGATGAAGGTACCAAAAAAAATCCTCCCCCAACGATTGCGAGGGAGAAATTCAGTGACTTTTTCAGGTGTGATATAGACTTCGATCCAGCCGGAAATGAGACTCCCAATCAGAACAAAAGGAAGGGCTTCAATGATAATGGAGAGAAAAATAGCCCCTGCTTGTAATACACTAGGAGGAAGAGATTGGAAAATCGTCATCTATTTTTTCTTCTCAACTTTTTCTTTTTTATCTTTATCATCTGGGAAAGTGACCTGTGTTAAGTCTGGAAGTTTGGCAAATTCTTCAAACATTTTGTCCAAGTCATCAGTTTTCGTAAATTTAACAGCCATGGGCCTACCTCTTTTCTAAATTCTACCTCTATTATACTATTATTTTGCGGAAAAGGGATTATTTTTATTTTGAGAATCAAAGAGGTAAAAACAGGTAAGGTGAAACAAGCCTTGTCCCTTATGGTATAATAGGTTTATGGATAAAAAATATGAAAAAATCTCCCAAGATTTGGGAGTGACCTTAAAGCAAATCGATACTGTTCTAAGTCTGACGGCAGAAGGGGCGACAATTCCCTTCATCGCGCGTTACCGGAAGGACATGACTGGTAGTCTGGATGAGGTGGCGATTAAGGCTATTATCGACTTGGATAAAAGTCTGACAAATCTCAACGACCGTAAAGAAGCTGTCTTAGCTAAGATTCAAGAACAAGGCAAACTAACCAAGGAATTGGAAGCAGCTATTTTGGCAGCTGAGAAATTAGCAGACGTAGAAGAACTCTATCTTCCTTATAAGGAAAAACGTCGGACCAAGGCAACCATTGCCCGTGAAGCTGGACTCTTTCCTCTTGCTCGCTTGATTTTGCAGAATGTAGCTGACTTAGAGAAAGAGGCTGAGAAGTTTGTCTGTGAAGGCTTTGCGACTGGTCAAGAAGCCTTGGCTGGTGCGGTTGATATCTTGGTCGAAGCCTTATCGGAAGATGTGACTTTACGTTCACTGACCTATCAGGAAGTGTTTAGACACTCTAAAATCACTTCGCAAGTCAAGGATGAAAGTCTCGATGAAAAACAAGTTTTTCAGATTTATTATGATTTTTCAGAGACCGTTGGCAACATGCAGGGTTATCGTACCTTGGCCCTCAATCGTGGGGAAAAACTAGGTATTTTGAAGGTTGGCTTTGAACATGCGACAGACCGTATCTTATCTTTCTTTGCTGCTCGTTTTAAGGTGAAAAATGCCTATATAGATGAAGTTGTTCAACAGTCAGTTAAGAAAAAGGTCTTGCCTGCTATTGAGCGACGCATTCGGACAGAATTAACTGAGAAAGCAGAAGAAGGAGCTATCCAACTCTTTTCTGACAATCTGCGTAATCTCCTATTGGTTGCTCCGCTGAAAGGGCGTGTGGTTCTAGGTTTTGACCCTGCCTTTCGTACAGGTGCCAAGCTGGCTGTCGTTGATGCGACAGGAAAAATGCTGACGACCCAAGTCATCTATCCTGTTAAACCAGCCTCAGCTCGTCAAATCGAAGAAGCCAAGAAAGATTTGGCGGACTTGATTGGTCAATACGGTGTGGAAATTATTGCTATCGGAAATGGGACGGCCAGTCGGGAAAGCGAAGCCTTTGTTGCGGAAGTTCTGAAAGATTTTCCTGAGGTTAGCTATGTTATCGTCAATGAAAGTGGCGCTTCTGTCTACTCTGCCAGTGAACTTGCTCGTCAGGAGTTTCCAGAATTAACTGTTGAAAAACGCTCTGCTATCTCTATTGCCCGACGTTTACAGGATCCCCTTGCCGAATTGGTCAAAATCGATCCTAAGTCAATCGGTGTCGGGCAATACCAGCACGATGTCAGTCAGAAGAAACTGTCTGAAAGTCTGGACTTTGTCGTGGATACCGTGGTTAACCAAGTCGGTGTCAATATCAACACAGCCAGCCCAGCACTTCTCTCCCACGTAGCTGGACTTAATAAAACTATCTCTGAAAATATTGTCAAATACCGCGAGGGAGAAGGAAAAATCACTTCACGCGCCCAAATTAAGAAGGTTCCTCGTCTGGGTGCCAAGACCTTTGAACAGGCTGCTGGTTTCCTCCGTATCCCAGAAAGTAGCAATATCCTTGATAATACGGGAGTTCACCCAGAAAACTATGCTGCGGTTAAGGAGCTCTTCAAACGCTTGGATATCAAGGACTTAAATGAAGAAGCACAAAACAAGCTTAAGTCGCTTTCAGTTAAGGAAATGGCGCAAGAACTAGACCTTGGTCCAGAAACGCTTAAAGATATCATTGCAGACCTTCTCAAACCAGGTCGAGATTTCCGTGATTCCTTTGATGCACCTGTGCTTCGTCAAGATGTCTTGGATATCAAAGACTTAAAAGTCGGCCAGAAGCTAGAAGGTGTGGTGCGTAATGTTGTTGATTTCGGTGCATTCGTTGATATTGGGATTCACGAGGATGGCTTGATCCATATTTCCCACATGAGTCACAAATTTATCAAATATCCTAGTCAAGTGGTGTCTGTTGGAGATTTGGTAACGGTTTGGGTTAAGAAAATCGATACCGAACGTGAAAAAGTCAATCTGTCGCTCCTAGCTCCAGATGAATCTAACTGAGTACGTTCAATCTGTTTCCCTCGAAGACTTTGGTAGACCTTTCACGCACCAAGCCCAGTGGAATTCTCGTCTGCGAACGACAGGTGGACGATTTTTCCCTAAGGATGGGCATTTGGATTTTAATCCTAAGATTTATAATGAACTAGGTTTGGAAGTCTTTCGCAAAATCGTGCGCCATGAACTCTGTCACTATCACCTTTATTTTCAGCAAAAGGGGTATCGACATAAGGACCGAGATTTCAAGGAACTTTTGAAAGAGGTGGATGGACTACGCTTTGTACCACCTTTGAAAAGTCAGGATAGTTACCTAGTCTATCAGTGCCAATCTTGCCAACAAACCTATCAACGCAAGAGAAAGATTGACACGAAACGCTATCGCTGTGGCGTCTGCCGAGGTAAACTCGTTATCTTAAATCGGCCTAAGGACTGATGTTCTTGTTCCCGTTTTATGCTATACTACTTGTAAGAATACCGAAAGAGGAACAAATCATGAATACAAAATTTTATAAAATGAGACGAAATCGCATGGTGTCAGGAGTTTTAGCTGGCCTATCAGACAAGTGGAAACTTGATGTAACCCTAGTCCGCTTTCTCTTCGCCATTTTCACTGTGGCAAATTTTGGAATCGGTGTGATTATTTACATCATCCTTGCCTCTATCCTGCCAACTAAGGAAGAGATTGATGCGGAAATGTATGGAACAGGACCACGAAAAATCAAAGAAGCCCAACCAATAAATGATGATGATGGCTGGTTTTGGTGAGATTTAACAGGAAGTATTTATTATTTGCACTATGTTACTTAAAAGAAGCAGCATAAATGACTGAAAATCCCTTGTGGTTATTTAGCCACAAGGGATTTTGGTATTTAAGTATATTCTTTTCCATCTTGAGAGAGATGAATTACCTGATCAGCCATTTTCCAGATACTAGGATTGTGAGTTGCGATGATAATTGTTCTATTAGCATTACGAAGTTCAAGGAGAATTTCCATAATTTCCTTGGAATTTTTTGGATCTAGCG